>NZ_JAZHPF010000002.1:0-300000 GCF_036543075.1 Deinococcus sp. YIM 134068
CCAGGGTAAGCCTGACCCTGAGCCACTGAGCGGACGAAAACGCCCTCATACTGTACTACAAACAACGCTCGAAGTCGGCTGGCAGCTCGTTTTTCGTTCGCCCTCATAAAATCTGTCAGGCCGTCAGCCCAGCAGGGTCAGGATCGCCCGGCGGGTTTCGGGGAAGGCGAGCGGAATGGAGGCGAGCGAGGCGAGGGTCGCCACCTGGCAGTAGGCGCACAGGGCCTTGTTCTCGCGCCACTCCTCGCGTCCCAGCTCGGCGGCGAAGGCGGCGTCCCCCAACACCTTCAGGCCCATCGCCAGCGGCAGTAGCGGCACCTCGGTCGCGCGGTCCTTGCCCCCGGCACCCGCGAGCCACGCGGTCACGCCGTAATTGACGATCATCATCAGGGCGTCGGGAGTTTGCAGGCGTTTGTAGGCGTAGTCCGAGGCGTCCACCTTGTTCGAGTCGATGCCGGGGAGGGGAGGGTCGGGCAGGCGGCGGATGATCCCGGTCTGGTAGAGGGCCACCGCCTGACCCATCGCGGTGCCGAGCAGCGACAGGCCGAGAATCCAGCGGCGGCGGCGGAGGTCGGGCGTCTGCGCCAGGCGCAGTTCACGGCTGAGCTGTGTGGGGTTCATGGGTGCGGTCCTCCTGGGGTCGGGCTGCCTCACTCTCGCCGGACGCCCCAGGGGCGGGATGAAAGGTGGATGACCGGGCGTTGCGGTTCCGCAGGGCGGCACGTGCCCGTCCGCATGTCGGGAGGGTCCGCCCCTCGCGCAGTCCGGCCCGAACTCCCCACCGTGAGAACCGCCGCAACGGTGCTTCATGTCAGCCCACGCCGGAGTGAGAGGGCGGTTCCGGCAGTCTCACCGCCGCCCTCACGTCGGCCCCGCGCCGCCACACGAGGATGAGCACCGGGTCCCGCCCTCCAGTCCACACGGTTGCCCCGCACGACGTTTTCCCCGTCCGCGTTCGTCCCAAGTCGTCTCACGCCAGGAGCTTTCCATGCAACGTTCCCCCGTCTTCCGCTGGAGTCCCATCGTTCTCGGCCTGGGGTGCGCGCTCGCCCTGGGTGGTGCCACCCTCGCGCAGCAGAGCGGCACGTCCACCACCCCCTCCACGACGACCCCCTCCACCACCCCAGGCACCGCCCCCACGCCCACCACCCCCTCCACCCCCGGAACGGCCCCCGCCACCTCCCCCACCCAGATTTGCGGGCTGACGGGTCGGGGCACGTCGGGAGGAGGCACCACCGCCACGGGCACCAGCACGGGCACGGGCGCGGCCACCCGTGGCACGGGAACGGGCGGCACAGTGGGCGTCGGTTCCGGTCCGGGCACGGTGGCGGGTGCCGCCAGCTCCGGCAACACCAACAACCGGGGGACAGGAACGGGCGGCACGGTCGGCACCGGCTCCGGTTCGGGCACGACCGGCGGGACTTCCGGCAGCACCTCCGGCAGCACCGGGACGGGCACCACCGGCACGACGGGCACGACGAGCGGAACGTCCGGCGGGACGAGCACGGGCACCGCTGGCGCGACGGGCAGCGCGTCCAACACGACCGGAACCGCGAGCGCGAGCACGGGGACGACCACGGGCAGCGCCGGGAACACGACCGGGACGACCAGCGGCACGAGCGGGGCGACAGGCACGGGCACCACGACGGGAAGCACGGGCACGAGCAGCACCGGGACGGGCAGCACCACCGGCACGACCGGGACAGGGACGGGCACGGGCACGAGCGGCGCGACGGGCGGCACCTCCTCCACGTCCACCACGGGCACGCCGACTTCCGGCAACACGAGCGGGGCGCGGCTGAGCGACACCGACAATTGCTTCGCGCAGCAGGCCACGTACGGCGACCTGTTCGAGCTTCAGTCCTCACAACTCGCGGCGGGGCAGGGAAGTAACACGCGGGTCAAGTCGCTGGCGCAGGAGATCATCCGCGACCACACGGCGGCCAGCCGCCAGCTCAGCACCCTCGCACCCCGGCTGGGGCTACGGCTCCCGACCGCGCTGGAGGGTCCCAAGCTCACCGACCTCGCCGCGTTGCGAAATCAGCGGGGTGCCGCGTTCGACCGCGCCTACGTGACCACGCAGATCACCGCGCACGAGCAGGCCGTCAACCTCTTCCGCGCCTACAGCGAGCTGAGCGGTGCCAACCCGCAGCTCAAGGCCCACGCGAGCCGCACCCTCCCCGTCTTGCAGCGCCACCTGCAAGCCGCCCGCGACCTGCTGGGAACTCTGGCGAGGTAGGGGCAGTTCAGGGCGGGCCTGTCTTCTCCAGTACGGAGGGGGCAGGCCCGCCCTCTGCGGAGAAGAACCTCACAACGTGAAGCAAACCTATGGCGAGTTGCGGGTCAGGGTCCTTGTGCCGGAATGAGCCGGGGGGCAAGGATGGATGCCTCACGCGAGGGGCCGCCCTGTCCCGGTTGGGACGAGGGGCCGCACGAGCGCAGGAGGGGGAGGGCAGACATGAAGGCAGAACAGGTGGCCCGTGGACTGGGCTGGTTGAGCGTCGGGCTGGGGACGCTGGAGGTGGTCGCGCCGGGGCAACTGAGCCGTTTCCTCGGCGTGCCGGAGCGAAATACGCTCGTGCGGGCCTACGGGGTGCGCGAACTCATCGCGGGGGTGGGCTTGCTGACGCAACCCGCTGCCGCCACGGGCTGGGTGTGGGCGCGGGTGGCGGGCGACGTGATCGATCTGGCGACGTTGGGCGGTGCCCAGGCGGACGACCACCCCACCGCACGCAAACGCACGGGCAACGCGCTGGCGATGATCACGGCGATCACCGTCGCGGACGTGCTGTGCGCCCGCGCCCTGACCCGCCGGGGGGTGAGGGGCCGATGACGACACAGACAGAACAGGTCAGCCCGCAGAACTCCAGCCCCGCCGAGCGGCTGCTCTTCGGCGGCCTCGGGGTCGGTCTCATCCTCCTGAGCCTGCGGCAGGGCGGGCAGTCGGGCATCCTGCTGGGGACGGGAGGTGCCCTCCTGATCTCCGGCGCGGCGCTGGGCCGCAGCGTGGGCAGCGCCGTCACGCGCGTGCAGCGCACCGAGGACGACAACATCATCGTGCAGCGGGCCGTCACCATCGGTAAGCCCGTGGACGAGATTTACACGTTCTGGCGCAACTTCGAGAACCTGCCGCACTTCATGAGTCACCTCGAATCGGTGCGGGTGCAGGACGGCGACGGGCGGCGCTCCCACTGGGTCGCCAAGGCCCCCCTCGGCACGAGCGTCGAATGGGACGCCGAGATCACCGAGGACGAGCCGGGACGGCGCATCGCGTGGCGCTCGCTGGAGGGGGCCACCGTGCCCAACGAGGGCCATGTGGACTTCCGGCCCGCGCCCGGCAACCGGGGAACCGAACTCCACGTCTCGATCACGTATCGCCCGCCGGGAGGCACGCTGGGGGCGGTCGTGGCGCGAATCCTCGGCGAGGAACCGGGCGAGCAGGTCGGGGATGACCTGCGGCGGCTCAAGCGGCGGCTGGAGGTCGGGCAGGAACCGACCACCGAGGGCCAGCCCAGTGGACGCAAGGGCGCGATGAAGGCGGAGGCGAAGATGTACGACAACCGGAGGACCACGTGAAGGCCGTCGTCTGGAATGGAATCAACCGCGTCTCGGTGGAGCGCGTGCCCGACCCCGAGCTGCTGCAACCCACCGACGCCATCGTGCGGGTGACGGCGACCGCCATCTGCGGCTCGGACCTGCACCTCCTCGACGGCTACGTGCCCAGCATGGTCCACGGCGACATCCTCGGCCACGAGTTCATGGGCGAGGTCGTGGAGGTCGGCCCGGAGGTCCGGCGCGTCAAGGTCGGCGACCGGGTGGTCGTGCCCTTTCCCATCGCCTGCGGCAAGTGCTGGTACTGCGAACACGGTCTGACCTCGCTGTGCGACAACTCCAACCCGAATCCCAAGCTCGCCGAGGCCCTGTGGGGCTACTCCCCGGCGGGGCTGTACGGCTACTCGCACATCACGGGCGGCTACGCGGGCGGGCAGGCGCAGTTCGCGCGCACGGTCTACGCCGACGAGAACCTGTACAAGGTGCCCGAGGGATTGACCGACGAGCAGGTCCTCTTCCTCACCGACATCTTCCCGACCGGCTACATGGCCGCCGAGAACTGCAATATCCACCCCGGCGACGTGGTGGCCGTGTTCGGGTGCGGGCCGGTGGGGCAGTTCGCCATCCGCAGCGCCTTCCTCCTCGGGGCCGAGCGGGTCATCGCCATCGACCGCTTCCCCGAACGCCTCGACCTCGCGCGGCAGGCCGGGGCCGAGACGCTGAACTACGAGACCGATCCCGTGTTCGAGCGCCTCAAGGAGATGACGGGCGGGCGCGGCCCCGACTCCGTGATGGACGCCGTGGGCCTGGAGGCGCACGCGGGCGGGCCGGGCGGCCTTGCCGACGCCGTGAAGCAGACGACGCGCGTGCTGGAGAGCGACCGCCCCCACGCCTTCCGCGCCGCGATCATGGCCTGCCGTAAGGGCGGCACCGTCAGCGTGCCCGGCGTGTACGGCGGCCTCGCCGACAAGATTCCGCTCGGTGCCTTCGTGAACAAGGGCCTGACGATGAAGACCGGGCAGACGCACGTCCACCGCTACCTCGACCGCCTCACCGGCCACATTCAGCGCGGCGAGATCGACCCCTCGGTGATCATCACCCACCGCCTGAGCATCGACGAGGCTCCCCACGGCTACCAGATTTTCAAGCACAAGCACGAGGGCTGCATCAAGTGCGTGCTGGACCCCTGGGCCGACCCGGAGGACCACGAGCCGGTGGGAACGAAGTAAAGACGAGCAGGAAGAGCCGCCTGAGACGGGGGTTCTCCGGGGTGCCGGGGGCCTCGTCTTCTCTCTGGTCGCCGTCGGACGCCGCTGGAAATGCCGGATAAAGGGGCCTTCGCCCAACTCGTGCGAGGGCTGAGAGAAAATCCAAGATCGGCTCCCGAACGTGTTATCCCCTACAGGTGACGGAGGGTTCTCCTGTACGCATGGACGACGACTCGCCGCTGGGTATCCACTGGGACAGCCCTGATCCACGGGAGCGGGCGGAGACGCTGCATCTCCTGTCCGAACGCCTGAGAAGACGCCGGGAGGAGCTGGCGTCGCTCGACGCCGAAATCAAGGCTCTGGTGGAGGAGACCGAGTGGAGGCGGTCGCGGCGTCAGACTGCTTTTCCCGCCACTCCCCGGATGTGGGAGAAGAAACGGGGTTGAGGGGCGTGATCGCGGTACTCCGTTCTGTGGATGGGAGGAAAGCACCCCCATCCACTCCACTTCGACCGCTCCGTATCACGGTTTCTCGCTCTGCTCGGACCCCATGAGTGGAAGGAGGGTGCCTTCAACTCATGGGGACACCGCTGTGAGGCGCGCTCCTGCCGCCGTAGGTGGAGAAGTCTAGAGGCAGGGCGTTTTCCCTTCGTTGTCCTCCCGAACGAGCGGGCAGGCTCGTCCCGCCGTCCGTCCAACCTCACCCCGCCTCCTTCCTCACCTCGATCCCGCGCAGGATCAGCCGCGTGAAGGTGTCGGCCACGTCACCTTGCGAGAGGTCGCCCTCTGGCCTGAACCAGTTCGGCAGCCAGTTGGCCCCCGACAGCGCCAGCACCGCCGTGAGCTTGATGTCGGTGTCCGGCGCGAAGGTGCCCGCCACCACGCCGTCGCGGATGATGCCCCGGAAGACCCGCTCCACCGCGTCCCGCCGCGCCTTGATCGCGGCCTGACGTTCCGGCGGAAGCTGCCGCCACTCGCTGAAGAGGACCGTCGCGTACTCCAGGTTGCGTGTGACGACCCGTGTGTACGCCTCCAGCGCGGCGACGAGCCGTTCGTCGGGCGGCGTCCGGTGGTCCTCGGCGGGGCGCAGCGCCTCGTCGAACTCGTCGGCCACCCGCGTCACGATGCCCCACAGCAGGTCCTCCTTGCCCTCGATGTGCGAGTACAGGCTGCCCGCCTTGATGCCCAGCGCCGCCGCGATGTCCCGCATGGAGGTGGCCCGGTAGCCCATCTCGGAAAACAGCCGCGCCGCCGTGCGGTAAATCTGCTCCTTGCGTTCGGAGGGGGGCGGGCTGGGGGGCATCAGAACGGCATGGTAACAGGTGGGGAAGGGGGCGGCCAAACCTCGACTGCTCGGGCGAGAAGGCTAATGAGCGTTAGCTCGTCCCCCTCAAAAACAGAGTTTTCCCCGACTGAGACTTATTTGACACCTTCCTCACCTTCCCGTATACTGTCCTAACAAGCGTTAGCCTCAGCCGTCAGGACCAGTCACCCAGGGAGGACCCCCATGACCCTACAGATGGAGCAGATCGAGACCGCCGAGCAGCACGCCGCGTTCAACGCCCGTATCGCTCGTGGGGAGAAGATCGAACCCGGTGACTGGATGCCCGCCGAGTACCGCCGCCAGCTCATCCGCATGATCTCGCAGCACGCGCATTCGGAAGTCGTGGGGATGCTTCCCGAAGGGGAGTGGATCACCCGTGCGCCGAGCCTGCGCCGCAAACTCATCCTCATCGCCAAAGTGCAGGACGAGGCGGGGCACGGCCAGTATCTCTATCACGCCGCCGAGACCCTGGGCGCGACCCGCGAGGAGATGCTTGACGCGCTGCTGGAGGGCCGGGCGAAGTATTCGAGCATCTTCAACTACCCGACCCAGAACTGGGCCGACGTGGGCATGATCGGCTGGCTGGTGGACGGCGCGGCGATCAAGAACCAGACGATGCTGGCGGGCTGCTCCTACGGCCCCTACTCGCGTGCGATGGTCCGCATCTGCTCGGAGGAGACCTTCCACCACAAGCAGGGCAAGGAAATGATCGTCGCCTACGCGGGGGGCACGCCCGAGCAGCGCCAGATGGCGCAGGACGCCCTGAACCGCTGGTGGTGGCCCGCCCTGATGATGCTCGGCCCGCACGACGCCGACAGCCCCAACACGGGGGCGCTGGCGGGCTGGGGCATCAAGCTCAAGACGAACGACGAGGTGCGCCAGGAGTTCATCAACGAGCACGTCCCCGAATTGCTGGAGGCGGGCCTGACCATCCCCGACCCCGACCTCCATCAGGACGCGGACGGCAACTGGCGGCACGGGCCGATCAACTGGGACGAGTTCTGGGCGGTCGTGAAGGGCAAGCAGGGGCTGAACAAGGAACGCCTCGGTGCCCGTCGTCAGGCCCACGAGGACGGCGCGTGGGTGCGCGAGGCGATGGAAGCGTACTCGGCGCGGCAGGTCGCGCAAGCGGCGGACTGAGCGTGCGGGGCGGCGGGCGGCGAGGCGCAGGAGACCACTCCTCCCTCACCGCCCGCTTCCCCATGACAGGAGACCTATGACCCACCCCCACCCCGATACCCAATGGCCCCGCTGGGAGGTCTTCAAGCAGGACGGCCCCGGCAAGGTGCATCAGGCGGTCGGCAGCGTCCATGCCACCGACGCCGACCACGCGCTGTACACGGCGCGCAGCGTCTTCGCCCGCCGTCCCTCCGCCGTGAGCCTGCGGGCGGTGCGGGCCGCCGACATTCACGCGGTTACGTTGGAGGAATTGGGCGCGGGAGTGCGGCTGCCGGGCGAGGCGGGGGAGGCGCAGCCCTACCGCGTCTTCGCCAAGAAGACCCACAAACGCTCCATGACCTTCGTGGACGAACTCGGCGAGGTGGAGGCCGACAGCCCGCAGGCGGCGTTAGAGCGGGCGCGGGAGGCGTTCGGCGACGGGCTGCTCGTCTGGTGGGTCATCCCGGTGTCGGCCTTCGTGGGCACACCCGAGGACGCGGACACGGTGGAGAGCTGGTTCGCCCCCGCCAAAGAGAAGACCTACAAGCAGCAGAGCAGTTACGGTGTGGTCGGCCAGCACATCAGCAAGCACAAGACGCCGAGGAAGGGGGGCGACCATGAGTGAAACCGCCGAGGCACCGACCCTCACCGCCGAGGAGCGGGCCGCCCTGATCGCCCGCCTGACTGCCCTCGCCGACGATGAACTCCTCCTCGCGCACCGGGACGCGGAGTGGACGGGACACGCGCCCATCCTGGAGGAGGACATCGCCCTGGCGAACATCGCGCAGGACGAGCTGGGGCACGCGATGAACTGGCTGGAGCTGCGGAGAACGCTCGACGGTTCCGATCCCGACGCGCTCGCCTTTCACCGCGACCCGGAGAGCTTCCGCAACAGCCCCCTGACCGAACTGCCGAGGGGTGACTGGGCCTTCACGATGGTCCGGCAGTACCTCTTCGACGCCTGGGAACTCCTGTGGTTGGACGGGGCGCGGCGTAGCACGTATGCGCCCGTCGCGCAGGCCGCCGCCCTCGCCGTGCGGGAGGAACGCTTCCACCTGGAACATACGGCCCTGTGGGTGGAACGCCTCGCGCTCGGCACGCCGGAGAGCACCCGCCGCACCCGCGCCGCGCTGGACGAGCTGTGGCCCTATGCCCTGGGCCTCTTCGAGCCGTTGGAGGGGGAGGAGGCCGCCGTCGTCTCGGGCATTCTTCCCGACGTGGGGGAACTGCGGGGCCGCTGGCTCACCCTCGTCGGTGCCCACCTGCGGCGCTGCGGACTGACGCCGCCCGACGCCCAGCCCGTGCCCCGCGCCCAGCACACCGAACACCTCGCGCCGTTGCTCGCCGAGTTCCAGCGCGTCGCCCGCCAGCACCCGAACGCGGAGGCGTGGTGATGGGCGGGGAGGCTTCCATCACCGCCGTCTGGGACGCCCTCTCCCACGTCAACGACCCGGAGATTCCCGTCGTCAACATCGTGGAGATGGGCATGGTGCGCGGCGTGGAGGTGGAGGCGGGCATGGCGACCGTGCGCTTCACGCCCACCTTCTCGGGCTGCCCGGCCCTGCACGTCATCCGCGAGGACATCCGCCGGGCGGTCGTGCCGCTGGGCTTCGACACGGTGAGCGTGGAGACGGTCATCAGCCCGCCGTGGAGCACCGACGACATCACCGCGCCCGCCCGCGAGAAGCTGGAGCGGTACGGCATCGCGCCCCCCGGCCCGTCGGACGGCGGCGGCCTGATCACCCTCGACCCCCATCCCGTTGCCTGCCCCCGCTGCGGCAGCTTTGACACCCGCGTCACCGCCTCCTTCGGCTCGGCCCTGTGCAAGCGCATGTACGTGTGCAACCGCTGTAGGGAGCCGTTCGAGGGGATGAAGTCGGTATGACAAGCGGCCTGTCCGATGAGCAGGCCGTCTATTTTTTGCGCCGTCTGCGAGCAGCCCGTTATAAGACGCTGGAAGACGCAGAGGACTTTAAGACGATTTGCTTCTGCCTGGAGGAATTGGGCGCTACCCTTGCAAAAAAGCGTTTAAAGGGTTTAGGAAGTTGTGAGACCGTTCTTTTGAGTCAAGTGTCCGCACGCAGTCAAACTGATCTCAATGTCCTTTTTGGACTGGTGATTGATGCACGAAACGACCTTGCTCATAGGGGCGTTTTCGCCCGTCAAACCGCTTCCCGAGCCGTCAAGCTGGCCCTGATGTTGGAGGAGTCTTTGATGCCGTCTAATGTTCAAGTTTCCTACCTTATGTCTAATGATATAGTCCAGATTCTTGAGTTCTATACATTGGAGAAGATTAGAGAATTGATGCTGGAGAACTCCTTTTCGTACTTGCCATACTATAAAGACGGCACTTATTATTTGGTCAGTGATGCATACGTGGCTAAAGCGTGGAGGAACTCCTCAGACGGCGATAAATATGTTCATCATGCGCCTCCTAGACTGAGGCTCAAGGACTTGAAGAGGGCTAAAGAGCTGTGTGTAACAGATGATGTGTACACGGCTTCTAAAAAGATGAACGGTTCTCCTGCAATGGTTTTCGACAAAGAGGGTGAAGGTCGTTGCTTGGTCGGCATTCTCACTCCCTTCGATCTGCTCTAACTCAAGTAGTCTCTATGACCACCCTCACCCACCCCATCCAAGTCGCCCCCCTCGTCGTGAGCCGCTGGTACACCGCGCATGGAGGGTAGAAAATCCATGACGCCGCCTATGGGCAACCTGTCGCCTGAGAAGCCTTGCCTTTCAGGGCGGGGAGTGGTCATTTCAGGCCGTCAGAATCAGCGGTGCACCCTTCGTAATCATGATGGTGTGTTCGAAGTGGGCGGCGATGCCCCCATCGGTCGTGGAGATCGTCCAGCCGTCCCGCAGGGTTCTCGTGCGCCAGTCTCGGCCACTGGATACCATCGGCTCGACGGCGATGACCAGTCCCTCATGCAACGGCTTTTTCAACGCCGGGTGGTAGAAGTTCGGCACGTCGGGCTTCTCGTGAATGGCCCGGCCTACCCCATGCCCTTGCAATTCGCGCAGCAGGGTGAAGCCACGCCGCGCGACTTCCGTCTCAATCGCCTTGCCGATGCCGTTCATGGGACGCCCCGCGCGGGCGGCCCTCATGGCGGCGGCGAGCGCCGCTTCGGCACAGGCCATCAGCCGGGCGGCGACGGGCGACACGGGAGGCACGGCCACCGTCACCGCCGCGTCGGCGACGTATCCCCCCACGTTCGGCGTGACATCGATGCACACCACGTCGCCCGCCGCGAGGGGACGCTGTGTCGGCAGGCCATGAACGATATCCTCGTTCACGCTGATAAACACGTTCACGGGAGCGGCGTACTCGGCGCGGGGAGCGGAGAACGCCCCATGCTCGGCGAAGATTCGACCGGCCAGCGTGTCCAGTTCGGCGGGCGTGATGCCGGGTTCCACGGCGGCTTTAAGGACCTCAAGCGTTCTGGCGACGACCTGACCCGCCCATTTCATGCCTTCCAGGTCGCGCTCGTTGGTGATCGTCATACACAATGGTAGTCCATCCTCAGAAGTCTCCATAACTCCATCCCCCAGCCCCGAAAGGACCGCCTATGACCACCCTCACCCGTCCCATCCAAGTCGCCTCCCTCGTGTCTGGCCGCTGGCACGCCGCGCAGGGCGGGCAGGAAATCCGCGACGCCGCCTATGGGCGACCCGTCGCCTACGTGTCGTCGGAGGGGTTGGACTTCGCCGGGGCTTTGCGCTATGGCCGCGAGACGGGCGGACGGGCGCTGCGGCGGATGAGCTTCCACGACCGGGCGCGGCTGCTGCGGGCGCTGGCGGGCTACCTCACCGAGCGCAAGGCGGAGTTCAACGCCCTCTCGCACCTCACCGGGGCGACCCGGCGCGACAACCTCGTGGACATCGACGGCGGCATCGGCACGCTGTTCTCATACTCCAGCCTGGCCCGCCGCGAGCTGCCCGCGCAGAATTTCGTGGTCGAGGACGACGTGAACCCGCTCGGCAAGGGGGGCACCTTCCTGGGCCGCCATGTGCTCGTCCCGCGTGAGGGCGTGGCCGTCCACATCAACGCCTACAACTTCCCGGTGTGGGGGATGTTGGAGAAGGTCGCGCCGAACCTCATCGCGGGTGTTCCGGCCATCGTGAAGCCCGCCTCGCAGACGGCCTACGTCACCGAGGCGGTCGTGCGCGCCATCCACGAGTCGGGGCTACTGCCGGAGGGGGCGCTGCAACTCATCTGCGGGACGACGGGGGACCTCTTCGACCACCTGGAGGAACAGGACCTCGTGACCTTCACGGGGTCGGCGGCGACCGCGAGCAAGCTCAAGGTCCACCCCACCATCGTGGGGCGCAGCGTCCCCTTCAACACGGAGGCCGACTCGCTGAACTGCATCGTCCTCGGCGAGAGCGTGACGCCGGAGGCGCCGGAGTTCGCCCTCTTCGTGCGCGAGGTCGTGAACGAGATGACGAGCAAGGCCGGGCAGAAATGCACCGCCATCCGCCGCGTGATCGTGCCGCGTGGCCGGGTGGAGGAGGTCGCCGACGCCATCCGCGAGCGCCTCTCCGGCGTGACGCTGGGCGACCCCAGCCGCGACGACGTGCGGATGGGGCCGCTCGTGGGCACCTCCCAGCGCGATGGCGTGCTGGAGGTGATCGAACGCCTCAAGGCCGAGAACGACGTGCTGATCGGTCGGGAGCGCCCCGAGCTGCGCGGCGGCGACTGGGACGCCGGGGCGTTCATAGCCCCCACCCTGCTCCTCGCCCGCGAGTCGGGCGGCGGGGAGGCCGCGCACGACCTCGAACCCTTCGGGCCGGTGGCGACGCTGATGCCCTACGCGGGGTTGGAGGAGGCCGCCGCCCTGGCCCGGCGCGGGCGCGGCTCCCTCGTCGCCAGCCTCGTCACCCACGACGCGGACGAGGCGCGCGAGCTGTTCTTCGGGCTGGCGAGTGCCCACGGGCGCGTCCACATCCTCAACCGCGACGACGCGGGGGAGTCCACCGGGCACGGCTCGCCCCTCCCCAGCCTCAAGCACGGCGGCCCTGGTCGCGCGGGCGGCGGCGAGGAGCTGGGCGGCCTGCGCGCCGTGAAGCACTACCTCACCCGCACGGCCCTGCAAGCCGACCCGACGACCATGACGGCGATCACGGGCGAGTACGTGCGCGGGGCGCGGGTGCGCGAGGACGTGATTCATCCCTTCCGCAAGACCTTCGAGGAGTTGCAGGTCGGCGACAGCCTCCTCACCCCACGCCGCACCGTCACCGAGGCGGACGTTATGGCCTTCGCGGCCCTCTCCGGCGACCGCTTCTACGCGCACGTCGACGAGATCGGGGCCTCGGAGAGCCTGTTCGGGCGGCGGGTCGCCCACGGCTACTTCGTCCTCAGCGCGGCGGCGGGCCTCTTCGTGGACCCCGGCGTGGGGCCGGTGCTGGCGAACTACGGGCTGGAGGGCCTGCGCTTCACCGAGCCGGTGGGCTTCGGCGACACCATCCGCGCCCGCCTCACCGTCCAGAGCAAGACCGCGAAGGACCCGAAGGAGGGTGAGCGCCCTACCGGAGTCGTGCGCTGGCATGTGGACGTGACGAACCAACATGACGTATTGGTCGCCACCTACTCCATCCTGACGCTGGTGGCGCGGGCGGAGGCTTGATCTTTTGCCCCTCCCCCCTGGTGGGGGAGGCTGGGACTCGTAGAGCTGCAAAGCAGAGGGGGGAAACGAGGCGACCACGAGCGCCCCTCACCGCCTGATTCCCGACGTTCTTGATGACGGATGCGATACTGACGGCTAAAGAACAGTTGGAGTTTAGGGTTTTGAGGTTGCCATGCCCGCTCACCCCCTCCCGGCCTCCCCCCTCAAGGGGGAGGAGCTTAAAGACCTCCATCACGCCCAATCCTTAACCCCTCTCAAGGAGCCTCCATGTTCAACCCGTCCGCCGAGGCCATGCCGCTGCCCGACCTGCGCGCCCTGCAACTCTCCCGCTTGCAGGCGACGGTGGCCCGACTGCAAGAGCGGGTGCCGATGTACCGCCAGAAGTTCGCGGAGGCGGGCCTCACCCCGGATGATCTGACCTCGCTCGACGATCTGCGCCGCTTCCCCTTCACACGGAAGGCGGACCTGCGCGACACGTACCCCTTCGGGCTGTTCTCGGTACCCCGTTCGGACCTGCGCCGCATTCACGCCTCCAGCGGCACGAGCGGCAAGCCGACGGTCGTGGGCTACGACGAGAACGACCTTGCCGTGTTCGCGGAGGTGGTGGCGCGCAGCCTGTACGCGGCGGGGGCGAGGCCGGGGATGCTCTTTCACAACGCCTACGGCTACGGCCTGTTCACGGGCGGGCTGGGCACCCACGCGGGCGGCGAGCGGCTGGGGCTGGGGGTGGTGCCCGTGTCCGGCGGCGGGACCGAGCGCCAGGTGTCGCTGATCGAGGACCTGGAGCCGGAGGTCATCGCCTGCACGCCGAGCTACGCGCTCGTCCTCGCCGACGCGCTCGCCGCGCGGGGGCACACGCCGGAGACGATCAGCCTGCGCTACGCGGTGCTGGGGGCCGAGCCGTGGTCCGAGACGATGCGGCGCGAGGTGGAGGCCCGCCTCGGCGTGGTCGCCACGAACATCTACGGCCTGTCGGAGATCATCGGCCCCGGCGTGTCGAACGAGGACGCCGCCGAGCGGCAGGGCAGCTACCTGTGGGAGGACCACTTCTACCCCGAGGTTGTGGACCCGGCGACGGGCGAGCCGGTGCCCGACGGGGAGGACGGTGTGCTCGTCCTGACCTCCATGACCCGCACTGCCATGCCCCTGCTGCGTTACTGGACGGGCGACATCACCCGGCTGCTGCCCGGCGGGAACGCCACGGGCCGCACGATGCGGCGCATGGACGGCATCCGGGGCCGCAGCGACGACATGCTCATCCTGCGCGGCGTGAACGTGTACCCCACCCAGATCGAGGCGGCGCTCGCCCACCTCGCTGACCTGCGCCCCCACTATCAACTCGTCCTGTCGCGCACGGGGACGATGGACGACCTGCTGCTGCGAATTGAGAGCGCCCATCAGGGGGCCGAGTTGCGCGGGGAGGTCGTCCGCCTCGTCAAGATGATGGTCGGCGTTTCCATCGCCTGCGAGCTGTGCGAACCCGGCTCCCTGCCCCGGAGTGAGGGTGGGAAACTGCGGCGCGTGGTGGACCTGCGGACGGCGCGTTAGGCGGCGTGAGCGAGGGGCAGGCGGGGACGGGGGCGCGGTCGCTCTCCTTCTGGCGCTGGGAGCCTGTGCCGCGCCGCCGTCCCTTCCGCCGCTGCCGCCCGGCGTCCTGCCCCTTCCCGCTGAACTTCCTTTTGGGGACACGGTAATGGGGGCCGACACCCGCGCCTGGGTCGCCGTGTTCGACGCTCTGAAGCCCAAACACCCCAAGCTCAAGCTGCGCCGCTCCCTGCTGGCCGCCGACGTTCGGCCCACAACCCTCAAGCGGTATTACGACCGGGCGCTGCTGGCTCAGGGCTGGCACGCGGCGTCCCTGCCGACGCTCCAGACCCGGAGGGCGTGGGCTTCCGGGTACGAGCGGGACGGCTACGTGTTCGCGGTGGTCGGGTTGAACTCCTCGTATGCCGTACGGGTCACAGGCATACCGGGACAGTCCGGCGCAGTGTCGGTCCTGCCGCTGAACATCCTGACCGACGTTCCGATAGAAGAGGAGACGCCCTAACAGCTCAAATGCATAGCCCTTGCTGTTCTGGCGACTGGCGACTGGCGACTCTCTGGACGTGCCATCTAAACTCTTCGCCCCCATCATCCGCGTGATTGGATGACGGGGGCGAGATTTCAACTCCCTGTTCTCCTGCTTACTTCGCCGTCTTGCGCTTCGTGGTGCGGGTGGTCTTGCTTGCGCCCGTGCCCGTGCGCTGGCCCCGGCTCTTGCCGAGCGCCTGGCCCTTCTCGTAGCTCGCCTGCATCCGGCGGCGGGTTTCCTCGGCCAGCGACTTGAAATCCAGTTCGCCCGACTCGATGGCCTCGACGCTCGCGCGGACGCGTCCACGGCGGGGAGCGGCGGCGTACTCCTGGTTCTTCTCCTCGAACCACTTCTCGATCTTCGGCGACGGCTCGAACAGCATCTCGCGCGCCTCACGTTGATACGTGCCCTCCGCGCCGCGCCGTTTGAACTCTTTGGGCATCGTGAAGCGTTCGGGCAACTCGGTCGCCTCGATCTCTCCCGTTCGCACCGCCTCACGGAAGGCTCGCACGAGCGCGTCGCTGCGTTGGGGATTGCTCAGCTCTTGAAGTTGCTCACTCAGTCTCTTGTAGGCCATAGGTATTCCTCCCCTCCAAGTATGAATCCCTTTCACACAGCGCGCAAGCCTTATCATTCTTTGACGAAGTTGAATACAGTCGCCCGCGTCGCCGTCTTGTTCCATTTTTTCGATGTCGAATTGCATACATCGGGTGCTTGGAACGGCGCGGGGTCCGCCAAAAGGATGACTCAGCCTTGTTTGTTCTCCCGACCCTTGCTTGCCCACCGCTCCTGCTTCTGTCGTGTTTGAACAGCGCTTTCTGGATACTTCTATGCTGAACGCCGCCCCGCCAGCACGCGCAACGTGAACAGCACGCCGAAGGCGAGGACGACCATTCCCGCGCTGAGGACGAGGGCGGGGGCGAGGTCGCTTTCGAGCGCCCCATAGATGGCGAGGGGCACCGTGCGGGTGCGGCCCGGCAGGCTCCCGGCAAACAGGAGGGTGGCCCCGAACTCCCCCAGCGAGCGCGCCCAGGCGAGGACCGCGCCCTCCAGCAGGAACGGCAGCGCGAGGGGCAGGGTGACGCGCGTGAAAGTCGCCCAGGCGTCCGCCCCGTCCACCCGCGCGGCGGCCTCCACGTCGGGGTCGAAGGCGAGGAAACCCGCCTTCGCGGCGCGGACGTAGAAGGGCGCGCTCGTGAACACCTGCGCGAGCACCACGGCGGCGGGGGTAAAGGCCAGCGAGACGCCCGCCACCTCCAGCGGACGCCCCAACCACCCCGCCCGCCCGAAGGTGAGGAGCAGCGCCACCCCCGCCACGACGGGCGGCAGCACCATCGGCAGGTCGAGCAGCGTATCAAGGAGGTCACGCCCCGGAAAACGCCGCCGCGCGAGCAGGTACGCGA
The DNA here is from genome assembly GCF_036543075.1 of Deinococcus sp. YIM 134068. Classification (NCBI taxonomy): domain Bacteria; kingdom Thermotogati; phylum Deinococcota; class Deinococci; order Deinococcales; family Deinococcaceae; genus Deinococcus; species Deinococcus lichenicola. Next base: position 16,343 of record NZ_JAZHPF010000002.1, read on the forward strand.
CGGGTGTACCGAGCGTCAGCGTCACGGCCAGCGCCGCCCCCGTCGTGAGGGCACTCACCCGCAGCGCGTCCACCACGGCGGGCGAGGCCAGCGTGGGCAGGAAGTCCGCATTGAGTCCACGGGCGAGCAGCGCCGCGACCGGGAGGAGCAGGAACGCGGCGAGGAGCAGGCTGAGCGCGACCGGGACGGGGGAGGGGGGCGGGCGGGTCATCCGGCGACCGCTGAGGTGAGGTCAAGGGTCGTGGTGGGTTGCGGCTTTGTGGAGCGCCCGAGAGAGAGAAGGCGAGCCTGCCACGCCCCCTCTGGCGACTGGCGACTGGCGACTGGCGACCCCCCCACCCTCACCGAACCGACAGGAATCCCCACTTCCGCAACACACTCTGCCCCTCCGGTGAGCGCACGAAACTCACGAAGGCGCGGGCGGCGTCGGCGTTCGGGCTGTTCCTGGCGATGCCGATGGGGTACGCCACCGTCGGGTTGAAGCGGGTAGGGAGGGCAACCGTCCGCACGCTCGGGCGCAGGGTGGGCGTCACGTCGCTGACGTACACGACCGCCGCATCCGCCTCACCGAGGCTCACCTTGAGGGCCACCTGCCGCACGTTCGGCTCCTCGCTGACGACGTTGCGCCGGGCGCGGGCCGCGAAGTCCCGCCCGTAGGTGCCCGACGCCGCGATGAGGTCGAAGGCCCGCCGCGTCGCGTCGCCCACCGGAACGTTCGGGGCGGCGACCACGAGCCGCACGCCGGGCCGCGTGAGGTCGGCGAGGGAGCGCACCGCCGTGTTCCCGGCGGGGGTGATCACGGTGAGGCGGTTGCGGGCGAAGACCTGTCCCGGCTCCAGCAGGCCCGATTCCGCCAGCGGTTCATATTGGGCGGCGTTCGCGCTGGCGAACACGTCGGCCCGCGCCCCCTGCGTGAGCTGCGTGCGGAGCACCTGCGACCCGGCGAAGCTGAAGGTCGTCCGGTGCCCCGTCCGCGCGTCGAAGGCCCGCCCGATCTCCGTGAAGGCGTCGGTGAGGCTGCTCGCCGCGAACACGGTGAGGTCTGCCGCCCCCGCCGTCCCGAGCGGCAGCAGGGCGAGGAGGGCGAGGGCACGGGTGAGCCTGCGGGCGGAGGGGAGAGACGGACGGGTCTGTCGCACGGTGGATGCCTCCTGCATAGTTCCGGCGGTGGGGTTCTGGAAGACGGGTGGGGGGATGATGTGGTCTCTCGCTGATAGCTGACGGCTGACCGCTCGCTCACGCACTCTTCCGCCCCGGCAGCACCAGCGTCGGGCGGCCCGCCCCCGCCGCGTCGTACCCACCCAGGGTGGCGAGCTGGGCGTGGAGGGCCGGGGACGCCGCCGCGTCCAGCACCGCGCGCAGGGCGGGGTGCTCCGCGTGAAGGCTCGGGACGACGAGTTCCACCGGCTCGACCTGAACGGGCACGAAAGCAAGCCCGTGCGCGGCGGCCACCGACTGCGGGCCGACTCCCACATCCGCCCGGCCCGCCTGGAGAGACCGCGCCACGTCCACGGGCGAGGCGGCGGGGTGGTCGTAGCCGCTCACCTCCGTGGGGGAGATGCCCGCCCCCGCGAGCCAGGCGTCGAGCAGCACCCGGCTCCCCGCGCCCGCTGGGCGGTTCACGAGGCGCACGCCCCGCCGGGCGAGGTCGGCGGCACTCCGCACGGCGAGCGGATTGCCGGGCGCGACGATGAAGCCCTGGGTCCACGTCCACAGCCGGTAGACGGTGGCCCCGAGCGGCCCGAGCGCGGCCTCCAGCGCCGAGTGGTCCAGCCCCCCCGCCCGCGCGTCCCAGAGGTGGACGGCGGCGGCGTGCGCCTCCCCGCGTGCCACGGCGCTCAGGGCCTCCCCGGTGGGCAGGGGACGCACGAGCAGCCGCCCGGCCCCCTCCGGCACCGCCGCCGCGAGCAGCCGCAGGCTGGGGTCGCACCCCGCGACGATCAGCGAGCGCGCGGCGAGGTCGTCCCCCCCCGTCCGCGTGACCGGCCAGCGGCCATCCGCGTGCCGTGGCCCTGTCACCCCGTCCGCCGCGCAGGCGAGCGAGTCGTCCGCCCCCAGCGGCAGCGCCAGCAGCCGCTCCCCCACGCGGGCCAGCCGCACCCGCGCGCCCGGCGTGAGGTCCGCCCCCTCCGCCAGCATCTCCTCCGGGGCCAGTTCGAACAGCGCCTCCACCGTGACGCCGAGCGCCCGCGCCAGCCGCAGCGCCGTGTGGATGCCCGGCTCCACCGCCCCCGTCTCGACCCGGTGAAGGGCCTGCCGCGTCAGCCCCGCCCGCCGCGCCAGCTCGCCCGCCCCGACACCCGCCCGCTCCCGCCAGGTGCGGACGTGGGGTGTGACCGCCTCCCTCGGTTCCATGTGTGGAACGTAACTCGTGGGTGTCGTGGTGTCAACGCCGGATGACAGGAGGGATGAGTTGTACCCCAAAACATTGGACAGAAGAACGAGGTCATACCGAGGGAAGCATCTACTCTGCCTGGCGAGGGACCCTTCGCTCGCGCTCAGGGTGACATCTCCTCTTTCGTCAACTGCTCTACTTCGCAAACCCGTGCGGATGCTGGCGGTGCCACTCCCAGGCGGTGCGGATGATCTCGCGCAGGTCGGTGAAGTGAGGCGTCCAGCCGAGGTCTTCCTTGATGCGGCGGCTGTCGGCCACGAGGCTGGGCGGGTCGCCCGCGCGGCGGGGCGCGACCTCACGCGTCAGGGGAGGCAGGCCGTCCGCCGTGATCACCTCGTCCACGGCGTCGAGCACCTGCCGCACGCTGAAGCCGTGACCGAGGCCGACGTTGTAGGTGGCGCTGTCCCCCCCGTCCGCCAGCGCCTGCACGGCCAGTACGTGGGCGTCCGCCAGATCGACGACGTGGATGTAGTCCCGGATGCAGGTGCCGTCGGGGGTGGGGTAGTCCTCCCCGAAGATCATCATCTTCTCGCGCTGGCCGAGGGCCGTCAGGAGCGCGAGTTCGATGAGGTGCGTCTTGTTGGGGTGGTCCTCGCCGATCTGACCGCCCGGCTCGGCCCCGCACACGTTGAAGTACCGCAGCTTGACGTGCCGGACGCCGTGCGACCGCTCGAAGGCGTTCAGCATCTGCTCGGTCATCAGCTTGGTCTCGCCGTACACGCTCGTCGGCCCCTTCGGCGCGTCCTCCGGAATGGGCGTGGACTCGGCGTCCCCGTACACGGCGGCGGTGGAGCTGAAGACGACGGGGGCCTTCACCGTCTCCGCGTTCGCCTGAAGGAGGTTGAGGCTGCCCACCACGTTGTTGCGGTAGTAGCGGGCCGGGGCACGCATGCTCTCGCCCACCTCGATCAGGGCGGCGAAATGGACCAGCCCATCAGGCTTCACGCGCCCGAAGACCTCGCGCACCGCCTCCAGGTCGAGGAGGTCCACGCGCTCCAGCGTCGCCCCTGGCGGCAGCGCCTCGGGGTGGCCGCTGGAGAGGTTGTCGAGGACGGTGACGCGGTGCCCGGCCCCCAGCAGGCGGCGAACGGTATGGCTGCCGATGTACCCGGCCCCGCCGGTGACGAGAAGATTCATGGAACTGACCTTACAGGATGGGAAGGGACGAGGGGGGAGGGCGTCTCAAGGTGTGGATGAGACGGTTTCATCGGGAGCGTCCCCGCTACGGCGGCCCGTGGTGGCCGTACAGAACGCTGTCTGCCACCCGCACTCATGAAATCCCCCCCGCCCCGCCCCTTACGGCACCACCCGCTGCCCCTCCCCGCTGTACCGCGCCAGCACGCCGTCCGCGATGGCAGCCGCCTCCCCCTGCGGCACGAGCGCCACGAGCGCCCCGCCGAAGCCCGCCCCCGTCATCCGGGCACCGTACACACGCGGGTCCGCCTGAAGGAGCGCCACCAGCTCGTCCACGCGGGGATGGGAGACCTCGTAATCATGTTGCAGGCTGGCGTGCGAGGCGTTCATCAACTCGCCGAAGCGGGCGGCGTCGGCCCCCAGCGCGGCCAGCACCCGTGCGTTCTCCGTGACCACGTGGCGGGCGCGGCGGCGCAACAGGGCGTCGGAGAGGGCCTCGACCTGGGAAACGTCCGTCACGTCACGTAATTCCGGCACGCCGAGTTGCCGGGCGGCCTCCTCGACCTGCGCGCGGCGCTCGTTGTAGCCGCTGCCCGCCAGGGTGCGTGGGACCCCGGAGTCAAGCACGAGGATTTCCGCCCCCGCCGGGAAGGGGTACACGCGGCGCTCCAGGCTGCGCGTGTCGAGAAACAGCATCCGCGTCGTGTCGGCGAGGCTGCTCGCCATCTGATCCATGATGCCCGACTTCACGCCCACATACTCGTGTTCCACCCGCTGCCCGATCAGGGCGATCTCCACGTCGTCCTGGGGCAGCCCGTACAGCTCCCGCAGGGCGCGCAGGGTGGCGATCTCCAGCGCCGCGCTGCTGCTCAACCCCCCGCTCGGCACGTCGCTCGTGATGAACACATCGAGGGCGTCGTCCACCCCCATGAGTTCGATGCAGCCGATCACGTAGGGGGCGAAGTCCTCGCCGCGCTCACCGAGGGGAACGGTCAGCGTGCGGTTCAGGTTGGCGCTGTGGAGGCGGTGTGCCCCACCGTTGCTCCGCGAGATGGCGACGGTGGCCTGCTGGGGAATCGCCGTGGGCAGCACGAATCCGCCCTGATAGTCGGTGTGTTCGCCCAGAAGGTTGACCCGGCCCGGCGCACTGGCCGTCACCTCTGGGTCACGTCCGAAGACGACTTGGAAAGTCATGCGCGTGCCTGCCGTTGGGAAGAGGAAGGTAATTCACGTTTCGCCATAGCCCCCCTATTCTGCCCCGGCGGTGCCCCTGGCCGCACGCCCTCACGCCAGCACGTAGCCCTGGGCCACCTCCCGGTAGGCCCGCACCTGCCCCTCCGCCCACGCCGCGTCCCGTCCCAGCTCCTCGGCGAGGAGGGCGGCGACGCGGGGGGCGGCCTCGATGCTCGCGCGGGCGTTGAGCAACCGGGCGCGGGTGCGGCGCGAGAGCACGTCCTCCACGGTGCGCGCCTGCTCGTGCCGCGCGTCATGCCGACGAGCGTGCCTCGCGCGGAGGGGTCCCAGTAGGATGCCCCCAGCCCCATGAAGGCGGGCACCAGAAAGACGCCCTCCGACGACTCCACGCTCGTGGCCAACACCTCGACCTCGCGGCTCTCGCGGATCATGCTCAGCCCGTCACGCAACCATTGGACCACCGCCCCCGCCCCTCTCGCCGACCGCTTCCCTACCGCAGCGCCAGATGCAACCGTCGCCGCTCGCCGTCCTCCACCACGTAGTAGTAGATGCCCTTCATGACCCGACCCTGGCCCTGGACGCTCAGCCTCTCCGTGCGGTCGAGGGCATAGGGATGGGCGCGGCGCAGGGCGACGACCTTGCGCGGCCCCAGGTCGGTGCGGACATAGGGGATGAGCTGGCGGGCGAGGTCGTTGAGGCGTGCGCTGTCGCTCAGGGGAATCTCGCCCAGACGCCGCAGCAGGGCACCCACGATCTGCTTCTGGCGGTCCTCACGCCCGAAGGCCCCGCGCGGGTCGAGCTTCCGCATCCGGCTGTAGGCCAGCGCCGTCTCGCCATTCAGGTGCATCGGCCCCTTCTGGAAGGTGTGGCCCTCGTAGGTGAAGGAGAAGGGCACGTCCACGTCCACCCCGCCCACCTGATCGATCAGGCTGCGGAAGCCGCCCTGGCTGATCTCCACGTAGTACTGGAAGGGAAAGCCGAAAAAGCGTTGCAGGGTGTGATTGAGCAGGTCCACCCCGCCAAACTGGTAGGCGTGGTTCACCTTGTCGAAGCCGTGGTGGGGGATGTCCACCCAGGTGTCGCGCGGCACGCTGACGATCTCCAGCACCTCCCGCCCTGGGTTGAGTGTGACGAGCATGATGGAGTCGGCCCGCCCCTTGCCGATGCGCTCCTGATCGTTCCCGACGAGCAGGATGTGGACGTTGTTGGTGTGGGGATTGGGCCGGGAACTGCCCGCGTCGTACCGTCCGGGTGTGTGCGCGGGGGCTTGGGACGGGGTGGCCTGCGGGTTCTGCTGAGGTAGCTGCGGCTGGGGCGTCTGTGGAGCTGCCTGGGGCTGCGGTCTCTGTGCCTGTGTGGTCTGAGCTGGAGGTGGTGCTGGTGCGGATGTGGCGCTCGCCTCTGGCTTCTGGGTCCGGGCCTGTGTGACGGACTTTGCCGGAACAGGCGTGACCTCGGGCGCGGGCGTCGTGGCGGCCTGCTCTTTCTTCTTCACCTGTGCGGAAGACTGAATGGGCTGAACAGGCTGGGCGGGCGCGGGCTTCGGCTCCGCCGCCGGTTTGGACGGCGTGGGCGTCGCGGCACTTACCTCCGTCTCCCCCCCGCCTCCCGATTTCAGGTCGGCGAAGAGCGGGTCGGCCACCGCCTCGGCGTGGTCGTAATCGTCCAGCTCGTGCCACAGGGCGCGGGCAATCTCCCCCGTCTCCTGCTTCTCCTGATACAGGTAGCCGCCCGCCCCACCCGCCGCCAGCAGCGAGGCGAGCAGCCAGAGCTTCCACCGCCTCCTCACGGATACGACCGGAGGGGGAGCGACGGGCGAGGCGGGAGGGCAGTCATAGACTGCTCCATCCTAGCCGGGGAACCTGACGCGCGCCTTCCACCCTCCGGCTGATGTGTGAGGGAAGGGTAAAGGCGGAGGATTCAGGAGTTCACCTCTCCCCGCCGTGCCCGCCGACGCACCTGCTCCGGCGTCAGGGGCGGACCGTGACCGGGCAGGACGAGGCGGAGGTCGAGTTCTGCCACGTGCCGCAACGTCTCCTCCGCCCCTCGGTGATCGGCGCTGTAGACCGGGCGGGGCAGATGCGCGCCGTCCCGCGAGCCGACCACCGCGTCCCCGGCAATCAGCACGCCGTCCCGCATCAGCCCGAGTTGCCCCGCCGTGTGGCCGGGCAGGTGGAGGACGGTCCAGCCGTGGACCTGTTCTCCGGGCGAGACGCCGCGAAGAGATTGGGGAGGAACCTTCGGGTGGACGCGCGACACCCGCTCTCCCAGCCCCGGCACCCTCAGTGGAAGGTCATGCCGCTCGCCCGCGAGGAAGGGATGCTCCGCCGGGTGCGCGAGGACGGGCAGACCGCGCCGCGCCGCCAGGAACGCCCCGCTCGTATGGTCCACATGGCGGTGGGTGACGAGGAGGGCGTCAGGTCGGAACGCCCTGAGCAGGCGGGCGAACTGCGGCGCGAAGGGCAGCGCCCCGGCGTCCACGATCAGCCGTCCCTCCGGCCCGTCCAGCAGATAGACGTTGGCGTGCAGGGTGCGGAGGTGAACCCGCCAGCCCCCCACCCCCTCGGCGACGGGCGGTCTCACTCGTCCTCGCCGTCCCCGGCACCGCCCAGTCCGGCGAGCGCAGCGGTGAGGACTGGACCCTCACCGGGGATCAGCGCGTAGTCGCAGCGGGCGAGGAAGGCCGCGTCCGAGGGGACCGCGCTCACCCCCAGGCTCAACGTCACCCCGCCACCGAGGCGAGAGAGGACGTAGTTCACCGCCCCCTCGGGGTTGACCTCGCGCGGAAGCAGGGTCAGGGCGTCCGCCTCCTCGATCAGCCGTAACCGTCCCTGGAACGGCCCCTCGTTGAGCCAGGTGCGCCACTCGCGGGCGGCGGCGTCCAGCGCGTGCGTCAGGTCGTGCCGGTGGCGCAGCGTCACCATCAGGGGGAGGCCGTGCCGCTCGTGGAGCCGCGCCTCGGTGCCCAGTTGCCCCAGCCAGCCGATGTGCTCGGCGGCCTGGTGGGCGAGCCGCAGAATGCCCTCGTACTCCTCCAGCGTCTCCACCGTCAGGCTCCGCCACGCCGCGTCCTCCTCGCCATCTGGGTTGAGGACGACCGCCCCGTGCCGAAGCACCTGCCAGGACGTGAAGGCGGCGGGCACGTCCAGCAGCCCCTCCTCGTCCAGCCCGGTGACGGGGATAAGTTCGGTGTTTGCGAGGAGGGAGGCGAGCGTGACCTGCGCGGTGGTCGGCTCCTCACCGGGCGTGGAGGCCGTGAGAATGCCCGCAGGATTGATGAACGTGACGATCATGGGGGCACTTTAGAGGGGGTCTGACTTCTGGTGCTTGTTTGATCCTCCCCTCCCCGGCGGGTCAGGGATCGGTGCCGCCTTCTGTGTGAGGGTGAGGCCGCCGTCGGAGAAGCCGGACGCGCCGGATTCCAGGTGCATTCCTCGGAGCGGAAGGCTGACCGCTCGCGGCTCAGGGCCGACCGCTGACGGCTCCCTTTCTGCTAGCATCCTCCCAAGCCCACCTAACAAATGGCCGTTCGGTTCCCCCGAGGCGGCTTCCGGAGGTTTTGCCATGAAGCGTCCCACCCGACTCCTGCTGACCGCCCTTCTCGCCTCCTCCTCCCTCGCGCTGGCCGACGTGCGGGTGGGTGTCGTCGTGTCGTCCACCGGCCCGGCGGCGAGCCTCGGCATCCCCGAGAAGAACACGGTCGCGCTGCTGCCGCAGACCATCGGCGGGCAGAAGGTGATCTACACGGTGCTGGACGACGCCTCCGACACCACCGCCGCCGTGACGGCCACCCGCAAGCTCATTCAGGACAGCCGGGTGGACCTCATCATCGGGACGACGACCACGCCCGCGTCGCTCGCCATGATCGACGTGGTATCCGAGGCGAAGGTGCCCATGATCAGCCTCGCCGCGTCCGAGGCGATCATCAAGCCCGTGGACGCCCGCCGAAGCTGGGTGTTCAAGACGCCGCAGACCGACGCGCTGATGGCCGCCGCCATCGCCCAGCACATGCAGCAGAACAAGGTGAAGACGGTGGGCTACATCGGCTTCAACGACGCCTACGGCGAGGGCTGGCTCTCGGAACTCCAGAAGAACGCGGCGGCACGGGGTATCCGGGTCGTGGCGGTGGAACGCTATGGCCGCAGCGATACCAGCGTCACCGGGCAGATTCTCAAGGTCCTCGCGGCCCGGCCCGACGCCGTGCTCGTCGGCGCGTCCGGCGTGCCCGCCGTGCTGCCGCAGAAGACGCTGAAGGACCGGGGCTTCACGGGCAAGATTTACCAGACGCACGGGGTCGCCAACGCCGACTTCCTGCGCGTGGGGGGCCGCGACGTAGAGGGCGCGATCCTGCCCGCCGGACCCGTGCTCGTCGCCTCGCAGCTTCCCGACACCAACCCCAGCAAGAAGGTCGGCCTCGCCTACGTCAACCTCTACGAGAGCCGGTACGGCCAGAACAGCGTCAGCACCTTCGGGGCGCACATGTGGGACGCGGGGCTGCTGCTGCAAAAGGCGATTCCCGCCGCGCTGAAAAAGGCTAAACCTGGCACCGCCGAGTTCCGCTCCGCCGTGCGCGACGCGCTGGAGGGCACCCGCAACGTGATCGGCGCGCACGGCATCTTCAACCTCAGCGCGCAGGACCACCTCGGCCTGGACGCCCGCAGCCGGGTGATGGTGCAGGTCGTGGACGGGGACTGGAAGCTGATTCGGTAGGAGCGGCCAGCGGCCAGCCGCCAGCAGGAACTCAGGTGGGGTCGGGGCGTGCTTCCCGGCCCCCCCGCTCTTTGGGGGTGAGAATATGACGACAGTTGAGGCGGCGTGGGTGGACGCGTTGCGTGCGCGGCTGGGCGAGCGGGTGAGCGTTCAGCCCGGCGACCTGACGGCCCACGCACGGGACGAGGGCACGCCATATCACTTCGCGCCCGGTGCGGTCGTCTTCGCGCGGTCGGAGGAGGACGTGGTGGGGGCGCTGGCCGTCGCTCGGGAGTACGGGGTGTCCGTCACACCCTGGGGAGCTGGGACAAGCCTGGAGGGGGCCGCGCTGCCCACGCCGGGCGGCCTCTCGCTCGACCTGAGCGGACTGGACACGGTGGGCGAGGTGGATGCGGTCGGCTTCACGGTGACGGTGGGACCGGGGGTGCGGCGGGTGGCCCTGAACCGCCGTCTACGTCCGCACGGCCTGTTCTTCCCGGTGGACCCTGGCGCGGACGCCTCGGTGGGCGGGATGGCCGCCACGAACGCGAGCGGCACGACGACCGTTCGTTACGGCGGAATGCGTGAACACGTCGCCGTCCTGCGTGTCGCGCTGATGGATGGCCGGGTGCTGACACTCGGCAGCGCGGCCCGCAAGAGCAGCAGCGGGTATGCCCTCAAGGGCCTCTTCGTCGGCTCGGAGGGGACGCTGGGGGTCATCACGTCCCTCACCCTGCGGCTGCATCCCCTCCCACCCGCGACAGCGAGCGTGCAGCTTGCCTTCCCGGACGTGGCAGGGGCTGTCGCCGCGAGCATTACCCTACGTGGCCTGGGCGTGCTGCCCGAGCGACTGGAGTTCGTGGACGCCGCGACCATCCGCGCCGTGAACCGCCACCGCGCCCGCCGCGACCCCGAGGAATCGACCCTCTGGACCGAGGTGGCGGGCCGCGACCGGGGGGACGTGGACGCCCAACTCGCCCTCGTCGCCGAGGCGGCGGCCCTGCACGGCGGGCGGGTGGTCGGGGAGGCGCGGACACCCGAGGCCGCCTCCGCCCTGTGGGCCGCCCGGCATGGCGTGTACGACGCCCTGCGCGCCGCGTGGCCAGGCCACACCACCCGCATCGGGGATGTCTGCGTGCCTCTGCCTGCGCTCGCGGACACGGCGGCCCTCGCCCTGCGCCTGCTGGACGACCACGGCCTGACCGCCCCCCTCGTCGGGCACATCGGGGACGGCAACCTGCATCTGCTGATGCACGCCCCGCCGGACGATACGGACGCCTGGGCGCGCATAGACCATGTGCTGCACGCCCTCGCCGCCCACGCCGTCGCCGTGGGGGGCACCTGCACGGGCGAACACGGCGTCGGCCTGCGGAAACGCACCTACCTCCGTGCCGAACACGGCGAGGCGCTGGACGTGATGCGCGACATGAAGGCGCTCTTCGACCCGCTGAACTTGCTCAATCCGGGGAAGGTGGTGGGGGAGGTGGAAGTGGAGGGGTAGGTGGAGGTGGTCACGCGCCCCCTCACCCCGGCCCTCTCCCACGAGGGGAGAGGGGGAAAAGAAGCTCAGGCTCTCGCTCTTTTTTCTCCTCACCCTGAACGCCTGATGTGAATCGCAAATTGAGGAGAAGGCGCGTTTTTGTCGTCTGGTAGAAGGAGGAGCGGTGTTCGTCACCCCCCTCCCCGACCCTCCCCCACAAGGAGGGAGGGAGAACAGAGCACGTCTGAAACGTTCGCTTTCTATTGCACATCAAGCTTCCCCTGGGGAGGCCGGGACTCGCAGAGCTGCGAAGCAGAGGGGGTGAACAGGTCGGGCAACCAAGCCAACCCGCCCCTCAACTCCCCCGCTTCCCGCCCCCCGTCCGCCGCAGGAACCGCGCCAGGAGCAGCGCCGCCGCCGTCGTCAGGCCCGCCGTCAGCCCGAACCACAGGCCGCGCGGCCCCAGCCCCATCCCAAAGGCGAGGAGCGATCCCACTCCCAGCCCGACGACCCAATACGAGGTCAGCGAGATCAGCAGCGGCCAGCGCGTGTCCTGCAACCCCCGCAGGGCCGCGTTTGCTGTGACCTGCACCCCGTCCACGAGCTGAAACAGGGCGGCGATGGTGAGGAGCAGGGTCGCGGTGCCCAGCAGGGCGGCGTTGCCCGGCTCGCCCACGTTTACGAAGATGCCCAGCACCGGACGGGGCGCGAGCAGGTTGAGGAGGGCGAACAGGACCATGACCGCCGCCGTCAGGCCGAGGCCGAGCAGCCCCACGCGGCGCGTTCCGGCCCGGTCGCCCGCGCCCGCCGCGTGAGCGACCCGGATGCCCGTCGCCGTGGCAAGGCCAAGCGGCACCATGAACAGTGCCGTGATGACCTGAAGGGCGAGATTGTGCGCCGCGAGCGCCTCCGCGCCGAAGCGGGCCATCAGGAGCGCCGTCACGGTGAACATGCCGCCCTCGGCCCCCAGCGTCAGGCCGATGGGCCAGCCCAGCCGCAGCAGGGCCTTGACCTCCTCCCGCACGGACCCCGAGAAGCGGGCCACCCTCCGCAGCGCGACGGGCAGCAGCGTCAGCGCCATGCCCCACGCCGCCACCGCGCTCGCCGTCGCCGCACCCGCCAGCCCCAGCGCGGGCAGCGGCCCCCACCCGAAGGCCAGCGCCGGGCTGAGGAGTCCCACGAGCGTCACCCCGGCCAGCGCCACCCCTGTCACCACGCGGGGCCGCCCGGTCCCCTCCAGCGTGCCGCGCAGCGCCGTGAAGACGAGCATGGGCAGCATTCCCAGCGCGTAAATCCGCAGGTACGTCGCGGCGAGGTCGGCGCGGATGTCCCCCGGTGCCCGCCCCGGCAGCAGCGCCGCCACCCCCCACATCAGCGGCAGGGCCAGCGCCGCCAGCCCCAGCGCCAGCCACAGCCCGCCCCGCAGCGCCCGCCCCACGCCCGCCGCGTCCCCCGCCCCGTGGGCCTGCGCCGCCCGTGGCCCCACCGACAGCATCACCCCGACGAGGACCATGAACACGAGGTAATACGTCGCGTTCGCGTAGGCCGCCGCCGCGAGTTCCGCCGCCCCCAGCCGCCCGATGACCGCCGTACTCACCAGCGCCAGCGCGTTGGACGCGAACTGCGACACGACCACCGGCCCGGCCAGCCGCGTCAGCGCCGTCAATTCCCCACGCAGGGGAGAGGAGGCAACGGAGAGGGGTCGGGGGGTGAGGGTCACGGGGGGACAGTGTACGCGCCGTCCCCACGTCAGACGGAACGGGAGGCGCTTACTGCCCCTGATACGTCGCCAGGACAGTGGGCGCGGGCGGGTCGAACGATGTGGTACTCGCGCACATCCCTTCTACGTCTAGGAGTGTTGGTCGTTAGCTGCTCAAGGGGCCGACGTGCCCTGCCGCCGCAGCCTCACCACGTAGTCGGCCAGCGCGTCCAAGTCGGCGTCGCTGATCTCGCTTTTATCGAAGGCGGGCATGGCTCCCAGTCCGGCCCGAGTCTGCGCGCGGATGGCGAGGTGGGGCAGGGGCTTGTCGTTCAGGGAGGGACCGACGCCGGCGGCCCCGCCGGGGTGACACTGCTGGCAGTTCGCCATGTACACGAGCTGCCCGCGCTCCTCCGAGGCGGTGAGGTTGGTCAACTCCCCGACGAGGGGCGCGTCACGCCGCAGGGGGAGGCAGGCGGTCAGCCCGAGGGCGAGCGCCACGAACAGAAGCCTTTTCATCGCGTTCCCTCCCGCGTGATGCGCCACAACACGCCCGTGTTCTGCTGCGGAATCTGGCCCTTCTCGGTCGTCGTCATCACGCCGAAATCCACCACGTACAGGGCGTCGCCCGAGGGGGTGAAGCGCACGTCGGTCGGGCGCTCGAAGCCGCCGCCCCCGAGCTTGGAGGCCGGGCCGTTCTCGCGGCCCCGGTTCACGGCGAAGTCGGTGATGACCCCGGTGGCGACGTTCACGCGCACGACGCGGTAGCCCACCGGCCCCAGCGCCTTGCCCACGCCGGGCGCGAGGTCCCCGAACTGCGAGATGAACGCCTCGCCCGCATACCCGAACGCCTCCCGCCCGAAGTCCATCCCGTTCGAGGACGAATGCACGCCGAGCAGCGCGGTGGGCTTCGGCGGCGTGCCCGGCTGCCGCGCGAGGACCTGACCGGGAGGCGGTTTGCCCTGCGGGGTGAAGTGGTCGGCGTCGCTCAGGGGTCGCCCGGCGTGGAAGTCGGGCCAGCCGTACCACGTGCCCGGCGTGACGCGCCACAGGGTGTCCCCGGTCCCGTACACCGGGCGGCTGCCGCGCTCGTCGTAGCTGTTGTCGGTGACGTACAGCGTGCCCTGGGGCGAGAAGGCGAGGCCGAAGGGGTTGCGGAAGCCCCACGCGACGAGTTCCAGCGGCCCGCCGTTCACGGGCACCCGCATCACCGCGCCCGCGCACGGCAGCGCCCCGCGCACGACCTGTCCGGCCTGCGACGGCGTGCCGAAGGGCAGGAATGCGCCCGTCGTCACCCGGTCGCCCTCACCGGGCGTGAGGGGATTGTCCGACTCGAAGTTGCGCCCGGCGAGCGTCACGTCCGCGCAGGGCGTGTCGTGGAACTCCGGGTGACGCTTCAGCCAGCCGTAGTCCGCGTTGTCCGGCCCGACGACCGCGCTGTTGGTGGCGGTCCCCTGCCCGAAGTAGACGTACCCGTCGCGTCCCACGACCGGGCGGTTGGTGTGGTGGTCGCCGAGGCTGGGCAGGTTCTCCACGAGGGGCGTGACCGCGCCCTCCCGCGTGATCTTCACGATGCGCCCGCCGCCGACCTCGCCCCCCTCGCCGACGAAGAAGGTGCCGTTCGCGTAGTCCAGCCCATTCCACGGGGGCCGCTGCCCGCGAGCGATTTCGGTGCGGCTGCCGTTCGCCTCCACGCGCAGGAGCTTGGGCACGCCGAAGACCTCGCCGTAGGAGTAGCCCGCCTCCAGCACATAGGGCCGCCCCGACTCGTCGAAGGCGACGGCGGTGGGGAAGTTGAGGCCCGTGGCGACCGCCTCCACCCGGTAGCCGGCGGGCACGGCGATGTCGGCGGCGCGGACGGCGCGGGTGGTCGGGGGCGAAATCTGACCCCCACCCTTGGAGGGCAGCAGGTTGTAGCACGAGGTCAGCCCGAGGCTGAGCAGGAACGCGGCGGCGAGGGCGGGTCGGCGGGGGGAGCGGCGCGCGGGGTTCATGGTCTCGGCCTCCTCGGGGTGGGCCTGATGGATGATTCCGGCCCACAGCGTAGGAGGAGGGGAGGGGCGGAACCGCAGTCGCTTTGACACTTTCCCTTCGTCTCGCGTCCAGATACATCCCTCACGTTCACTCGGTATCGTCGCCGGACTGACCCTGACCCCTCCTTCAAATCACCGAGCCGCTCCCGGAGGACCCCCATGCACCCCACCCGCCCCCGCCGCCTCCCGCTCCTGTGGCTCGGTCTGCTGGGCCTGGCCTCGCCCGCAGCCGCGCAAACGGTCACCTATGCCCTGCCCGGACCGGGGACGTATACGTGCGCGGTCGTCGTGCAACTGCCCTTCATGTGGGCCAATCCCGTCACGGGGGGGATGCAGCCCGGCGTCGCGCCGAGGGCCGTCCAGAGTCCGCTGGGCAGCCTCGTGCTGGAGCCGGGGGGCAGATACCTCATCACGTCCACGAAGGATCGCGGCACCTACCGCGCCTCCCCGGACGGAACGCTCCGCTTCGGCGGCGTGCTGGGCGCGAAGGAGTACACCTCGCGCTTCACGGCCAAAGACGGCGCGTGGGTCGTCTCCGTCAGCTACCGCGAGAAGCCGAACAGCACGGACATGACGAGCTACTGCGAGCTGAAGTCGGCGAGGGCGCAGATGACCGTGAAAGGCAGCGTGAACCCCGGCATCGCGGGTCGGCTCGTCTACACCCACGGGGGCCACGTCCACGCCCTCGACGTGGCGAGCGGGCGGACGACCCCGCTGGCGGAGGGCACGCTGGGCCATACCGCCAGGAACGGCGAGCTGATCTACCAGAACGCGGCGGGGCAGCTCATCGTGACGACCCGGCAGGGGCAGGTCGCCCTCAAGCTCGAACCCGACGCGAGCGGTCGCAAGCTGGCGTACGGGCTGGACTCCTTCATCAAGGTGCGGCGGGAAGACCTCGCCCTCTCGCCCGACGGGAAGTTCCTCGTCTACTCCGTCAGCGACACCGACAACGGCTACCGCGTCCTCCTCCGCACCCGCGCGGGAAAAGAGGTAAGGAGCTTCAAGGGCTACACCTCGGCCAACTTCACGCCGGACGGACGGCTGCTGCTGGTCGGCTACCCGAAGGAGGGCGGGCCGTCGGGCATCTACGGGACGGACAAAAGTTTCGGCAACCTGCGGCGGCTCGACCCCAACCTCGACTTCCCGAATACGCCCGGCGTCAGCCCGGACGGGAGGCGGCTCGCCTTCACGCAGGGCGGCAAGCTGTGGGTGATGAACATGGACGGCACGGGCGCGAAGGTGCTGCCCACGAGCAACGCCAAAATCCCCAACGCGGTCATTCTGGGCTGGCCCACCTGGTCCCCCGACGGGCGGTGGATCGCCGTGACGGCGAACATCGACGGCCTCTCCACGAACGGCACCGAGATTCTGGCCGTGCCCGCCAGCGGCGACGCGAGCGGGTTGCAATTCCTCGCCAACTCGAAAGTCGAGTTCGTCCATACCTCGGGGGACCGCCTGAGCTGGCGCTAGACCAGTCGACAGAAGAATCGTCATGCTGAGCGTCAGCGGAGCCTCTCGAAACGAGAGAAATAAGACCCTTCGCTTTGCTCAGGGCGACAACCGTTCTTCCGTCAACTGCTTGAGCGAGTGGAGAAGGGCGCTCAGGTATCTCCGGTCGTCCCCCTCCCGGCCCGCTGCCTTGCGTCTCTCCGGGTCATCCAAGAGGGGAGAGAACGCCGCTCCCAACCTGGAAAACTGACCGAAACAGAGAAAGAGGGGGAGCCTTCACCCCCACCGCAGATTCGCCCCGCGCCCACACCGCCGACGCCTATTCTGACCCCATGCCGCGCTTCCCCCTCCGCGCCCTCCTGCTCGTCACGGCCTGCCTGGGCACCCGCGCCGGGGCGGATACCACCGTCGCGCCGACGCCGCTCTATGCCTCACCGACATTGAGCGGTTCACCCGTGGTCACGCTGCCCTCGGGGAAGCCCGTGAGCGTGCTTCGGACGGAGGGCGACCTCCCCAAAGTCGTAACCATCCCCTACGGTGAGCGGCTGCTCTACGCCCGCGCGGGGAACGTCAAGTCCACCTCCCAGCCCGTGCGCCTCAGCGGTTCGCAATACTGGTTGCCACCCCAGCCCAGCGGCGAGCCGGTGTCGGTCTTCCTCAACCGGGAGACGAACGCGGCCAAAGAGATCAGGGATTGGGAGGTCCGCGTCCTGCCCCTCGCGCCCGCCGTGCCCGGAGAGCGGGGGCTGCGGGTCACGGGCCGCGCCGTCCGCACGCTGCGGGTGAGCGCGACGGGGGAGCGGGCGGCGGTTCCGGTCGGACAGTTGGCCCCCGGCGCGTACCTCGTCACCGCCTCGCGCGCCGACGCCCCGGCCTCCGTGCTGGCGGCGGAGGTCCTGCAAGTGACCGACCTCGCCCTCACCGCTCTGACCACCCCGACGGGCGTGTGGGTGTGGGCGACCCAGCTGGACGACGGGTCCACACTGCCCGGCGTGCGGCTGCGGGCGGAGGCGACCTTCTACACCGACGAGGGGGAGCCTGGCCCGCCCCGCCTCCTCCCCGCCGTGACGACCGATACGCGCGGCCTCGCCTTCATCCCCCACCGCGACGGGGAGCGGGTGGCCGTGTACGGGGACGTGTTTCTGACGGGGGCGACTCAGCGTGCCGTCCTCGGGCAGAATTACGGCGGCCTGTGGTCGGGCGACGAGGACCGGGCGCGGGCCTTCCTCCAGACCGACAAGCCCGTGTACCGCCCCGGCGAGACGCTGCGCGGGCTGGCGGTGGTGCGGCGGCTGACGCCCGGCGCGCGGGGACCGTACCGTGGGACGCTGACCGTGCGGCTGGTGGACGACGGCTACCCGGCGGTGACGCTCGCGCGCCGCGTGGTGACTGCCGACGCGGACGGGCTGGTGCGCTTCGAGTTTCCCCTCCCCGACGACGTGCGGGTGGGCGAGTACCGGGTGGAAGCCGAGGTGCCCGGCACGCCCACCGCCGCCAACCCGAAGCCGGAGGCGGACGTGTCCAGCCTGCCCGTGCGGGTGCAGGCGTTCGTCAAACCACAGTTCACGCTGGACTTCACCACGCCGGGGGAGATCGTGACGGGCGCTCCCCTCCCCGTGAGCGCGCGGGCCGAGCTGTACGCGGGCGGCGGGGCAACCGTGGAGGCGGACGCCTTCCTGACGGGCGGTTACGTGAGTGGTGCCCTCTGGCCTGAAGGGGTGGACCCCGGCGCGCAGAACTGGCGGTACGCGCTGGAAACGGAGTCGTCGGACTACTGGCCGTCCGGTCCATACCTCAACCCGGAGCAGAAGCCCACCGCGCGCCTCACCGTCACGTCGGGGAAGGGGACGGCGACCCTGCGCCCCACGGCCCCGAACGGTGCCCCCCGCTTCTTCACCGTCGTCGTGCGCGCCCGCGACGAGTACGGGCGGGACGTGCTGGCCTCGCGGGCGGTCGTCGTCCACCCCGCCGGGCTGAAGTTCGAGCTTCCGGCCTATCCCGAGCAGAAGGGCGAGGAGGTCCGGGCGCGCGTCCTCATGCGGCAGGTCGGGAAGAACACGCCCGCCGTGGGCCGTGCCGTCGCGGCAACCGTGGTGCGGGCCTACACCGAGGAGGTGCAGATCGATGGGCGCACCGACCGCCGTGCGCGCGAGGAGGGCATCGTCCGCCGGGAGCTTCGCAGCGGGCCGGGGGGAGCGGTGGACCTCACCTTCCGCGCGAGCAAACCCGGCATCTACCTCGTCCGCCTCTCCTCGAAGGACGCGGCGGGCCGGACCGTGCGGGGGAACTTCCAGGCCGCCGTCGTGTCCGAGCCAACTGTGGTGGAGCAGACGCGCACCCTGACCCTCACCCCCGACCGCACGCGCTACGCGGTGGGCGACACCGCCCGCCTCACCCTGCGGACCGACCTGCCGCGCGGCACGCCCGTCCTCCTCGGCGCGGGGGTGGAGGGCCGCGTCACGCCCCGCCTCGTCCGGGTCACGGGTCCAGAGATGACGGTGGATTGGAAGGTCACGCCCGACCTCGCGCCCGGCTTCACTGTCTCGGGGGTGGCGGTCTCCGGGGCCGCGTCCGTCCAGGCGGCGACCGAACTCCTCTACGTCCCGCGCACCGATCGGCGGCTGGAGGTGACGGTGACGCCGGGCCGCTCCCTCCTCAACCCCGGCGAGGAGACGACGCTGACGGTGCGGACACGGCAGGGAGGCCGTCCGGTCTCCGCCCTCGTCACGCTCTCCGCCGTCCACGAGGCCGTGTACGCGCTCGCGGGCGACCCCAGCCCCGACCCGTGGCGGTTGCTGTGGGGGGCGAGCTACCCGGCGGTGCAGACGTACTCCACCGCCGGGGCACCCGCCGACGGGGTGGGGGGCGGAGGTGGTCAGGGTGAGGGCGGCGTTCCCCGCCAGGATTTGCGTGAGGTGGCCCTCTTCCGCACGGTCACGACCGGGCCGGACGGCACTGCCGAGGTCCGGCTGCCGCTGCCGGAGGCGCTGGGGCCATACCGCCTGAGTGCGCGTGCCCTTACCCGTGACGGCGGGGCGGGCGTGGGCCTGGGCGAGGTCCGCGCGGAGCTGCCCTTCGCCCTGCGCCTCGCCAGGCCGCGCGTGCTGACGCGGGGGGACGTGGGCCGCGCCGTCCTGAGCGTGCTGGACCGCACCGGGGCGGAGGGCAGCGCCGGGCAGGGAACGGTGACGCTCGGCCTCACGGCGGGCGGGCCAGAGATCAGCCGTAATCTGCCCCTGAGCGCGGGCGCGGCGACCGCAAGTTTCCCGCTGGCCGCGCCGGGAACGGGTTGGCGCGTCGTGCTGGACGCCCGCGCACAACGGGGCGAGTTCCGCGACGCCCTGCGCGAGACCCTGCCGCTGCGCGAGGCCGGGCCGCGCACCCTCCTCACCCGCGACGGGGCGCAGACGGGGCCGGGCACCCTCACCGACCGCCTGACGTGGAAGGACGGCGCGGGCGTCGAGAGCCTGACCGTGGACCTCGCCGCCACGCCGCTGCAAGCCGCCCTCGCCGGACTGGACGCGCACCTCGCGGACCCGCAAGGGCGCTGGGTGACGACGGACGCGGTGGCGGCCCGCCTCTCGGCCAACCTCGACCTCGCCGGAATCGCCGCCCGGCTGGGCTGGCCGGACGTGCGGGTGCGGGCGCTGGGGCAGGCCCGCCGCGACCTCTCCAGCCTGCTCGCCCTGCGCGGCGGTGACGGCTGGGGCTGGACGGCGGAGAGCGCCCCCAATGCCGAGATGACCGCCCGTGCGCTGGCCGCCCTCGTCCCGGCGAAGGGGGCGGGCCTGACCGACGCGGCCACCCTTGCCATCGCAATTGGGCAGGCGCGGCAGTTCCTGAACCGGGCCGGGACGGACGAGACGGGCCGGACGCTCCTCGCCGTCGCCCTCGCGCGGGCCGGAGACACCTCAGCAGCCCGTCGCCTCGCACAGTCTGACGCTCCCGAGGACGCCGCCAGTCAGGCCCGCCTCGCCGCCGTCCTCGCCCCGGTCGCCCCCGACCTCGCCCGGACGCTCTACACGCGGGCACGGGGTCAGGCCGAGACGACGACCACGGGCACCCTCGTCCTCGGGGATGAGGCGCGCGGCGACACCGAACCCACCGCCCTGCTGCTGGAGGCGGCGTCGGCGCTGGGGCAGAGCGCGGACCTCCAGCCTCTGACCGGGGCCGTTCTCGCCCGCCGCACGGGGAGCGCGTGGCCCGGCCCACTCCCCACCGCCGCCGCCCTGAGTGCCCTGCGCCGCCTCGTGGAGCGGGAGACGGGGCGTCCCGGCGAGGTCACGCTGGAGGCGGGCACCTTCCGGCGAACCGTAAAGCTGGGGCCGCCCGTGCGCGTCGTGGTGCCCCCGGAGGCCGTCACGCCGGGTACGGCGCTCACCCTGCGCGGGGACGGCCCGCTCGCCTTCCGGCGGGAACTGCGGGTCCGGGCGAAAGATGCGGTGCCCGCCCCCGTCAGCCTCGCCCGCGTGGAGCGTCGCTACAGCCGGACGACGGTGGGGCGCGATGAGGTGGTGACGGTCACGCTCACCGTGCGGGCCGACGCCGGGGCGCGGCACCTGCGCGTCACCGACCCGCTGCCGGGCGGGCTGGAGGCCGTGGACGACCGCCCCTTCGCCTTCCCCGGCTCGGTCAACCCGCCGCGCTCGAACGTCGTCACCTGGGCCGAACGCTCCATCTACGACGACCGCGCCGTGTTCTACCTGGAACGGGTCGCGCCGGGCGTGACGACCATTCGCTACCAGCTTCGGGCGCTTGCCCCCGGTCGCTACACCGCCCCGGCCCCGCGCGTGGACTTCTCGAACGGGGGCACGCCCGCCGCCGGGGACGCTCAGGTGGTGGAGGTGACGGAGTGAGCACCGCTTGAGGGGGTGTTTCTCGGCGGCGAGATGCGCTGGGCCGCCTGTGGCGTCCACCCCCCACCCGGCCTCCCCCGCAAGGGGGGAGGAGGAAAAGAGGCGGGGTCTTCCCCAACTGGATGGGGGAGGTGGTCCTCCCTCTGACCAACGCTTGCCTCATCACCCATCCCTCAACCCTCCTCACTTCCCCCCTCCTCCGGCAGCGGCCCCACCTCCCCGCCCGTGAATCTCTTCGTCAGCCAGCGGTCGAAGCGGGCCAGCCCCTCCGCCTGCCGGGCGTAGGCGGCGTTCAGGGCGCGCAGCCGGGCGTGGACGGCTCTTAACCGCTCGTCGCTGAGGGGGATGTCGGCCCGCGTCCAATCCCGGCGATAGGTGCCGTCAATGTCGTGCGTGGCGCGGCGCAGCGTCACCATGTCGCGCACCTCGTCGAGCGGCACGCCGAGGACGCGCAGGTCCATCACGTCGCGCAGGAGCCGCAGCGCGTAGGGGCCGTACAGCGCCCGGCCCGACGCGGTTTCCTGATCGGGGGTGAGCAGGCCCAATTCGGCGTAATGCATCACCGTGCGCCGGGTGACGCCCGCCTCGCGCGCGAGTTCGGCGGTCGTGTAGAAGGTGACGTGTTCCCTCACGCGGGTCATCCGGGCGTGACCACGACCTTACCCGTCACCCGGCGGTCGAGCAGGGCGCGCAGGGCCTCCGGGGCACGCTCCAGCGGGTAGCGCCCACTCACGAGCGGTTTGATCGTCCCGTCCCCCACCCATCCCGCCAGCCGCGCGAGGTTGCGGGCATTGCCGCGCGGGTCACGCCGGGCGAACTCGCCCCAGAAGACGCCCACAAGCGACGCCCCCTTGAGCAGCGGGAGGTTGAGCGGCAGCTTCGGAATGTCGCCCCCCGCGAAGCCCACGACGAGATACCGCCCGCCCCAGCCGATGGAGCGGAAGGCGGATTCCGCCAGTTCGCCGCCCACCGGGTCGAAGATCACGTCCGGTCCCTTGCCCCCCGTCAGCGCCTTGAGACGGTCGCGGAGGTCCTCGGTGGCGTAGTTGATCGTCTCGTCCGCCCCGTGTTCCCGGCAGAGGTCCAGCTTCTCGTCCGTACTCGCCGCCGCGATGACCCGCGCACCCAGCGCCTTGCCGATCATCACCGCCGCGAGACCCACTCCACCCGCCGCGCCGAGGACGAGCAGCGTCTCGCCCGACTGGAGCTGCGCCCGGTCCGTCAAGGCGTGCATGGAGGTCCCGTAGGCGAGGGGCAGCCCCGCCGCCACCGCCGCGTCCATCCCCTCCGGCAGCGGCATGACGGCGTTCGCGGGGGCGAGCAGCTTTTCCGCGAAGGCCCCCGTTCCCGTGAAGGCGACGACCCGCTGCCCGACGGCCAGCCCTCTCACGCCCTCACCCACCGCCGAGACCACGCCCGCCGCCTCCGCCCCCGGCGTGAAGGGGAAGGGTGGGCGCACCTGATACAGCCCCTGCACCATCAACGCGTCGGGAAAGTTCACGCCCGCCGCCTCCACGTCCAGCACCACCTCGCCGGGGCCGGGCGTCGGGTCGGGCACCTCACGGACGGTCAGGGCCTCGGGTTGGTCGAAGTGGTCGCAGATCAGGGCGCGCATGGGAAACCTCCTGTGAGTTGGCGGTTGGAAAGTGTGCTCAGAGTGTACGGCTCAGGCCGGGGCATGTGAACGCCTGCGTTCAAAATTGACGTTGACGGATATTCTGGTCTAGCCTGAACCATGCACAACCCACGGCCTCGTCGCCCGCAACGGCGGGTTTGGAGCTATGTTGCCAGGATCACCTCATGAGCTTGAAATACAGCTCTCCCGGCGAGTCCGCTTCGGGAACATCCCAACCCTTCAGGTGCATCCAGCGGGCATGGACGGCTGGAATCTCCTCTCGCGGGATGCGGATGAACTGCGACCACTTCTTCTCCATACTGTGCGGATAGAACACCATGTTCAGAAGGGCACCGTGAATAGCAAGGGCCACATCTTCGTTGGAGTCATCTACCGATGGATATGCCGCAGCGATTGCCTCAAAGGTTTCTTCGTCTACACCCGTGACTGTATCAAGATCAGAGTCAAGAAAGACAGGAGCCGCCTTCAAACAGTCGCCAATTACCGCTTGATCCTCTGCGGACATCCGTTCAAACGCCATAACCGAGTGTAAACGGCTGCTCGTCCCATCCAAAGGAGACCCCCCGACATGGCCCCCTTCCTGTCCCGCCGTGACCTGCAATTCCAGCTCTATGAGGTGCTGGACACTGCATCGCTCCCCGAGCGCCCCCGCTTCGCCGAGCATTCCCGCGAGGTCTACGACGACGTGCTGAACCTCGCCTACAACGTCGCCGACCGCTACTTCGCCAACCATCTGCGCGAGGCCGATCTCAACGAGCCGCACGTGGAAGGGGGCAAGGTGAAACTCGTGCCCGCCGCCCAGCAGGCCATGAAGGCGTTCCGCGACGCGGGCTTTTTCAGCGCCCACCACGACGAGGAACTGGGCGGCCTGCAACTGCCCTGGGTCATCATGCAGGCGGTGCAGGCGCATTTTCAGGCGGCGAACATCGGCACGAGCGGCTATCCCTTCCTGACCATCGGGAACGCCAACCTCCAGCGCGTGTTCGGTACGCCGGAGCAGCAGCAGAAGTACATGCTCCCCCTGCTGGAAGGCCGCTGGTTCGGCACGATGGCCCTCTCCGAGCCGCACGCGGGGTCCGGCCTCGCCGACATCACGACGACCGCCACACCGCGCGGCGACGGCACCTACGCCATCACCGGAACGAAGATGTGGATTTCGGGCGGCGAGCACGAGCTGTCCGAGAACATCGTCCACCTCGTTCTGGCGCGCATCAAGGGCGCTCCGGCGGGCGTGAAGGGCATCTCGCTGTTCATCGTGCCCAGATACCGGGTGAACGAGGACGGCAGTGTTGGAGAATCAAACAACGTCGTCCTCGCGGGCCTCAATCACAAGATGGGCTACCGGGGCACCACGAACACGCTGCTCAACTACGGGGAGGGTGGCGAGACGGTCGGGGAGTTGATCGGCGAGGCGGGGCGCGGCCTCTCCGCCATGTTCCACATGATGAACGAGGCGCGCATCGGCGTCGGGATGGGCGCGGTCATGCTCGGCTACGCGGGCTACCTCGCCAGCCTGGACTACGCCCGCGACCGCCTTCAGGGCCGCCACGCCAGCGCGAAGGACCCGACCGGCCCGATGGTGCCCATCATCGCCCACGCGGACGTGAAGCGCCTGCTGCTGCGGCAAAAATGCATCGTGGAGGGTGGGTTCGCGCTCGGCTTATATGCCTCCAGCCTCGTGGACGACCTCCAGACGGGGCCGGAGGAGGGGCGGCGGGACACCGAACTCCTCCTCGATCTGTTGACGCCCATCGTCAAGAGCTGGCCGAGCAAGTACAGCCAGGAGGCGCTGAGCGACGCCATTCAGGTGATGGGCGGGGCCGGGTACACCCGCGACTATCCGGTGGAGCTGTACTACCGCGACAACCGCCTCAACCCCATCCACGAGGGCACGGAGGGCATTCAGGGCAACGACCTCCTGGGTCGTAAGGTGACGCAGGCGGGCGGGCGCGGGCTGCAAGTGCTCGTGGAACGGATTCAGGCCGACCTCGCCGCCGCCGAGGGGCTGGAAGGGCTGGATGAGATTCGCGCGGCGCTGCAAAAAGCCGTCCAGCAGAGCGGCGCGGCCCTCCAGACCATCCTGGGCAAAGCGCCCGACCTCGGCCCCGACCTCTTCCTGGCGAACGCGAACAGCGCGCTGGAGATGCTGGGGCACACGGTCATCGGCTGGATGTGGCTGCGGCAGGCCACCGTCGCCGCCCGAAAACTCCCCGAGGCCAGGGGGGACGACGCCAGCTTCTACCGGGGCAAGCTCCAGGCCGCCCGCTTCTTCGCCGTGTACGAGTTGCCGAAGGTGCGGGCGCACGCCGACCTGCTGGCGAGCGCGGACCGGACGACGGTGGAGATGGAGGCGGGGTGGTTTTGAGGGAGCGGCCAGCTTCCAGCGGCCAGCCGCCAGCGGAGAGAGACTTCAACCGGGTCGCCGTGCATGGGCGGAATATCGCCTATCTGGAGGTTTCACCGCCTCAGCCGCGCGCCACTGTCCTGTTCCTCGCGTGGCTCGGCGGCTCGCGGTTGGGTTGGGAGGGGGTGGTGGCGGAGGTCGGCAAGGAATATCGCGCCTTAGCTCCCGACCACCGGGACACGGGCGATTCGGACCCTTTCGGGGACGCCTTCACACTCGCGGACCTTGCCGACGACGCGGCGGCGTTCCTGCGGGCGGTGGACGCCGCGCCCGCCTTCGTGGTCGGGCTGAGCATGGGCGGGATGGTCGCGCAACACCTCGCGCTGCGGCACCCGGACCTCGTGCGCGGGCTGGTGCTCGTGTCCACGACTCCGGGCGGGGCGGAGAGTACCCCGGCCACCGAACGCGGGCGCGCGGCCCTCTTCCTGCCCGCCGACATGGAGGCGCGGGAACGGGCGCGGCAGGCCCTCACCCTGATGACGCACGACGGCTTCACCGAGCGGAACCCGGAGACTCTGGCAACCGCCGCCCGCCACGCCGAGCGCCACCCCATGAGCGCCGAGAGCTTCAAGCGGCAGTTCCGGGCCATCCGCGCCCACGACACGACACCGGACCTCGCCCGCCTGACCGTCCCGACGCTCGTGCTGCACGGCGAACACGACGACCTGATCCCCCTCCCGAACGCTGAGCGGCTGGCGGCGGCCATCCCCGGCGCGGAGTTGCGCGTCTACGCGGGCACGGGGCACATGCCGCATCTGGAGCGGGCGGAGGAGTTCCTGAAAGATGTGCGCGAGTTCCTGACGACGAGCGGGTGAGGTCCGACCCTCACTCCATCCCTGTGAAGTCCAGTTCCGTCTCCCGCACGAGGGTGGCGCGGCCCGTGGTCACGTCCAGCGTCAGGAGTTCGCCCCCCAGCGTCAGGCCGTAGAGGACGCCGCCCTGCACGTCGAGGCCGAAGACCGCCGGGTAGCCGATCTCGCCGATCACCGTCGCCTGTCCCGTCGTGAGGTCCACCGTCGCCAGCGTGTCCGTCTCCGCGAAGGGGCTGGAGGTGACGGTGGCGTAGAGCGTGCCCTCCGGGGTAAAGGCGAGGTCGCCGCTGGCCGGGAGGCCCAGCGAGCCGATGAGGGAGGCCCGCCCCGTCGTCTTGTCCACCGTGTACAGCCCGCCGGACCCCGACGCGGCGTAGAGGGTGCCGTCCCCGTCCGCCGTGAGGGCGTTCATGGTGAAGCTGCCGAGGTCGCCCACCGTCGTCACCTCTCCGGTCTCGGTCTCGATGCGGACGAGGGTGCTGAACGTCACGGCGTAGAGGTCGCTGCCGTCCCAGGCGAGGTCCGTGATGACCGAGGAGGTGTTCAGCGTCGCCACCCGCTCGTCGTCCCCCGGCCCGCTCAGGACGACGCGGTAGAGCGCGTTGTCGGTGACGGCGTAGGCGCTGTAGGTGGTGGGTTCGGGAATCGGCCCGCTGCCGCCCCCGCCACACGCCACCAGGAGAGCGGCGAGGAGGGAGAGGAAAGGCGTGTGGTTGCGTGGAGGTCGTTGCATTGTGCCGCCAATCGTCAAGGAACAGCGTCCACGCCTGAGATGGTTGGTGGGATGCTGAAGCGGTGGGCCACGCGCTACTTCAGGGCCGGGAAGCGTTCGCGGCTGAGGGTCAGCGTCTCCACGCCCTTGCCCATGTTGACGAGCAGCCGGGCAGAGGTGGCGCGGCTGATCATGGCCCGCTCGGTGGTGGAGAGGCGGTCGGGGACGAAGTGGTAGGTGCAGACGGTTGGGCCGCCACTGCATACGTCTTTTCTGTCCGACGTGGTGCCGTCCACATACATGCCGATTCGTCCCAACTCGACATTGTTCGCGTCGTAGAAAGCCAAGGCCGCTGCCAGCCCTTTGCCATAAGCAATGGCCGTGTTGTGCGCCACTCTCACAATGAAGTCGAGTTGCGGCACCGAGTCCGGCCTGGCGCGCAGCTTGGACCCGGCATCCTGGCACGCCAGGAAGATCGAGTTGTACGACGTGTCCACGGTGATCGTGCCCTCCGTCGAATTGAACTCGGCGCGACCGGGCGGGCTGGCCGATACGCCTTTGGAGGCGGAGGCGTGCCCCTCGGCGCAGGCCTGCTGCCGGGTAATCTCGTCGGGGAAGAAGAAGGGATAGACCCAGCTCGCGGAGGCGGTGGCGACGCTGGGGCTGGTCGGCGCGGGTGCCGGGCTGGCCTGACCGAGAAGAGTCTGCGGCTGTCCGGCGGCTGGGGCGGCGGGTGCGGCGGTGGCGACAGGTGCCGCCTTGAGTCGCGTGACATAGGTACTGAACGCGGGGCTGGCGAGGAACTTCTGGACCAGCTTGCCCGCGCAATCGGCGGCGGCGCGGTCGTCGTCGGAGTTGACCTGGAGGTAGCCCGTCCAGCGAATCCAACTGGAGAAGCCGCCGCTCGTGCCCTCGCAGGAATCGGCCCACAGCACGGCGTTGTTGTTGGAGGCGTCCACGAACTCCGCCCCGGCGCGCACCTTCCGCCCGTTCAGACAACCGATGACCGGCAGGCAGACCCGGCCCCCGCCGTCGATGGACGTGATGCCGCCGTTGACATTCAGAGCGTTTGGCGTCTCGCTGCGGACCGCCTGCACGACGCCGCTGTTGATGAGGGCCTGTTCCAGCGCGTTCTGGAAGGTGGCGTTGGCGCTGTTGCCGCAGTAACCGCCCCGGCACCAGTTCGGCCCGATGTAGACCGTCGCCTGCGGTGGGGCCGTCTGCGCGGCGGCGTGGGCACCCCCGACGAGGCCCGTGAGAAGGAGGAGCTGCCGTGAACGCACGCGTCGCCCTGCCGTTCCTGAACCCATCGTTCCCCCTTGTCCCTGCCCGAACCGTCTCGCCGTGGTCACTACTCCTGCCATAACCGCCCGTGTAGTCAGCATGAGTAGTGTGACATATTTTTCAATTCGTCCAGTCTCGGGTCGCCCAGTGTCCCCGCTCGTTCAGAATTGACGTACACGTACACTTTCCCTATGCTGGGGTCACTTCACAACCCCACTCCAGCACGCAAGGAGGCCCCAGCCCGTGCCCCTGAAAGAACTCTTCGACCTCACCGGCAAAGTCGCCCTCATCACCGGAGGCTCACGTGGCCTCGGCCTTCAGATCGCGGAGGCGCTGGGTGAATACGGCGCGACCGTCGTCCTGACCGCCCGCAAGCAGAACGAGTTGGACGAAGCGAAAGCCCACTTGGAGGGGCTTGGAGTCACCGCGCACGTCTACCAGAACGACCTCTCGCAGTTCGAGACCATCGAGCCGCTCGTGGAGCGCATCCACGCCGAGGTCGGCCCCATTCACATCCTCGTGAACAACGCCGGGGCCACCTGGGGAGCGCCCGCCGAGGAACACCCCTTCGAGGCGTGGCTCAAGGTCATCAACCTCAACGTCAACGGCCTGTTTCTGCTCACGCAGGCAGTGGGGAAGCGGTGCATGATTCCGGCAGGAGGGGGCCGCATCGTGAACGTCGCCTCCGTCGCCGGGCTGAAGGGCAACAGCCCGCGCATGGCCGGAACGCTGGCCTACAACACGTCGAAGGGCGCGGTCGTCAACCTCACCCGCACGCTCGCCGCCGAGTGGGCGAGGTACGGCATCACCGTCAACTCGATCTGCCCCGGCTACTTCCCCACCAAGATGACGCGCGGCACCCTCGCCTACGGGGAGGAAACCATCCTCGCCGCCACGCCCCTGGGCCGCCTGGGCACTGATGAGGACCTCAAGGGCCTCGCCCTGCTGCTCGCCAGCGACGCCAGCGCGTACATGACGGGGCAGAACATCGCGGTGGACGGGGGAATTACGGCGATCTAGGAGCGGTCAGCTCTCAGCGATCAGCTCTCAGCGAGAGATTGGAAGCTGACCGCTGACAGCCCCAAAGGAGCACTCATGCACCTCCCCGACCTTCGCGCCCGTGTCGGCCAGGAAGTCGCCCTCTCCGAATGGGTGACAGTCACGCAGGAGATGGTTCATCAGTTCGCGGACGCGACCGGCGACCACCAGTTCATTCACGTGGACCCGGAGCGGGCGGCGCGGACACCCTTCGGCGGCCCCGTCGCGCACGGCTTCCTGACGCTCTCGCTGCTCGCCGGGCACTTCATGACGGGGGGTGGCTTTCCCCCGCTGGAGGGGACGCGCATGGTCGTGAACTACGGCCTGAACCGTGTGCGCTTCATCTCGCCCGTGCCCGTGGGGAGCCGCCTTCGCAACCGCGCGACCCTCCTCGGCGTGGAGGACGGCCAGGGCTTCGCCCAGATGACCGTCACCAACACCATCGAGATTGAGGGAAGTGAGCGGCCCGCCGCTACCGCCGAGACGGTGATGCGGGTCTACCTGTGACGGCGTTGGAGGGGGTCGAGGCCGTCGCCTTTGCCCAGCGCGTCCTCGACTCGCAGCCCTTCAGCGTCCTCGTCGGGGCGCGGGTGGAGGAGATGTCCCGCGAGGGCGTGGTCGTGCGGGTGCCCTTCCGGCCCGACCTCACCCAACACCACGGCTTCGCGCATGGCGGCGTCCAAGCGGCGCTGGCCGACATCGCCCTCACCTTTATGGGGGCGGCGGCGCTGGGGCCGAGTGTCTTGACCTCGGAGTTCAAGATCAACTTTCTACGGCCCGGTATGGGCGAGGCGCTCGTCGCCCGTGGAAGTGTGATCAGCGCGGGCAAGCGGCAGGCCGTGACCCGCTGCGACATCTTCGCCGTGCAGGATGGGGAGGAGCGGTTGGTCGCCACCGCCCTCGGCACCATCGTCACGGCGGACGTGCCCCCGGCGGGAGGGGAGAGGTGAGCCTGAGCTATGTGTCGGGCGACGCCACCCAGCCGAGCGGAGAGGGGCCGAAACTCCTCGTCCACGTCTGCAACGACATCGGCGCGTGGGGACGGGGCTTCGTACTGGCGCTGTCGAGGTGTTCCCGTGAGCCGGAGCGAGCGTACAAACGTTGGGCGGCGAGGGAGACCGGGCAGCCCTTCGCGCTCGGGGAGGTGCAATTCGTCTCCGTCGCCCCCGACCTGACAGTAGCGAACCTGATCGGCCAACACGATATCGCCCGCAAGAACCGACCGACGGACGTGCCCCCTGTACGTTATGAGGCCATCCGCGCCGGGCTGGTACGGGTACGCGAGGAGGCGCGGCGCGTGGGCGCGTCAGTTCACATGCCCCGCATCGGCGCAGGTGTAGCGGGCGGCGACTGGACGCTCATTGAGCCGATCGTCCTCGAAGAACTCGTCGCGCACGGCTTGGACGTGACTGTGTATGACCTACCGCCCGTTACAGCGGGTGTGGCCCCGGCGGGAGGGGGGAAGTGAGGCCGGGAACGGTGTACGGCCTGGAAAGGGACGGCGAACTTTTGGGCCGCCTCACCGTCACGGATACAGAGATGTTCGCCGTCCACTGCGACTTCGTGCCCACGCCCGCCTTCGCCCCCTACCGCGCCCTGTTTGAGGAGGACAACGCCCTGGCCGAGCGGGTCGCGGACGATCCTGACCCGGCCCTGCTGGAACAATCCGAAGCCGTGTTAGACCGCATTCTGGCTCTGAACCTCGTGCTGCGCCGTGAGGGCGGCGGCGTGTACCGCGAGGCGCTCATCAGCATTGAGGGCGACCGGGCGGGCTTCCGCCCCCTGAATCCCGAGGAGGAACCCCTATGACCCTGTTCGACGTATCCCCCCGCACCCGCGACCTCCACAGCCGCCTGACGGCCTTTATGGAGGAGTACATCTATCCCAACGAGGCCGAGTTCGTCCGTCAGGTGAACACGGGCGACCGTTGGGAGCATGTGGAGCTGCTGGAGGAGCTGAAGCCGAAGGCCCGCGCCGAGGGCCTGTGGAACCTCTTCCTGCCGCCTGCGTCGGACCCGCAGGGAATGTTCGGGCCGGGCCTGAGCAATCTGGAGTACGCCCCCCTGTGTGAGGTGATGGGCAGGGTGTGGTGGGCACCGGAGGTCTTCAACTGCAACGCGCCCGACACGGGCAACATGGAGGTGCTGGCCCGCTACGGCACGCCCGAGCAGCAGGAGCGGTGGCTCACGCCCCTCTTGAACGGCGAGATTCGCTCCGCCTTCTCCATGACCGAGCCGGACGTGGCGAGCAGCGACGCGACGAACATCGAGTCGAGCATCACGCGGGACGGCGACGAGTACGTCATCAACGGGCGTAAGTGGTGGACCTCGGGGGCGGGCGATCCGCGCTGCAAGATCAGCATCTTCATGGGCAAGACGGACCCTGCTGCCGAGCGCCACCTCCAGCAGTCCATGATCCTCGTGCCGCTTGCTACGCCGGGCGTGACCGTGGAGCGGATGCTCACCGTCTTCGGCTACGACGACGCGCCGCACGGCCACGCGGAGATGACCTTCGAAGGCGCG
Source organism: Deinococcus sp. YIM 134068 (assembly GCF_036543075.1). Lineage (NCBI taxonomy): Bacteria > Thermotogati > Deinococcota > Deinococci > Deinococcales > Deinococcaceae > Deinococcus > Deinococcus lichenicola. The sequence continues at coordinate 47,680 of NZ_JAZHPF010000002.1, forward strand.
CGGGTGCCCGCCTCCAACCTGCTGCTCGGCGAGGGCCGGGGCTTCGAGATCGCGCAGGGCCGCCTCGGGCCGGGCCGCATCCACCACTGCATGCGGCTGATCGGGCAGGCCGAGCGGGCGCTGGAGCTGATGATCGAGCGGGCGGGGCAGCGCGTCGCCTTCGGCAAGCCGCTCGGCGGGCACCAGCATGTCCGCGAGGCGATTGCCCACAGCCGCATGGAGATCGACCAGGCCCGCCTCCTGACCCTGCAAGCCGCGCACATGATGGACACGGTGGGCAACAAGGCGGCGCGCGGCCAAATTGCGGCAATTAAGGTCGTCGCGCCGAACGTCGCATTGAAAGTCATCGACCGCGCCATCCAGATCTTCGGCGGTGCGGGCGTCAGCCAGGACAGCCCCCTCGCCATGATGTACGCGCAGGCCCGCACCCTCCGCCTCGCCGACGGCCCCGACATCGTGCATACCGAGACGGTGGCGAAGGTGGAGATGAAGCGGCAGGAGAAGCTGCGGGGGCAGCGGGCGGCTTTAACCGGGTTAGAATCACAGCATGCGTAAACGCCTGACCACGGTGGGCAAATCGCGGGCGGTCATCCTCCCCAAAGAGCTGCTGGAGCTGTACGGGTTCGGTGAGGAGGTGGAGATCGAACCGACGGATGGGGGCTTGATTCTTCGCCCGGCCAGACGGGGCCTGAGCTTCGAGGAGGCCGCCGAGAAGCTGTTCGCCGAGAAGGAAGAGTTGCTGGAGCGCCTCAGCAACGCATGACGATCTACCTCACGCCGGAACAGGTGACGGCCCTGCACGACCGGGCGCTGAGCCGTCACGGTGGAACGCCCGGTCTACGCGATCCCGGTGCCCTCGCATCTGCCCTCGCCCAACCCGCGATGGAGGCATTCGGCGTCAAGCTGTACCCGTCGCTGACGGAGAAGGCCGCCGCCCTCCTCTTCCTGGCGCGGAATCACGGCTTCATCGACGGCAATAAGCGAACGGCCTACGCCGCCGCCTACGTCTTCCTGCTCCTGAACGGCTCGGAACTCTCCGGCCCGGACGACGCCGTGTTCGAGCTGGTGCTGAGGACGGCACGGGGAGAATTGGCCGACCCGCGAGCGGTTGCCGCTGCCCTTGAATCTCTCGTCACCCTGCCCTAGCTGATCATTTCCAGGAGGATTCATGTTGTTCGATCAGCAGAATTGCCCTCGAAGGAATTTACGGTAATGGTCGAGGCTCTGCCTGACTTCCCATATCATCCTGATCCCGTAAGCACAGGCGTTGTTGAACGGGTAGATGCAGTTTGTGGCGTGTGTGACCAGCGCCGAGAATGGCTCTACACCGGACCGTTCTACGCCCGTGAAAAACCCGAACGCCTCTGCCCCTGGTGTGTGGCCGACGGTCGGGCAGCGTCCCAGTATGACGGGAACTTCCACGACGCCAGTTTCGATGACTCAGCAAGCCCTGAAAGTGTCGAGGCCGTTCTAACGCGCACACCCGGCTTCTCTACCTGGAATCCTATCTTCTGGCCCGATCATCACGGGGAGTGCTGCGCGTACCTCGGCGACCTCGTGCCGGAGAAGCACCACGAGTTGCTTGAGGATGCGTCCGTTCAGGAGGAGTTGGCCCGAATTGCCCGTGATTGGAACATCGAGGTCAAACACGTCCTTTCCGGCGCGGACGATTCAGGACCCCTCACCCTGTTCCAGTGCCGAACCTGCGGCGTCTACCGAATCTCGCTCGACTTCAGTTGAGGTAAACATATATGGACTTCCAAGACAAAATTATCGTCGTCACCGGGGCCGCCTCCGGCATCGGCCTCGCGCTCGCCACGCGCTTCGTGCGGGAGGGCGCGACCGTGATCGCCTCCGACCTCAACGCGGAGGTGGGGGCACAGAAGGCGGCGGAAATCGGTGCCCGCTTCGTGCCCGCGAACGTGGCGAGGGAGGAGGAGATTCAGGCCCTGATCTCGGACGTGCTGGGGCGTGAGGGCCGCATCGACCTCTTCTGCTCCAACGCGGGCATAGGCATCGGCGCGGGGCCGGAGACGCCCGACAAGCAGTGGGACCTGATCCACCGCGTCAACGTGATGAGCCACGTCTGGGCCGCCCGGCACCTGCTCCCGCACTTTCTGGAGCGTGGAGACGGGTACTTCCTGAACACCGCGTCGGCGGCGGGCCTCCTCACCGAGCTGCATTCCGCCCCCTACGCGGTGACGAAACATGCGGCCCTCGCGTTCGCCGAGTGGCTGGCGATCACCTACGGCGACCGGGGCGTGAAGGTGGCGGCGCTGTGCCCGGAGGGCGTCTGGACCCCCATGATCCAGAACGCACCCATCCTCCAGCAGACGGCGATCACGACGGACGAACTCGTGGAAGTGACGCTGGAGGTGCTGAGGCAAGGCGGCTTCCTCATCACCACGCACCCGACCACGCTCCAGTCCTTCCAGAACAAGGCGAACGACTACGACGGCTGGATCGGCAAGATGCGGCGGCTGCGCGTGAAGGCGATGGCGCTGCTCGCCGGGCAGGGTGAGCGGGCGTTCGGGCTGGGGGAGAAGTCGTGAGGGCATGTGGCGCGTGGCGTGTCGCGTGTAGAGGAATGCTCTTCCGGCCTTCCACGGGCCACGGGCCACAGGGCACAAGCGGGGAAACCCCTTGACCCGCCCCGACACCGCCCCCGTCCGCCCCGGTGAGGAACTGCCGCTGGAGCTTCTGCGTGAGGCCCTGCGGGGCCGCGTGGAGGGCGACGTGGACGCGCTGGCGGTCGAGCAGTTCCCCGGCGGCTTCTCCAACCTGACCTACCTGCTGCGGCTCGGCGAGCGGGAGTACGTGCTGCGCCGCGCGCCCCTCGGCCCGGTGGCGGCGAAGGCCCACGACATGCCGCGCGAGTTCCGGTTGCTGGAGCGGGTGCATCCGGTGTTGCCCGTCGCCCCGAAGCCCCTCCTCCTCGTGGAGGACGCGGCGCTCCTCGGCTCGCCCTTCTACCTGATGGAGCGGCGGCGCGGTACGATTGTCCGCACCAGGCTCCCGCCCGAGTACGCCGCGCTGCCGGACGCTCCCCGCCAGCTCTCGGAGGCGTTGGCGGACACGCTCGCCGACCTGCACGCGGTGGACATCGACGCGGCGGACCTGCGCGGTCTCGGCAAGCCGGAGGGCTTCAACGCCCGGCAAGTGGAGGGCTGGGCCTCCCGCTGGCGTCGCGCCCGCACCGACGACCTCCCGCCCGTGGAAGAACTGCACGACGAGGACGTGATCGCGTGGCTCACCGCGCACACGCCGCCCGAGTCGGCCCACACCCTCGTCCACAACGACCTCAAGCTCGACAACCTGATGCTGGCCCCGCAGGACCCCTCGCGCGTCGTCGCCCTGCTGGACTGGGAGATGACGACCGTGGGCGATCCCCTCGTGGACCTCGGCCTGACGCTGACGTACTGGACGATGCCCGAACAGCCGGGCGGCGCGCAAAACCGCGTGGGCGCTGCCGCGAGCGCCGAGGGCTACCTGACCCGCGAGGCGTTCCTGTCGCGCTACGCGGAACGAAGCGGGCGGGACGTGTCGGGTGTGGCGTGGTACGAGGTGCTGGGCCACTTCAAGCTCGCCGTGATCGTCATTCAGATTTACGCGCGTTACCGGGCCGGGCAGACGAAAGACCCCCGCTTCGCCCCCCTCGGCGCTCAGGCCCGCTGGCTCATCGGGGAGGCGTGGCGGCGGATCGGGGAAGCCTCACGCTAGCCGGATGCCGGGCGGGATGGGCGGGGCCACGCGCCACACCCACGCCAGCCACAGCAGGGCGGCGGTGCCCAGCAGCAGGGCGTAGAGCGCCAGCCGCAGCGCCGGGTAGGGCCGGGGCAGCGTGCCCGCCACCGGAGCGTAAAGGCGGTAGTGACGCCCCAGATTCAGACCTAGCACCATGCCCAGCATCAGCACGGCGAGGGTGAATGTCAGCAGGGCGGCGGCGAGGGGGGTGGGGTGCATCATGGGGTCTCCGTCGGAAGGGCTGAGATTGGGGAAGGTCAGCGTACCTCCGGGTGTGAGGTTTTTCATGTGTATGCCGATCATTCCGTTTACTTCAAACCCCGTCACACGTCGCCGGGTGTGTGGAAGCCCGTGGCTCCCGGTTCTGTTTTTCCCGCCATACGACAAGAAAGTTTGGATGACGTGACCCACAGCGAAACTCAGTTCTTCTCGATGCCCGGTCGCCCCGCGTGAGCACCCTTATCCTCATCCGACACGGGCAGGCCACGCCCTTCGAGGCCGACACCGACCGTCTCTCGCGGCTGGGGGAGGAGCAGGCCCGCGCGGTCGGGCACTTTCTCGCCGAGTCGGACGTGGAGCCGACGGACGTGTTCTGCGGCTCCTTGACGCGGCAGCGGGAGAGCGCGCGGCTGGCGGCCCAGGCGGCGGGGGGCGCATGGCCCGACCCCGTGGTGGACCCCCGCCTCGCCGAGTACGACGGGGACGGCCTGATTCGCATGCTGGGGCCGCTCCTCGCCGCCCGTGACCCGGCGTTCGCCGCCCTGCTGCGTGCCTCGGAGGAGGGACGGCTGGGGCCGGAGCGCAACCGTCACCTCCAGCGGATGCTCGAACCGCTCGCCGGGGCGTACCTGCGGGGCGACGTGGCCCACCCGGAAGTGGAAACGTGGGCCGCCTTCCGCACCCGCGTCCACGCCTTCCTGCGCGGGCTGCTCGCCGGGCCGTCCGGGCGCACCGTCCTCGCCTTCTCGTCGGGCGGCGTGATCGGCGTGACGGTCGCCGCCGTGCTGCGCGCCCCCGACGAGTCGGCCCTGGCGCTGAACTGGCGGGTCAGGAACGGCAGCCTGACGCACCTGACTTACGGCGGCGGGCGGGCCAGTCTGGATTCGTTCAACGAAACCGCATACCTCGGCCCCGACCTCACGTCCTGGCGGTAGCCGCCGCGAAAGGAAGACCTATGCCCCTCGATCCCCACCTGAAAGAAGTCCTGCTCCAGTTCGCCGCCGCTCCCCAGCCGAATGGATTGGAGGAGATGCGCGCCGCCGTGATCGCCAATGCCGCCCGCGCCCCGAAGCGGCCCGTGACCATCGCCGGAACACGTGATCTGAGCATTCCCGGTCCGGCCTCCGAACTGCTCGCGCGGCTCTACACCCCGGTAGGGGAGGGACCGCACCCCCTGACCGTCTTCTTCCACGGGGGCGGCTTCGTCGCGTACTCCATCGAGACGCATGACCCCGTGTGCCGTGAGCTGTGCGCGGAGGCGAACACCGCCGTCCTGAGCGTCGAGTACCGCCTCGCGCCCGAACACCGTTTTCCGGCCCCGGTGGATGACGCCTATGCCGCGCTGCGGTGGGCCGCCGAGCACGCGGGGGAACTGGGGGCCGACCCCTCCCGCCTCGCCGTGGCGGGCGACAGCGCGGGCGCGAGCCTGTGTATCGCCTGCACCCAGCGGGCACGGGACGAGGGCGGCCCGGCGGTGAAAGCCCAACTCCTGATCTATCCCGCCGCCGACTTCGTGAACGTGGAGCGTTACCCCAGCCGCCGCGAGAATGCTTCAGGATACTTTCTGACCGAGGAGCGCATGAGCTTCTTCGGCCAGATGTACCTCGCCGACCCCGCGCACGCCGCCCACCCGCACGTCAGCCCCCTCCACGCCGCCGAACTCCACGACCTGCCGCCCGCCCTCGTCCTGACCGCCGAGTTCGACCCCCTGCGCGACGAGGGCGCGGCCTACGTCGAGGCGCTCCGGCAGGCGGGCGTCCGCGCCGAACACCAGCCCGGCCCCGGCATGATCCACGGCTTTGCCAACATGACGGCCTTCTCGCCCGCCGCCGCCGAGTTGGTGGATAGGGCGGCGAGGTGGTTGAAGGCGGAGTTGGCGTAGGGATGAGGCTTCAGGTGGGCGAGTGGGTGTTGGAGGTGAGGCAGGGAGATCAGCCCTTCGCCCATCTCCTGACCTCCTCAAGCCTTGTGGAGACGTTTGGGCATCTGAAGGGACGGAAGGACGAGGACGGCGAATTGCTCTGCATCGGCGTAGGCAGGCGAAAGCCAACCGAACTTGTCGTCCTGCAACGCTTCGAGTCACACGAAGGTGTTTTCGGGCCGGGTCTGCTGCTTGTTCCAGAAGCGGACATGCTGTTCATCGGTGCTGGAACACGTCTTCTCGCCTATAACCTCAACGGCCCAACGCGGCTCTGGGAGGAGTTCACAGAGGTTGGGTTCAGCTTCTGGGATCGGGTAGGTGGAGTCGTCCTGATGTCCGCTGAACTGGAGTTCACGGCGTGGACGACGCGCGGCGACAAGCTTTGGACGACATTTGTGGAGCCGCCGTGGAGTTACAGGATAGAAGGCGACTTCCTAGAGCTTGATGTAATGGGGCGGGTCTCTCGGTTTCCTGTCCTCACTGGTCCAACAGGAACAGGGCCGACCGAGTAGACCTCGCTCCTTTCAGCCCCCACTCTCGCCGACTGAAACGCTCTCCGTCATCCTGCTCGCATGACCCATGAGCAACAGGACATGCTCCGCGTCTCCGACCCCGCTCAGGCCCGCGCGCTCAAGGCAGACCTCGATCTGCTGGGACGTTTCCTCTCGCCCGCCTCGCCGAGTGACGTGGCGGCGGCACTGGGGCAACCGGCGAACCTCATTCACCACCACGCGCGGAAGCTCGCCGAACTGGGGCTGCTGTTCGAGCAGCGGCGCGAGGGTGGGAAGGTGTTCTTTCAACTCATGGCGCGGGAGTTCCGCTTTCCCATGAACTTGCTGCCTCCGTTGGAGGGAGAGGGACGAGCGGGAGACGTGCGGGCGTTGGCTGACACCTTCCTGAAAGGCTATGAGGAATTCTGGAGCCGGGTGCGGGCAGACGAGGAGGAGATTATGGGCTTTGGCGACCGTGAGCGGCCCCCTGCCCGGCCTCCGGTTCCCAGTGGCCCCGCTGGGGAGAGCTGCCCGCCGCACCTTGAATCGCTTACCCTACGCCTGACGCCAGAGCGTTACCGTCAGTTAGTCCGTGCCCTGAACACCCTCTTGGGGGAGGCTGAGGTGGACGCGTTGAGAGAGGGAGGGGATGTCTGCACTGTCACCCTACTCGCCTCACGCGGGGCACCGCACCACGACCCGGCCCACTTCAACGGCATTAGCCACGACATGAGCAGTTTCATGGGTGCCCTTTCCTCCTGACCCCACCCAACAAGAGGGGAGAGGCCCACCCACCCGGCCCCTCCCCTCATTCCTAATCCCTAACTCCTCACCCCTGCATCTGCGCCCGCGCCTGCGCCTGAAGCTGCCGCCACGCCACCCTACCCGCCGCGCCGATGGTCGGCGAGAACCTCCTCAATCGCGCGCCGGGCGGCGCGAACGCCCACGGGGTTGGTCTTCAGGTAGTACGGCACGAAGACGAGCGCCTGGGCCAGCGCGTGCCCCCGCCCCCGCGCCCACGTCGCGTCGTCCACCCCGAGCGATGCGCGGAACACGTCCCGACTCTCGCCGGAGAAGAGGCTCCACGCGATCATCAGGTCGCAGGCCGGGTCGCCGACGCCCAGCCCGCCGAAGTCGATCACGGCGCTGGGTCGGCCCCGTTGAACTAGCACGTTGCCGGGCAGCAGGTCCCCGTGAAACCAGACGGGTGGGCGGTCCCACTCCGGGACGGCGAGGGCGACCTCCCAAGCCGCCGTCGCCGTGTCGGTGTCGATCAGGCCGTGGAGGGACGCGATGGCCGCGCGGACGCTCGCCTCCCGCGTCCCCAACGAAACGCCGCGCAGGTTGTGTTCCGTGGCGGGTGGTGCGCCGGTCGTCGCCACCTGTTGCAGCGCCCTCACGAATTCCGCCAGATCACGCGCCGCCTGACATAGATCGGGGATGTGCGCCTCCACCGCACTCTCCCCCTCCAACCAGCGGTGGACGGCCCACGGGGAGGGGTAGCCCTCGCCGGGCGTCCCTTGCGCGAGCGGCACGGGGACGGCCAGCGGCAGAAGCGGGGCCAGTCGTGGCAGCCACAGGTGCTCCTTCTCCACCTGTGCCACCGCCCAGCCGATGCGGGGCAGCCGCACGACCAGCTCGATGCCGAGGCGGTAGATCGCGTTGTCGGTGCCAGCGGAACGGACGGGCGTGATGGGCAGGTCCGCCCACCGGGGAAACTGCGCCGCGAGCAGCCGACGCACGAGCACCACACTGGTCTCCACCTCGTCGGCGTGCATCCTGGGGACGGTCATTGCTCGGGACGTTACTCCACCGGGGGCACGGGCCGCGTCCGCCAACGGGCCTAGCGTCGCCGTTTCTCTTCTTTCGCTGGCGGCTGGAAGCTGGCCGCTGGCCGCTCAGGAAATAGGCGTCCCCTCCCCCCCGCCCGGCTGCTCCTCCCCCGCAAAGGCGGCGTCGAAGGCCACGTCCGAGCCGGGGAAGTCCAGCCGCCGCAGAAAGGCTGCGCTCTCGGTCGCCCCATGCACGCGGTCCATGCGCGAGTCCTCCCACTCCACACTCAGCGGCCCCGCGTACCCGATGTCGCCCAGCGCCACGATGATCTCCTCGAAGTTGATGTCGCCGCGCCCCACCGAGCGGAAGTCCCAGTAACGGCGGTGGTCGCCAAAGGTGGTGTGCCCGCCGAAGACGCCGACCTCGCCCGTGCCGTGGCCCCACCACACGTCCTTCATGTGCGCGTGGAAGATGCGGTCCCGAAACGTGTGCAGGAACCGCACGTAGTCCACATGCTGATACCCGAGGTGGCTGGGGTCATAGTTGAAGCCGAAGCGGGGGTGGTGGTTCAGGGCGTCGAGCGCCCTCTGCGCCGTCGCTATGTCGAAGGCGATCTCGGTCGGGTGGACCTCCAGCGCGAAGTTGACGTTCTCGGTCTCGAACACGTCCAGAATCGGCGTCCAGCGGGAGGCGAAGTCCGCGAAGCCCCGGTCCCAGAACGCCTGATCGGTGGGCGGGAAGGCGTAGAGGCTGTGCCAGATCGAGGACCCCGTGAAGCCGTTCACCACGCTGACGCCGAACTTCCGGGCGGCGCGGGCCGTGTCCATGATCTCCTGCGCCGCCCGCTGCCGCACGCCCTCCGGGTCGCCGCCCTGCCAGACGTGGGCGGGGACGATGGAGCGGTGCCGCTCGTCGATAGGGTCGCACACCGCCTGCCCGACGAGGTGATTGCTGATGGCGACGCATTGCAGCCCGTGTTCTTCGAGCAGGGCGCGCTTGGCCTGAACATACCCCTCGTCGCTCAGCGCCGCCTGAACGTCGAAATGATCCCCCCAGCACGCGAGTTCGAGGCCGTCGTAGCCCATGCTTTTGGCGAGGGGCGCGAGCCGGGCGAGGGGCAGGTCGGCCCACTGGCCGGTGAAGAGGGTGATGGGTCGGGGCATGGGGTCTCCTGGGAGGGGAAAGGGGTTGGGGTTAGGAGAGAATTGGTTCCAAGTCACAGAAAGGGGAGGGGAGAGCGCACACGGCCTCCCACCACCCCTCACCGCTTCACTCCGGTCATGCTCGGCACACCAGCTTACGACCCGGAAACCTCCAGCGGCGTTCCCCTGAACCAGCCGGGCTGGACCGCCAGCGCCTCGGGCCGCTGTGCGTGGCTGTTGACACTCAGCGTCCGCCCCTCCTGCGCCGACTCCAGCACCGTGTGCATCACGTCGAGGACGTGGAGGGCGAGGTCGCCGCTCGCCCGGTGGGGCGTGCCCTGCGCGATGGCGTCGAGCATGTCCGCCAGCCCGATGCCGCGCGCGTTGTCGCTGAAGGGGCGGGTGAGGGCCACCGTCTCCCACTCCTCGTCCCCGGCGCGGCGCAGCCTCAGCGGTCCGCCGAAGGTATTCGGGTCGGGAAGGCTCAGGGTGCCCTCCGTGCCGTAAATCTCGATGCGCGGCAACTCGCTCGCGGGCGTGTCGAAGCTGGCGATGAAGGTGGCGACCTGCCCGCCCCCAAAGCCGAGCTGCGCGGTGACGTGGGTGGGCGTCGTGACCGGGATGCGCTCGCCCTGCCGCGCTCCGCTGCCGATGGTCCGTTCCTCCAACGCCTTGACCGCGCTCCCGCCCACCTGCGTCACGCCGCCGAGCATGTTCACGAGCGCGGTGAGGTAGTACGGCCCCATGTCGAACAGCGGCCCCGCCCCCGGCTGGTAGAAGAAATCCGGGCTGGGATGCCACCCCTCCGGCCCGTTGCCCATGAAAAAGGCGGTCGCCGCCACCGGACGCCCGATGGCCCCGGCGTCGAGGAGTTCCCGCGCCGTCTGGAGGCCCGCGCCGAGAAAGGTGTCCGGCGCGCAGCCGACGCGCAGGCCGCGCTCCCCAGCCTCCCGCAGGATGGCCTGCCCGTCCCCCCGCGCGACCGCCAGCGGCTTCTCGCTGTAGACGTGCTTCCCGGCCCGCAGCGCGGCGAGCGACACCTCCGCGTGGGCGGCGGGCGGCGTCAGGTTCACGACGGCAACGATCTCCGGGTCCGCGAGCAGTTCGTCCCGCGTCATCGCCCGCGTGCCGTACTCGGCGGCCTGCGCCTGTGCGCGGTCAAGGTCGAGGTCGGTCACGGCGCTCACCTCGAAGAGGGCGAGGTCACGGGCGATCTTGAGGTAGGCGGCGCTGATGTTGCCGGTGCCGATGATGCCGATGGGATGGGGCATGGGGACCTCCGGGGGTCGAGGGGTCGAGGGGTCGAGAGGTCGAGAAAACGACGACACGAGGCCGTGGAGCTATTTCTTTTGCTCCTCCCCCTTGAGGGGGGAGGCCGGGTGGGGGTGAACAGGCATGGCCTGAACTGCCACGCCGTTCTCTCTAACCCCTCACCCCTCCCACCCCGACAGCCCCTCCTCAATCAATCGCCGCGCACTCTGCTCCACGTCCTCGAACACGTCGCCCGCGCTGCGGTCCATCTCCAGCACGTGCCATTTCGCGGTGGGGGCGGCGAGGAGGGCCGCGCGGTAGTCCACCACGCCGCCCCCGAGGGGCACCTGATCGGCCTCCGGGGTCGCCGGGCCGTCCTTGACGTGGAGGGCAAGCACCCGGTCGCCGAGGCGGCCCAGCACCTCCGCCGGGTCCTGCCCCGCCGTGCGCGCCCAGTAGGCGTCCACCTCCAGAAAAACCTGCGGGTCGAGCAGTTCGAGGAGGGTGTCGTAGGCGGCCCGCCCGTTCTCCAGCGTATTCCACTCCCACCAGTGGTTGTGATAGCCGAGGCGGATATTTCGTGCGGCGGCGTTGCGCGCGGCCTCGTTCATCGCCTCCGCGAACCGTTGCGTGCCGTCCAGCGTGGAGAGAACGTCGCGCTCGAAGCCGTGGACCTCGCCGGGCCAGGAGACGACCGCGAGATTGGCCCCGATCAGCTCCAGCTCGTCGAGAATCGCCTCCGACTGCGGGCCATACGGCGCGGCGGCGTGGACGGACGAGAGCTGCACCCCGTGGTCGTCGAGGTCACGGCGTAGGGTGGTCGCCGTCGCCATCCGCGCGGCGGGCGTCTGACCGCTGCTGCCGATGCCGAAGGGTTCGACGTACTTGAAGCCGATCTCGGCCACGCGCGCGACCGTTGCGGTTGGGTCAGCCTGCGCGGCGTCGCGGAAGGTGTAGAGCTGGACGGAGAGGGTGCCCTTGTGCGGTTGTGTCATGGAATCTCCCAGGAGAAGAGGATGGGGTGAGGCGTTAGGGGCAGTCAGCAATCAGCCGTCAGCCGTCAGCCGTCAGCGGAACAGGAGGGTTCGAGCGTTGGGTGATGAGAAATGAATCGGCGGGAGGGGAGCCGGAGCTTCCCCGTCCCCCTCATCACTTCCCTCCCGCCACCCCCTCGCTCCACTCCCCGGTCAGGGTCAGCGGCAAGGTCAGCGGCAGGTCCGCGCTGCTCGTGCCGATCAGAATCTCGAACTGTCCTGCGTCGGCGACCCAGGCGTTCCGCGTGTCGTCGAAATAGGCGAGCGAGCGCATGTCGAGCGTGAGGTTGACCTCCCCCGTCTCGCCCGGCCCCAGCGTCACCTTGCCGAACGCCTTCAGCTCCTTCTCGGGCCGCTCCAACGTCGTCTCCACGTCGCGCACGTAGAGCTGCACGACCTGTTGCCCGGTCCGCTCGCCCCTATTCCGCACCTGCACCCTCACGCTCACCTCACCGCCCGGCGCGACCTCGGCGGCACTTGGGTGCGCGTCCGGCAGCTCGAACGTCGTGTAGCTCAGCCCGAAGCCGAAGGGGAAGAGGGGCGTCGTGCCTGCCCGGTCCACATGGCGGTAGCCGATGAACAGCCCTTCCCTGTACTCGACCTGTCCGTTCTCTCCGGGATACTGCACGTCGGGCGTCTCGGGGTGAGTGGGGTCGTCCTCCAGACGGGCGGGGAAGGTCTGCGGCAATCTCCCGCCGGGGTCGGCCTGCCCCAGCAGCACGTCGGCAAAGGCGTGCCCGGCCTCCTGACCGGGGAACCAGCCCTGCAAGACGGCGGGCACGCCCTCCAGCCACGGCATCAGGACCGGGCCGCCCGTCTGGAGGAGGACGATGGTGTTGGGATTCGCCGCCAGAACCGCCCGCACGAGATCGTCCTGACCGCCCGGCAGGTCCAGCCCCCAGCGGTCCACGCCCTCGGTCTCCCAGTCGCCGTTCGTCCCGATACAGACCACGGCATAGTCGGCCTCACTCGCCACGCGCACCGCGTCCTCCAGCGCCGTGGGGGAGAGGGGTGCCCGGAAGCCCAGCCGCACCGCGCTGAGGTTGAAGATGCCCTCCGCGACGGGCCTCGGCGTCAGCTCGACGACGGCCTGATGGTCCCCGGCGCTCAGGCGGCGCGTGGTCCTCATCTCCCGGCTGCCCAGGCCGAAGTAGGTGTCTCCCGGCGTCCAGTCCGTCCAGTTGTCGATGGCCTCCTCGCCGTCCACGAGGAGGCGGCCCAGCCCGGCGCTGGCGAGGCTGAGGTCGTACTCGCCGCCTTCCGGCGCGGTCAGCGTCAGGCTCAGGCGGGCGCGGAACGAGGCGGGATCGACGCCCTCCGGGAAGGAGAACCACATCGTCTCGCTGCCGCGCTTGTCCTCCGTCGCCACCACCTGCCCGCCTTCCCCGAGATACTCGATGTGCAGGGGCACGTCCAGCGTCGGCAGGAAGCGGTCGTTGTCGCAGCCGACGGCGTGGGTGACGTTCTCCTCCCCCAATGCGGCGCGCAGGCCTTCCAGCGGCGAGGTGCGGCGGTGGGCGTTCATCTGCGCGCTGCCCCCGCCCATGACCTGCCCGACTGTCGCGTTCGGCCCGATGACGGCGACCTTAGCGTTCGCAGGGAGGGGCAGCAGCCCGCCCGCGTTCCTGAGCAGCACCGTCCCCTCGGCCCCGGCGCGGCGGATCAGGGCGCGGGTGTCCGCGTACTCCTCGTCGCGCTCCACTTCGTCCCGCACGTCACGGGGGTTGTCGAAGGTCCCCGTGCGCTCGATCAGCCGCAGGACGTTCCTCGCCGCCTCCCGGACCGCCTGCCGGGTCGCCTCGTCGTTCCGGGCCTCCTCCAGTAGTCCCGCCCGCGCCCTGGCCGGACCGGGCATCTCCAGGTCCAGGCCCGCCCGCGCGCTCTTGCCCGCCGAGTGGGTGCCGCCCCAGTCGCTCATCACCAGGCCGTCGAAGCCCCATTCCCCGCGCAGAATGTCGGTGATCAGGCGCGGGTTCTCGCTGCAAAAGGGACCGTTCAGCTTGTTGTACCCGGTCATGATCGCCCAGCTTCCGCCCTCCTTCACGGCGAACTCGAAGGGCCGCAGGTACAGCTCGCGCAGGGCACGCTCACCGATGACGGAGTTGATGGAGTTGCGCTGGTACTCGGACTCGTTGCCCGCGTAGTGCTTGACGGTGGCGGCCACGCCCGCCGACTGGAGACCCTGAATGTAGGCCGCGCCCAGCTTGCCGGTGAGGTGGGGGTCCTCCGAGGTGTTCTCGAAGTTGCGCCCGTTCAGCGTCGAGCGCATCAGGTTGATGGTGGGGGCGAGCAGCACGCCCGCGCCCTTGTCCAGCGCTTCCCGTGCAAGGTGGACGCCGACCTCCCGCAAGAGTTCGACATTCCACGTCGAGCCGAGCGAGATGCCCACAGGAAAGGCGGCAGTGTGCTTCCCGCCGACGAGGGGACCACCGCCGCGCGCTCCCGCCGGGCCGTCCGTGACCTTGAGCGAGGGGATGTTCAGGCGCTCTATGGGCACGGTGCGCCAGAAATCCGCCCCGGCCAGCAGCGACACCTGCTCTTCGAGGGTCATCTGGTCGAGCAGGTGGTCGAGATCGGTAGAAGTCATGGAGAAACCTCGGGGAGAAAGGGTTGTGACGAAGCGTACTTTAGCGGTAAACAAAACTCGGCGTCTGCGGCAGCGAGGAGAGAAAAAGTCGCCCGCCTTCCGACCCCCCGCCCGAGCACTCCGTGAGGCAGAGGGGTCAGGTCGGCGGCGTCAGAACTGGGCGACCGTCACCCCGTCTCGCCCCGCGCCAGGCGGCCATACCACGCCCCGCTGTCCTTCACGGTGCGCCGCCCCGTCTCGTAGTCCACCCGCACCAGCCCGAAGCGTTTGCTGTACCCCTCCGCCCACTCGAAGTTGTCGAGGAGGCTCCAGGCGAAATACCCCCTCAGCGGCACGCCGCCCTCGATGGCCTCCCGGCACGCGGCGAGGTGGCGCTCAAGGTAGCGGCGGCGGTCCTCGTCGTGGACCTGTCCATCGGTGTCGGGGCGGTCGTCGTAGGCCGCGCCGTTCTCGGTGACGTACAGCACGGGGGGCGCGTACTCCTTGTGGACGCGGGCCAGAATCTCGCGCAGGCCGTCGGGGTACACCTCCCAGTCGAAGGCGGTGTACTCGCCGGGGGGCCGGAGTTGAGTGCTGTTCATGAACCCGCGCCCACCGGGGAAGTGCTTCACCACGCTCCGCTGGTAGTAGTTCACGCCCAGGAAGTCGGTCGGCACGGCGATCAGGTCGAGGTCGCCGTGCTGGATGGCCGATTCGAACGCCGGGGCATGGGGGCGGTACAGCTCCAACATGTCCGCCGGGTAGCCCCGCCCGTACAACGGGTCGAGGAACCAGCGGTTGAGGAACCCGTCCCCCCGCCGCGCGGCGGCCACGTCCCCCTCCCGGTCGGAGGCGGCGTGCTGCGGCCCCAGGATGAGGGTGATCCCGACCTGCGCGTTCGGCACCGCCGCCCGAATCGCCCCCGTCGCCAGCCCGTGCGAGAGCAGGAGATGGTGGCTGGCGCGCAGGGCCGTCTCCAGATCACTCAGGCCGGGCGCGTGGACGCCCATCATGTGGCCCAGGAAGGCCGCGCACCACGGCTCGTTGTGCGTGACCCAGCCCCGCACCCGGTCGCCCAGCCGCCCCGCCACCGCGTCCGCGTACTGGGCGAAGGCGTGCGCCGTGTCCCGGTTCGCCCAGCCGCCCGCATCCTGCAAAACTTGGGGCAGGTCCCAGTGGTAGAGGGTCACGTAGGGGGCAATCCCGCGCTCCAACAGCCCGTCGGTCAGGCGGTCGTAGAAGTCCAGGCCCCGGCGGTTCACCGCGCCGCGTCCGTCCGGCACCACGCGCGGCCACGCCACCGAGAGGCGGTAGGCGTTCAGCCCCAGCCCCGCCATCAGGTCGAGGTCCTCCCGCCAGCGGTGATAGTGGTCGCAGGCCACGTCGCCCGTGTCGCCGCCCTTCACCCGCCCGCGCGTGTGGGCGAAGGTGTCCCAGATGGAGGGCGAGCGCCCGTCCTCGGCGACCGCCCCCTCGATCTGGTAGGCGGCGGTCGCCGTGCCCCACGCGAAGTCGGCGGGAAAGTCGGCTTTGCGGACGGTCCCGGTCTCACTCACGGTCATGCCAGCGCCTCCGGCTGGGGGTGGATCGGCGGCTGAGCGGCGAGCGCCGGATCGTGCAGAATGCAGCGGGCCTGGTGGCCCGGCCCCACGTCGTACATCCTCGGCAATCCCTCCTTGCACACGGCGCGGGCGTGCGGGCAGCGTGGCTCGAAGGGGCAGCCGGGCGGCAGGTTGGTGAGGTCGGGCACCTCGCCGCGCGCCTCGATCCGCTCGGGGTGCAGCCCCGCCTCGGGCTTGGGGGCCGCGCTCTTCAGGAGTTGCGTGTAGGGCATCTGCGGCGCGTCGATCACCCGGCTCGCCGGGCCGACCTCCACGATGTAGCCCGTGTACATCACCGCGATGCGGTCGGCCATATAGCGCGCCCCCGCGAGGTCGTGGGTGATGAACAGCATGGATAAGCCCTCCTGGTCGCGCAGGTCGAGCAGCAGGTTCATGATGTCGAGCCGGATGGACACGTCGAGCGCCGAGGTCGGCTCGTCCGCCAGGATCAGTTCGGGGCGCGCGGCGAGGGCGCGGGCGATCACCACGCGCTGCCGCTGCCCGCCGCTGAGTTCGTGCGGCTTCTTGGCGGCGTAGCTCGCGCCGGGGGAGAGGCCCACCCGCTCCAGCAGGGCGTTCACCTGCTCGCCCACGTCCCGCCCCCGCGCCAACCCGTGCAGTTTGAGGGGGCGCGACAGGATGTAGCCGATGGTGTGCAGCCCGTTGAGGCTGCCGTAGGGGTCCTGAAAGATCATCTGGACGTGCTTGCGGAATCGCCGCAGCCGCGCGCCGCCCATCCGCAACGGCACGTCCTCGCCCACCAGGGTCATCGTGCCCGAGGTCGGCTCGTACAGGTGGCCGATCAGCCGGGCGATGGTGCTCTTGCCCGACCCCGACTCGCCCACGAGACCCAGCACCTCCCCGCGCCCGATGGCGAGGTCCACCCCGTTGACGGCGGTGACGCTCTTGCCCGCGCGCCCGACCTTGAAGACCTTCGTGAGACCACGCGCCTCGAAGGCGGTGGGCGTGCCTCCCCCGGCGGTGGGCGTCAAGTTCCGATCAGTCGCTGGCGAGAGCATGGCCCTCCTCTCTGGGTGCCGCTTCCTTCACGGCGGGCGAGTGCAGGAAGCACGCGACCCGGTGGCCCGGCTCGACCTCCACGTTGGCGGGCTTCTTCACGTCACACGTGCCCGGCATCCGCGACGGGCAGCGGTCGAAGAAGGGGCAGTAATCCAGCTCCAGCGCCAGCGACGGCGGGCGGCCCGGAATGCCCTCGCGCCGCTCGCGCTCGCCCGACAGGGGCGGGAAGGCCGTCATCAGCCGCCGCGTGTACGGGTGCTTGGGATTCTGGTAAATCTCCCGCGCGGGGGCCTCCTCCACGATCTCGCCCGCGTACATGATGGCGATGCGGTCGCTCATCTCGACCAGCAGCGAGAGGTCGTGCGTGATGAAGATGATGGCGATGCCCAGCTCCCGCCGTACCTCGTCGATCTCCTGCAGGATTTGCCGCTGCACCACCACGTCCAGCGCCGTCGTCGGCTCGTCCATCACGACCAGCTTGGGTTCCAGCGCCAGCGCGATGGCGATCACCACCCGCTGCTTCATCCCGCCCGAGAGCTGGTGTGGGTACGCGTCGAGGTAGCTCTCGCGGATGCCGACGAGGCGGAAGAGTTCGCGGGCGCGGGCATCCAGCTTCGTCTTGTCCTTCACCCCGTGCGCCTGCATCGCGTCGTACACCTGCTCGCGCACCTTGAGGACCGGGTTGAGGATGTTCATGCTCGCCTGGAAGACGAGGGAATAGTCCTTCCAGCGCACCCGCCGCAGCTCCTCGGGCGTCATGGCGAGCAGGTCCCTGCCGTCCAGCACCGCCTCGCCGCCGAAGACGGCACCGGGTGGGTCGAGCAGCCGGGTTGCCGCGAACGCCAGCGTGGACTTGCCGCAGCCCGACTCGCCCGCCAGGCCGACGAACTCCCCGGCCTTCACGTCCAGCGACACGTCCCGCACCGCGCGCACCGGCCCCGTCCGCGTCGTGTACCCCGCGTCGAGGTGCCGGATGGCGAGCAGCGGGGCACCCGGCTCCTGTGCCGCCACTCCGCGACCCTTGCCGCGCCGCAGCACCCGCGTCGCCTTGCCCGCGTGGTTGGCCTTGGGGTTCGTGATCTCGTCGATGCCGAAGTTCAACAGCGCGAAGGCGGTGCCCAGCAGCGCGATGCCCAGGCCGGGCGGCACGAACCACCACCACGCCCCCTGGAGGAGTGCGCCGCGCGCCTGTGCCCAGTACAGCATCGTGCCCCAGGTGACGCTGCCCACGTCGCCGATCCCGATGAAGGACAAGAAGGCCTCGCTCAGCACCGCGTACAGGGCGGTGGAGAAGAAGTTGGCGGCGATCAGGCCCAGCAGGTTGGGCAGCATCTCCGCGAAGATGATGCGGCCCGGTCCCTCGCCCGTGGCGATGGCCGACTGCACGAAGTCGCGGCCCCGCAGCGCCATCGCCTGCCCGCGCAGCACCCGCGCCCCGAAGGCCCAGCCCGTCAGCGCGATCACGAGGATGATCGCCCAGGTGCCCCCGCCGCGCAAAAAAGCGCTCGCCACGATCAGGAGCGGCAGGCCCGGCAGCACGAGAAAGACGTTGATGACCGTGTTGATGATCTCGTCGGTGCGCCCGCCGAAGTAGGCGGCGGCCAGCCCCACCGCCGTGCCGATGGCGGTGGCGACCAGGCTCGACAGGAAGCCGATCAGCAGCGTGAGCCGCACCCCGTAGATTACCTGTGCGAGCACGTCCTGCCCCAGCGCCGTGGTGCCCAGCGGATGCGCCGCCGAGGGCCTCAGCCACGCGCCGAATTCCAGCGAGGTGGGGTCATACGGCGTGAGCAGCGGCGCGAAAAGGCCCATCAGCAGCATCAGCAGCATCAGGACAGCGCCCGTCGCGGCGCGCGGCGAACCCAGCACGAAGCGCAGCCCGCCCACGTTGAACTTCGGCTTGGGCGTGCGATTGAGGGGAATGACGGTCACGCGGTCCTCCCGTCACGCACACGCGGGTCCAGCACCGCGTACAGCGCGTCCACGATGAAGTTGGCGACGAGGACCGCCAGCGCGATGTACAGGAAGATCGCCTGCATCAGCGGGTAGTCGAGACCGACGACCGCGTTGTACAGGTACAGCCCCAGCCCCGGATAGGAGAAGACGATCTCGGTGGCGATGGCCCCGCCCACCACGAAGCCCAGGGCGATGCCGAAGGCGGTGAAGCTCGGCAGGAGGGCGTTCCTGAGCACGTAGCGGTTCAGGATGCGGCGCTCGGACAGTCCCTTGGCCCGCGCGAAGGCGAGGTAGTCCTCCCCCATCACGTTCATCACGTTGTTCCGCATGGTGATCAGCCAGCCGCCCGCCGACGTGATGATGATCGTCAGCGCGGGCAGCATGGCGTGCCGCAGCAGCGACGACCACCACTCCGGCGTCCAGGCGGTCAGGAAGGGGTCGAGGTTGCCGCTGATGGGAAAGAGGCTGAGCCGGAACGCGAGCAGGTACAGCAGCAGCAGCGCGAACCACAGGTACGGCATCGAGTTGAGAAACAGCGCGACCGGCGGCAGGGCGTCCGCCAACGCGCCGCCGCGCCGCCACGCGGAGTACAGCCCGAAGGCGCTGCCGATCAGGAAGGAGATGACGGTCGTGACGCCGACCAGTCCGAGGGTCCACGGGGCCGCCGTCGCGATGATGTCGCTCACGGGCGTCGGGAACTGCGTGATGGAGCGCCCGAAGTCACCCTGCACCAGCCGCCCGAGGTACGAGAAGTACTGGCTGATCAGGCTGCCCTGATTGTCGAGGCCGTAGGCTTTGGTGAGGGCCTCCACCGCCTGCGGGTCGAGGCGTCCCTGGTACTTGGCGATCATCGCGCCGATGGGGTTGCCCGGCACGAGGCGCGGCAGGATGAAGTTGAGCGTCACCGCCACCCACAGGGTGAACAGCAGGATGCCGAACTTGCGAAGCAGATAGGGCATGGGATTCTCCAGTGCCGGGGCAAGGGGCAAGGGTCGGGGGTCAAGGGCCGAGGGGCCAGCACGCCCGGACCCCCGACCCCCCCCGGTTGCCCCGACCTACTTGGGCTTGACGTTGAGGTACATCAGCCGGGCACCCGGCACGTCGTCGGGGCTGCCGTCGTTGTAGGGGTTTTGCGCGCTCGGGAAGTTCGTGAACTTGGAGGTGTTGAACAGCGAGAACTGCGCGCGGTCGGTCAGCGGCACCCACGGCATGTCCCGCATCACCGTGCTGACCATGGTGGCGACCGCCTTTTCCTGCGCGGCGGGATCGCTCGTCGAGCGGTAGCTGGCGATGGCCTGCGTCAGGGCGGGGTTGGTGTAGCGCGAGAGGTTCGAGGGCGCGGTCTTGCCCACCGCCGCGCTGAGTTCCGGCGAGAACGACGAGTAGAACAGGTAGTACGGCGAGGGACCGTTGCCCCAGCCCCAGCTCACGCCCATGTCGTAGGTGGCGGTCTGGAGGCCGCCCGCGTAGCTGCTCCACTGCTGCTGGTCGATGGAGGTGGTGATGCCGACCCGCTTGAGGTTGTCACCGATCACCTGCGCCATCGTGATGAAGTCGGTCCAGCCCGCGCCCACCAGAATCTTGTAGGTCGGCAGCGGCTGGCCGTCCTTGCCCAGGCGGACGCCCTGCGCGTTCTTGCGGTATCCGGCGGCGGTCAGCGCCCGGTCGGCGGCGGCGGCGTCGAACTTGGCCGTCATGCCCCGCATGCTGGCGGGCAGCCACTCGCTCTGCTGCGCGGGAATGACCGCGCTCGCCGGGGCCGCGCCCACCACGCCCGAGTAGGCCTTGAGGGCCACGTCCTTGGTGTTGATCGCCCCCGCGACCGCGCGCCGGAAGGCCGCGTCGTTGAAGGGGGCTTTGGTCGTGTTGAAGTACAGGAAGTTCGAGTTGTTCGTCGGCCACCAGTACTGGTAGTTCGGCCCCTTCGACGCGTAGCCGCCCTTGGGGTCGGGGATGCCGACGTAGCCGTAGTCGGCCTCGTTCTTGAGCAGTTGCAGCAGGGCGGCGTCGTTGCCGCTCGTCGCGCGCCACACCACCGCGTCCACGTACGGCTGCCCCTTGATCCAGTAGGTGGGATTCTTGAGCACCCGCACCGCCTGCTGGCTGTAGGCGTCGAAGGTGAAGGGGCCGGTGCCGACCGGCTTGGCGTTGGTGTACGTCACCGGGTCCGTCACGGCGCTCCACAGGTGCTGGGGCACGATGGCCTGGTTGGCGATGTAGAAGAAGATCGGCGTGTTGGCACGGTTGAAGGTGAAGGTGACGGTGTTGCCGCTCGCCCGGACGCCCGTGAGGCCGTTCTTCCAGACGCCGCTGAGGTCGAGCGCCGGGTACTGCTTCATGTAGTTGAAGGTAAAGGCCACGTCGGCGGCGCTGAAGGCCCGACCGTCGTGCCAGCGCACGCCGGGGCGGGTCGCGACGGTGAGGGTCCGGTTGTCCTTGCTCCAGGTGTACTTCGTGCCCAGGACGTTGGTGACCTTGCCGTTGAGGCCGTTGACGTAGAACAGCGTCTCGTAGATCGCGGAGTTGGTCGCCTGGAGGTGCTGGTCGGCGGGTGAGAAGGGGTTGAGGTTCTGCCCGCCCCACTGGGCCGCGCGCACGACGGTGAAGGTCGTCCTGGGCTGCTGGGCGAGGGCATACGTGCCCAGGGCGGCGGTGAGCAGGGCGAGGGGGGCGGCGAGCTTGAGGATGGGCGTCATGGTGACCTCGGGGTTCTCCGGCACGGGGCCGGGCGTGGGGGACGGGGTGGGGACAGGGCGGCGGCGGGCGGGACGCTGATGCTCACGGGGGCGGCCCGGTGGAGTGGCGCACGATCAGGGAGGTGGGAAAGGGGGGCGGCGGCGGCGGCGACAGGCCGCGCACGAGGTCGAGCAGCCGCCGCACCGCCGCCGCCCCCATCTCGGGCAGTGGCTGACGCACGGTGGTCAGGGGCGGGCGGCCCCGCGCGGCGGCCCCCACGTCGTCGTAGCCCACGACCGACAGCTCGCCCGGCACCCGCACCCCCCGCCGCTCGGCGGCGCGCAGCACCCCCAGCGCCGTCGAGTCGTTGGCCGCGAAGATCGCCGTGGGCGGCTCGGACAGCGCCAGCAGCGCCCCGGCGGCCTGCTCGCCGCCCGCCTCGGTAAAGTCGCCCTGCGCGAGGTAGGCGGGCGGCACCTCCACCCCGCCCGCCCGCAGCCCCCCCAGAAAGCCGCGCTCGCGCGCCGCCGACTCCTCGCGGTAGACCGGGGAGGTGTCCGGCCCCCGGATGTACGCCACCCGGCGGTGGCCCAGCGCCAGCAGGTGCCGCGCCACGA
Organism: Deinococcus sp. YIM 134068; assembly: GCF_036543075.1. Taxonomy (NCBI): domain Bacteria; kingdom Thermotogati; phylum Deinococcota; class Deinococci; order Deinococcales; family Deinococcaceae; genus Deinococcus; species Deinococcus lichenicola. Next base: position 69,691 of record NZ_JAZHPF010000002.1, read on the forward strand.
GTTCGCCGCCGTGCACGTTGTCGCCGCGCACGCTGAGGGGGGTACACGACCCCGCCGTGACCACCGGCAGGGCGTCCCGAAACACCTGATGCTCGTCGCCGCTGGGCAGGATGAGCAGCACCCCGTCCGCCAGGGTCCGCAGCAGGGCCGCCCGCTCGCGCTCCAGCGCCGGGCTGCCCGACGTGGTGAAGACCGCCAGATTCATCCCCGCGTCCTCGGCGGCGGCCAGCGCCCCGTGCAGCAGTTCGGTCACGTAGGGCACCCCGTAGCGCGGGGCCAGCACGCCGATCAGGTTCGTGCGCCGCCCCGCCAGCACCCGCGCCGCCGGATTCGCCACGTACCCCGTCTCCTCGACCGCCCGCAGCACCCGCAGCCGGGTCGCCTCGGACATGCCGGGCTTGCCGTTGATGACGTTCGAGGCCGTCATCCTCGATACGCCCGCCAGCCGCGCGATGTCCGTGAGGGTCGCCGGCGCGGAGAACGGGACGATGGGGGAGATGGGGGCCGGTTCCGTCAAGGGCGCTCCTGGGAACGTGACGCGAAAGGCGGGCGAGAACGGGCGGGCCGCCTGGCCCAGCCGCGCGCCTCGTGGCAGAGGTGATGGGTTGGTGTACCGGTAAAGTAAGCCTTCCTTAAGGACATGTCAAGACAAGGCAAACTCATCTGTGGCGGGGAATACGGGGGCCGTCCAGCGCGTCCACTCGTCGCCGCCCGCCCGCCGGGGGGCACAATGACCGGCGTGACCCACTCCAGCATTCAAGCCGCCATCGCCGACGTAACGCGCGCCTTCGCCCACCGCCCGGACGTGGCGCGCGTCTTCGCCCGTTGCCTGCCCAACACCCTGGAGACGACCGTGGGGCCGCGCGGGGACGGCACGACCTTCGTGGTGACGGGCGACATCCCCGCGATGTGGCTGCGGGACAGCACGGCGCAGGTATGGCCGTACCTGGGGCTGTGCGCGGACGACGCGGAGTTGCGCGACGTGCTGGGCGGTGTGATTCGCCAGCAGGCCCGGCTCCTCCTGGCCGACCCCTACGCCAACGCCTTCAACGCGGAGCCGAGCGGCGCGGGCCACGCGGGCGACGAGCCGCCGCGCTATCCCCTCGTGTGGGAGCGCAAGTTCGAGCTGGACTCGCTGTGCTATCCCCTGCGCCTCGCGCACCGCTTCTGGCGGGGGACGGGCGACGCGGGGCCGCTGCGGGGCGACTTCGAGGCGGCGGCGCGCACGATCGTGGACGTGATGAGGACCGAGCAGGACCATGAGGCGCGCAGCGGGTACACCTTCTTCCGCCCCGGCGACGTTTCCCCCACCGACAACCTCCCGAACGGCGGGCGCGGCCACCCGGTCGCCCGCACGGGGATGGTGTGGTCCGCCTTTCGCCCCAGCGACGACGCCTGCGAGCGCGGCTACCACGTGCCCGGCAACATGATGGCGGTCGTCGAGCTGCGTCACCTCGCCGAGATTGCGCGGGAGGTGTGGGGGGACGAGGGTTTCGCGGCGGAGGCGCTGGCCCTCGCGGACGAGATCGAGCGCGGCATCGAGACCCACGCCGCCCTGGACCACCCCACCTTCGGGCGCATGTACGCCTATGAGACGGACGGCCTGGGGAACCACGTCCTGATGGACGACGCCAACGTGCCCAGCCTGCTCGCCATCCCGTACCTCGGCTACCGCCCCGCGAGTGACGAGACGTACCGCAACACGCGCGCCTTCGTCCTAAGCCACGAGAACCCGTATTTCTGCACGGGGACGCACGCCGAGGGCGTCGGCAGCCCGCACACGCTCGCCGGGCGCGTGTGGCCCCTCGCGCTCGCCATGCGTGGGCTGACGGCCACGGACGCCGCCGAGCGGGACGCCGCGCTGGACATGCTCGTGCGGACGACGGCGGGCACCGACCTCATGCACGAGAGCTTCCACCCGGACGACCCGGCGGTATTCACGCGCGAGTGGTTCGGCTGGGCGAACAGCCTGTTTTCCGAACTCGTGTTGAGGTGTCTGGAGGACTAGATTTTCTGGGAACGTTGCAGAAGGCAGAAAGCAGAAAGCAGAAGGCTGGCAATGCGTGCCACCAGCCCTCTGCCTTTGACCTTCGCCACCCTCAGCGCCAACTTTCGCAGGAGGTCTCCCGACCGCCTCAACCCCCACCCGCGAGGTGCGAGGCGGCGGCCCGCAGGCTGGCGGGCTGGAAGCCGAAGGTATTCACGGCGGGCAGCGGCAGGTCGCGGCTGAGTTCGGGATTCCACAGGTTGACGTGCAGGGCGCGGGGGTGGGCGGTGAGCTGCTGTGCCAGCCCCATCTCCGCCTCCCCGAGCGTGACCCGGCGGGCGGTGAAGAGGACCACGGCCTCGAATGTGGCGACCTGCTCGCTGAGGTCGGGCACCTCCACGTCGTAGGGCACGACCTCACTCGCCGGGAAGTGTTCCCGGAGCAGCGCGGCCAGTTCTGTTGCCAGCGGCACCCGGTCGCTCGCCGCGCCGCCGTCCGACCGCTCGGGCACGAGGGCGAGCACGCGTGCGTCGCGTGGAAGGGGGAGCCGCACCCCGCCCTCGTCGCTCACGGCGGCGCGGGCCGCGTCCTCGATGTCGCGCCACAGCGCCCCGTCACCCAGCACCTCCTCCAGCGCGGCGAGGTCGGGGGCCGGGCAGGGGAAGCGGTCCAGCGCCGTCCGCCAGCGCCGCAGGCTGCGCGCCGTCGCCCCGGCACTCGGCGGCGCGGCGATGAAATCGCGCACCACGGGTTCCTGCCCCGCGAGGTCGGGGGCGAAGATCAGCGCGTGGTCGGCCCCCGCCTCGATGCTGCGCCGCGCCGACTCGGCCTGCGGGTACAGGTCGAGCAGGGCACCCATGTGCAGGGCGTCGGTATACACCAGCCCACCGAAGCCCAGCCGGGAGCGCAGGTCGCTCAGGATGCGGGGGCTGACGGTCGCGGGTTCGGGGGCCACGCGCGGGAGCAGCAGGTGCGCGGTCATGACGGATTCGAGACCCGCCCCCACCGCCGCCCGGAACGGCGCGAGTTCCACCGCGTCGAGGTCGGCCTCACCCCGGTCCACCGTCGGCAGGGCGAGGTGCGAGTCCACGCTGGCGTCCCCGTGGCCGGGATAGTGCTTGGCGACCGCCATCACCCCCGCCGCGTGGTGCCCGCGCAGGAAGGCGAGGCCGTGGCGGGTCACGCGCTCCGGCGTCTCCCCGAACGCCCGCTCGCCGATCACCGGATTGCGCGGGTTGGTGTTCACGTCGAGCAGCGGCGCGAAGTTGACGTTGATCCCGAGTGAGCGCAGCCCCCGCGCCATCCCAAGTGAGATGCGTTCCGTCCGCGCCGGATCGTCCCCCTCACCCAGCACCCGCCCGCCCGGCGACGTGGGCAGCCCCGGCAGCCGCACGACCGAGCCGCCCTCCTGATCGATGCTCACGAGGAGGTCCGGCCCCAGCACGTCCCGCAGGCCTACCACGAGCCGCGCCACGTCCTCCAGTTCGGTCAGGCTGCCGCGAAACAGGCACACCCCCCCGACCGGATGCCGCTCGAAAAAGCGCCGCTCCGCCGCCCCGAGGGGGTGCATGGGCAGGCTGACCGTGAGGAGTTGGCGTGGGTCGAGCGCGTCTCTGGCGGGCATGGAACGCAGCGTGGCGTGCCGGGGCGGCGCAGTGCAAGCCCGGCGGACCCGGCGTAACATGGCCCCACCCCTATGGCCCGCGTCAAACTGGCATACATCGGCGGCGGCAGCACCCGCGCGCCCGGCACCGTCGCCTCCTTCATCCGGCAGGCGGAGAGTTTTGCGGGGTCGGAGATCGTCCTCGTGGACCTCGACCCTGAGCGGCTCGACCTCGTGTGTCGCCTCGCGGGGCGCATGATCGAGGCGCGGGGTGCCGACCTGCACGTGTCAGCCACGACCAGCCGCGAGGCCGCCCTGGAGGGCTGCGACGGGGTGCTGTCGAGCTTCCGGCCCGGCGGCTTCGAGGCCCGCGCGCTCGACGAGCGTATCCCGCTCTCCCACGGGGCCATCGGGCAGGAGACGCAGGGGGCGGGGGGCCTCTTCATGGCGCTGCGGGCGCTGCACGTCACACGCGGGCTGGTGGAGGACATGGCGCGGCTGTGCCCCGGTGCCACCCTCTTCAACTACACCAATCCGGTGAACATCATCGCGCAGGCGGTGGCCGACCATTCCGACGTGCCCGTGATCTCGCTGTGCGAGGGACCCATCGTCTTCCCGCTGGAGATCGCGGAGATGGCGGGCCTCGACCCCCGGAGGGTGCGCGCCACGATGGTCGGCCTCAACCACGCCTGCTGGAGCGTGGAGGCGCAGTATGGCGGCGAACCGCTGCTCCCCCTCCTCGAACGCGCGCTGGAGGCCGGCGTGGGGGACCCCTGGGCGCGCCGGATGCTGCACCTCGCCGTCACGCTGGGCAGCCTGCCCGCCTCGTACATGAAGTACTACTTCTACGAGGCCGAGATGGGGCGTGAGCTGCGAGGCAAGGCCACGACCCGCGCCGAGGACATCCTCGCGGAGGTGCCCGACTACTGGGCACACTACCGCGAGCAGGTGCAGTCCACGGGTCCCACCCTCGACCCGGCCCGCTCGCGCGGCGGCATCTTCGAGCTGGAGGTCGCCGTGGACGTGATGGACGCGATGTTCAACGACCGGGGCGAGGTGTGGCCCTGCAACGTGGTGAACGGCGGAGCCATCGCCGACTTTCCGAGCAGCCGGGTGGTGGAGGTCCCCTGCCTCGTGGACCGCCGGGGCGCGCGTCCGCTGTCGGGCTTCCGGGTGCCGCCCCCCGTGCGGGGCCTGCTGGACGCGCTGGGCGAGTATCAGCAGCTTGCGGCGGACGCGGGCTGGCACGGCACCCGTCAGGACGCCCTACGCGCGCTCGTGAGCAATCCCCTCGTGCGGACGCTGCCGCTGGCCGAGACGCTGTACGCCGAACTTGCCCACGCGCATCGCGCCCACCTGCCGGAGCGCCTGTGGTGACGGACCGGGGAGTGAACGTCGAGGTGCTGGACGACGCGGAGGCGCTCGCCCGCCGCGCCGCCGACCTGATCGAGGGGGTGGTGCGCGAGAAGCCCACCCTCTCTCTCCTCGTTGCCACCGGAAATACCCCGCTGGCGACCTATACCGAACTCACCCGGCGGAACCTCGATGCCTCCGCCGTGACCGCCGTGCAGCTTGACGAGTACCTGGGCGTGGGCGAGGACGACCCCCGCTCGCTGTGGGGCTGGATGCGCCGCGCCTTCGTGGAACCGCTGGGCGTGAGGAAGGTCATCCGCCTTGACGCCACCGCGCCCGACCCGGTGGAGGCGTGCCGCCGCTTCGAGTTGGAGGTGGCGGCCCTCGGCGGCATTGACCTCGCCCTCCTCGGCCTCGGCCCGAACGGGCACCTGGGCTTCAACGAGCCGCCGTGCCTACCAGACGCGGGGACGCGCCCCGTGACGCTGACGCCCGAGAGCCTGGCGAGCAACGCCGCGTACTGGGATGGCCTGGCTGTGCCGACCGGGGCGCTCACGGCGGGGATGGACCTCATCCTGGGGGCGCGGCAGACCCTCCTGCTCGTGAGCGGGGCGCACAAACGCGGCATCCTCGCCCGCACGCTTCAAGAATCTCCGACCCCCGAGGTGCCCGCCTCCTGGCTGCGTGGGACGAACACGACCGTCCTCGCCGACCGCGCCGCGTGGGGGGGCCTGTGACCGCTCCCGAACTCGTCCTCGGCATCGACGCGGGCAACACGAAGACGGTGGCCCTCGTCGCCGACCCTTCCGGGCGCGTCCTGGGCTGGGGGCGCGGGGGAGGGGGCAACATCTACGTCTCCAAACGGGAGGCGCTGGCCGCTCTGGACCGGGCCGTGCTGGGGGCGCTGGAGATGGCCGGGGTGCGGTCCCAGGACCTCTGCGCCGCCGTCCTGAGCGCGACGGGGGCCGACTGGCCCGAGGACTTCGCGCTGCTGGGGGCCGAACTGGAGGCGCGCGGCTGGGGACGGACGCGGCAGGTGGTGAACGACGCGGTGGGTGCCCTGCACGCCGCCTCCCCGAGCGGCACGGGCGTCATGGTCGCCTGCGGCACGAGCGCGGGCATCGCCGCCGCCGCCCCGGACGGCCAGACCTGGCACACGAGCTACTGGCAGGAACCCGAGGGGGCCGAGGAATTGGGCGGGGCCACCCTCCGCGCCGTGTACCGGGCCGAACTGGGCCTCGACCCGCCGACCCTGCTGACCGCGCGCGTGCTGGCCCTCTACCGCCTGCCCTCCGTGGAGGCCGTGTTGCACGCCTTCACCCGCCGGAACCGCCGCCCGCCGGGCCGGGTGGGCCGTCTCGCGCGGGTGCTCCTCGACGTGGCGGCGGAGGGGGACGCCACCGCCCGGAGCCTCGTGGAGCGGCACGGCGCGGCCCTGGGTGACTACGCCCTCGTCGCCGCCCGGCGGGTGGGCCTGGGCCGCACGGCCTTCGACCTGTGCGCGGCGGGCGGCGTGATGCGCCACGGTTCGTCCCTGCTGCGGGGGGCCATGCTCGCCCGCGTGCGGGAGGGAGAGCCGGGCGCGACCCTGCGTGGGGGCAGCCCCGAACCCGTCGTCGGTGCCGTTCTCCTCGCGCTGCGGGCGGCCCACACCCAGCCTCCCGGTGAGGCGACCCTCCACGGCTGGCGGGCCACCCTGACCGCGACCCTGCCCCCGGCCACCCTGTTCCACACCTGAAGCCCTCCAGGAGAACCCCACCCATGCCCACCCTGTCCGGCCTCTTCACCTACCCCATCAAATCGGCGGGCGGCGTCTCGTTGGACCGCGCGCACGTCGGTCCCCTCGGCCTCGACCTCGACCGACGCTGGATGGTCGTGGACGACACCGGACGGCAACTGACCCAGCGCGACTGCCCCCGGATGGCCCTCGCCGGGGTGGAGGTGGAGCCGGACGGCCTGCGCGTGACGGCACCGGAAATGCCCGACCTGTGTGTGCCCTTTGAGCCGGAGGGACCGCCGCACCCCGTCCACATCTTCGACCAGCCCGTGCGTGCGCGGCAGGTGGGCGGCGAGGCGGACGGGTGGTGGAGCGCCTTTCTCGGCCTGCGCGCGGCCCTGGTCCACTTCCCCGACGAGGCCGAGCGGCGCATGAACCCGCGCTTCGGCACGGCGCGCATCAGCTTCGTGGACGGCAATCCCCTGCACCTCGTCTCCGAGGCGTCGGTCGCGGACCTGAATGCCCGCCTGACCGTTCCCGTGCCCACCGCCCGCTTCCGGGCCAACCTCGTCCTGAGCGGGGGCGACCCCTACGAGGAGGACGGCTGGCGACGCATCCGCATCGGCGGGCTGGAGTTCGACGTGGTGGAGCCGTGCGCGCGCTGCTCGGTCCTCAACGTCTCCGGCGGGCGCATGGGTGCCGAGCCGCTACGGACCCTGACGGGCTACCGGCGGCGCGGGCGGCTCGTGGAGTTCGGGCAGAACCTCATCCACGCCGCGCAGGGGGAACTGGCCGTGGGCGACCCCGTGACTGTGCTGCGGCGGGCGGACTTGCACTTGCAGTAGTCCACCCAAAGGAGAAGGCGGCGGACAGAATTCCTCCCCCGTCCGCCGCCTCCCCGAACCCTCGTCCCGGCTCTCTCCCTCACGCCTTGACGGCCCCGCTCGTCAGCCCCTGGATGTAGTAGCGCATCAGGAAGGCGAAGATCACGAGCAGCGGCAGGGCGGCCAGAACGTAGGCGGCCATCAGCGCGCCGAAGTCGGGGGCCGTGTAGCTCTCGGCGCTCCCCTGGAACTTCACGAGGGCCATCGTGAGGGTGCGGTGCCTCTCGTCGAGCAGCAGGCTGGGAAGCAGGAAGTCGTTCCAGATCGGCACGAAGCGGATGATGCCCACGCTGACGAGGATGGGCACGCTCAGCGGCAGCACGATGCGCGTGAACATCTGCCCGTGCCCTGCCCCGTCGATGCGCGCGGCCTCCAGCAGCTCTTTCGGAATCTGCGCGAAGAAGGTACGGAACACGAGGATGCTGAACGCCTGCCCCGCCGCGATGTACGGCAGGATGACCGCGAGGTAGTTGCTCGGCAGCGTGAGCTTCTTGATCTGCACGTACAGCGGGATCAGGGTCAGGAAGTCCGGCACGAGGAGCAGGATGAACACCGCCGCGAACAGCGCCGACTTGCCCCGGAAGTCCATGAGGGCGAAGGCGTAGGCGGTCAGCGCCGAGACCATCACCAGCAGCAGCACGCTGACGAGCGTGATCAGGAGCGAGTTGAAGGTCGGCAGCCCGATCTGCGACCACGCCCGCGCGTAGTTCGCCGCGCCCGGCCCCAGCGAGGGCGGCAGGTTCAGTGGATTCTGCGCGTACTGCACAGGCGTCTTGAACGAGTTCACGAGGCTGAAGTACAGCGGGAACAGCGCCAGCAGCCCCAGCACAATGAGCGTGCCCTGCCGCGACAGTTCCCCCACCCCGAAAGCCCTACCCACGCCGGGCCTCCTGCCTCGCCGCGATGAACCGGGCCAGCAGCGACAGCGCCACCACGACCAGGAACAGCAGCACCGAGAGCGCCATGCTGTACCCGAACTCGCCGTAGTCGATGGCCGCCTGATACATCTGGAGCGCCGGGACGGTGGTCGAGTAGCCGGGGCCGCCGTTCGTCATCACGCGCGGGGTGAGCAGGTTCTGGAGAAAGGCGATCACCTCCAGCAGCAGGATCAGGCTGAGCTGCGGCAGCACGAGCGGGAGGTCGATGCGGAAGATGCGCCGCAGCCCGGTCGCGCCGTCGAGCTTCGCCGCCTCCAGCACCTCGCCGGGAATGCCCTGAAGTCCGGTGTAGAGAATCAGCATGTTGAAGGCGTTGATCCACGGAAAGCCCATGAAGATCAGGCTGTAGAGCGCGATGTCGGGGTCCGACAGCCACAGTTGGTTGAGACGGTCCAGCCCCACCGAGTCCAGAAGCTGATTGATCAGCCCGTCGCCCCGGTAGAAGTAGGTCCACAGCAGAATCTGCACGAGCGCCGGAATGATGATGGGCGCGATGAAGAGAGTCCGGTACGCCCGCTGGCCCCGCGACGACCGCAGGTGGAAGATCAACTCCGCCACGAGAAAGGCGGGCACCACCGACAGCACCAGCCCGAAGGCCATCCAGATCAGGTTGTTCTTCGCGGCGATGCCCAGCACCGGGTCGGAAAAGGCCCGCCGGAAGTTCTCCAGCCCCACGAAGTCCCGCTGAAGGAAGCCGTCCCAGTTCGTGAAGGCCCCGCTCAGCGCGAGGTAGACCGGGTAGTAGGCGAAATACGCCAGAAACAGGAACGTCGGCAGGATATAGAAGTACGCCACGCGAGAACGCCACAGCCCGGCCCACAGGCCATCTTTCGGACGCTCCCGCACGGCGCGGGCAGGTGGAATGGTGGTCATCGCGGCTCCTGAGCGGATGGGAGGGAGAAGCTTTGCTGGCGGCTGGTCGCTGGAAGCTGGCCGCCCCCAACGAGAGGAGACGCCGCCGAACGTGGGCAGCGCCTCCTGGAAACCGACCGAGCGGGCGCTTTAAGCCTCAGCGGTACTTGCTGTAGTCCACCGAGTTCTTGCGGGCGTAGTCGGCGGCGGCGCGGTCGAGGGTCTGCTGCGCCTGTGCCCGCGCCTGATCGAGCGTGATGTTGCCGCTCAGGTACAGCCCGAAGATGCGCTGCATATCGCCCCAGCCGAGGTTCGGGGCCGCGCTGCCCACGCCCACCGAGCGGCGCGGAAGGTTGATCTGACGGTCCAGCGCCGCCGCGTCGAAGTCGAGCTGCGCCTTCGTGCCGGGCCACGTCGGGACGAACGAGCCGTCCTCGCCCACGATGCGCTGGAGGTTGCGCGGCGTGCCGAAGTAGCGCATCCAGTCCAGCACCGCGCGCTGCTTCTCCGCCGACATGGTGCGGTTGGCCTCCGGCGTGCTCATGGCGTACTGGAAGGCCGCGCCGAGGCCGCCCACCGCGTTCGCCGTGTTCGTGCCCGTGGCGTACTGACTCACGCTCTTGTTCAGGACGGGGAAGTTGAAGGCCCCCACCTTGAACTTCACGCCCGCGTCGCGCATCTCGCCGGGCTTGTAGCTGCCCTCGTAGATCATGGCGACCTTGCCCGCCACGAAGTCCTGGAAGGCGTCGTAGTTCTTGTCGGGGTTCTGGGTGATGTAGTCGCGCGTCCAGTAGTCCGTGAACTGCTTCATCACCGGCCACCACGCCATGAAGCGGGCGTCCTTCGGGGTGAGGATGCCCTTCTGGATGGCGATGGCCTCGTCCAGCGCCGACTGGCCGGGCGCGTCGTCGTACCCGGTGAGGCGGTCGTAATCCTTCGCATAGAAGTCCGACAGGAAGTGGCGCTCCCACCACGGGAAGGACGGCACCGCCGACATCACACCGATGTTCGCCGCCTTGAGCTTCTTCGAGGCGTCCAGCAGTTCGGCCCAGCTCGCCGGGGCCTTCGTGATGCCCGCCTTGCGGAACAGGTCGGCGTTGTAGAAGAACGTGAACGCCACGTAGTCGCCGTTGAGCTGGTAGTTCGCCCCGTTCGGCGCGCGAATCTCGGCCAGCACCTGCTTGTTCATCGCGTCCTGCCACGCCCTGTTGCCCGTGATGTACGGGTTGGGCTGGCGCAGGTACGGCGTGAGGTCCATCGCCACGCTCTTCGGCAGCGAACCGTTCAGGCTGGCGTACTGCACCCAGTACACGTCCCACAACTCGCGCGCCGCCGCCTTCGCGCGGATGGCCGCGTTCGTGTCGGGCACGTCCTCGGTCACGAACTGAATCTTGATGCCCGGATACCGCTTCTGATACTCGTCGGCGATGGCCTGGAACGCCTTCAGGGGCTTCTTGGCGTCCTTCTTGTTGGGCGTGTAGTGCTGCGCGTACATGGTGATGGTGCCCGTCCAGCTTCCCGGAGCGGCGAGCGCCCCGGACCCCAGCAGCAGGCCGGTCAGAGTCAACGTGCGTTTCATTTCGGTCCTCCCCGATGTTGCTCGAAAACCGCCTGCGGAACGTGAATTCTCAGGTGCAGGCTCATCATTACCCTAACAAGTGTGCATCCGCACACAACGTAGGAAGGAAGACGGAGTGAAGGGAGGATGAAGTTCTTCACAGGTGTTGGGGTGGGGGTGTGATCGGGGTGGGAGGCTCGGGGAGAGGTCGAGGGGTCGAGGGGTCAAGAGGTCGAGGGGTCGAGAGGTCGAGGGGGAGGGCGAACGTGCTGTCCCTCTTCTCGCTGACGGCTGACCGCTGACCGCTTCCCACCCAACCTTCATACGGTGGTCGGTCTGACCGTTGGGGGCGGGAGGCTCGCCTACGGTGGACCCCCAGGAGGAACCATGACCCAAGGCAAAGTGTTGTTTTCCACCCAGGCGACCGCACACGGCGGACGTGCCGGGTACATCGAGACGCCCGACCACCACCTCGGCGTGAAGCTGAGCGTGCCGCAGGAGATCGGCGGCGACGGCGGCGTGGGCACCAACCCCGAGCAACTGTTCGCCGCCGGGTACGCCGCGTGCTTCCAGAGCGCCATCGGCGGCATCGCCCGGCGCGACAAGATTTCCTTCGGCTCCTCGCGCGTGACGGGCGTGGTCGGCCTCGTACGCGACGATCTCGGTTTCGCACTCGACGTGGAGCTGCGGATTGTCCTGCCCGAGCTGACCCGCGAGAAGGCGCAGTACATGATCGACGAGGCCCACAAACGCTGCCCGTACAGCCGCGCCCTCCAGGGCAACGTGAACGTCCGCCTGACGCTGGAGGACGAGGGCCTGGTCGAAGAGGGGCAGGAGCAGGGTCAGGGGCAGGAGCAGCCATAACAGGCGTAGGAGCAGGGAAGGAGAGAGGGCGTGGGCCGGGGAGTCGGTGCCGCGCCCCCTCCCTTTGGGGACCAGCGGCCCCAGTTCTCGCTGGCGGCTGGAAGCTGGCCGCTGGTGGCCCTACCTCCCCCCGGCGTACACCTCCGTCCGCAGCCCCGGAAACGCCTCCTCCAGTTCGCGCGCCAGTTGCCGCAGCCCCCACAGCTCCGTCCGGCGGTGGCCCAGCGCGACCACACCCAGCCCCAGCGAGCGGGCCGTCTCCTGCGCCGAGGGCCGCATCTCTCCCGTGAGGTAGACGTTCACGCCGAGGCGGTGCGCCAGCCCCAGCAGACCGGGATTCATCGCGTTCGTGAGGGCCAGCCGCACGAAGGAAGGATCGTCCGGCCCCCACGAGCGGTCCTCGCCGCGCAGTTCCTCCCGCAGCGCCGTGTGAAAGGCCCGCCACTCCCCCTGGGGCGGAATGGCCGTCAGCCCCGCCGCCTTGCCCTGCCAGAAGAGGGGCCGGACCTCGCGCCAGCCCAGCCGCCCGGCGAGGCGCAGGTTGGGGCCGGTCGTCAGTTGTAGGTCGAAGCCGTCGTGGGCGTTGAGCACCCCCAGTTCCGGGAAACGGTCGCCCAGCCGCAGCGCCCGGTGCAGGAAGAGGGCGTCTACCTCGGGCCGCTCCGGGAGGTCGGCGGGTTCGAGGGCCAGCCCCAGCACGTTCACCCCGGCGGGTCCCACCCGGAAGAGCGTCTGCCGCTCGTTCAGGTGAACATGAAGCCACCCGGCGAGGTCAGCGAGGGTGGCCGCCGCGCGTTCCTCCACGGGCAGGTCGGCACTGGGGTCAGGGGTGGTCTCCACCCCCGCAGGATGACCGCCGCGCCGTCCCCAAACCGCGTGCGGGGCTGCAACTCAGGCGGAGGCCGCCTCCACCTGCCTGCGGTGGTGCCGGACGTGATACGCCGCCATCCTCAGCCAGTCCAGCGCGGTCAGGTCCCCCAGGAAGACGTGGAAGAAGCGCCGCTCGGGGTCGTCGGTGGCCCGCTCCACCTGGCCGAGCAGGGCCGCGCGGGAGGCCGCGTGCCGTCCCTCCAACTCGTCCCACGCCTGCCCCGGCCCCGGCTGAACGGCGGCGGGGGCCTGTCTGCGGCCCTCCACCATCTCGCCGGGAACAGCGGGCACAGGCCGCAATGTCTTGTCCGAGTTGAGCAGCGCCACGATCCTGGCCGTGCTCTCGTTCACGAGGATGACGTGTTCGGCCTCCTGCGCCGCCGTCCAGGTGCGGTTCGGCAGGGCGTCGTTCCAGCGGCCTCCAGCGCGCGTCACCGCCACCTCGAAGGCGTCCAGCTCCCGCTCCAGGCGCGAGCGCACGTCGGCGGGCGAGGTCCCGAAGGCCCGCAGCATCGCCGTTCCTTCCGTCACTTGTGAGGAGGTCATGCCTGAGTGTAGTGCTGGCGGTTTGGAATTGAGTCGCCAGGGATGGCAGGGGAGACCTGACCCCTCCCGATAGACACATCCGCTCCCCGCCCCGATAATGAAGCCGTCATGAAACGTTGGTTCCTCTCCGCCGCGCTGCTGGTCTCCACCGCCTCCGCCGCGCCGCTCACCGTCACCATCCTCCACACCGACGACCTCCACGGCCACGTGGACCCCGTGAAGGTAGGGCAGGGTACCTACGGCGGCTACGCCCGCCAGACCGCCCTCGTGCGCCAGTACGCCGCGCAGGACCCCAACCCCCTCGTGCTCTCGGGCGGCGACACCTTCCAGGGCACGCTGTACTACAACGTCTACCAGGGTCTCGCCGACGTGCTGTTCATGAACTACCAGGGCTACGCGGCGATGGCCGTGGGCAACCACGAGTTCGACAACGGCCCCGAGGCCCTCGCCCGCTTCGCGCAGAAGGCGAACTTCCCCCTCCTCGCCTCCAACCTCGACCTCACCACCGAGCCGCTGCTCAAAGACCTGATCAAGCCCTACGCCGTCCTCAGCGTCGACGGCCAGAAGGTCGGCGTGATCGGCGCGGTGACGCCCGACCTGCCCCTGATCTCCTCGCCCGGCCCGAACGTGAAGATGCTCGAACTCACCGCGAGCCTGAATGCCAGCGTCAAGGCGCTTCAGGACCAGGGCATCAACAAGATCGTCCTCGTCTCGCACCTCGGCTACCCGCTGGAGCAGCAGGTGGCGAAGACGGTCCCCGGCCTCGACGTGATCGTGGGCGGCCACAGCCACACCCTGCTCGGCACCTTCAACAACCCCGACTTCCCTCAGAGCGAGGGGCCGTACCCGACCATCGTGCCCAACCCGGACGGCAACCGCACCCTCCTCGTCGCCGCGTGGGAGTGGGGCAAGGTGCTGGGCCGCCTCAAGGTGACGTTCAACGACGCCGGGGCCGTGGAGAGCTACGAGGGCAATCCCATCGTCGTGTCCGCCGACCTGCCCGAGGACCCCACCGCCAAGCGCATGGTGGAGACGCTGAGCGTGCCCATCGCCGCTCTGCGCCGTCAGGTCGTGGGCACGAGCACGGCGGGCCTGAACGGCGCGCGTGAGATCGTCCGCCGCCGCGAGAGCACGATGGCGAACGTCCTCGCCGACGCGGCCCTCGACGCGGCGAGGAATGCGGGCGCGACGCTGGCCTTCATCAACGGCGGCGGCGTGCGCGCGAGCCTCGACGCGGGGCCGATCACCTTCGAGGAGGCGATCACCGTCCAGCCCTTCGGCAACACGCTGACGGTCCTCGACCTCACGGGGGCCGAGATTCGGCAGGCGCTGGAGCACGGCGTCGCCACCTGGAGCGAGAACAAGGGCCAGTTCCTCCACGTCAGCCGGGGCGTGAGCTACACCTTCGACCCCACCCGGCCCGCCGGGAGCCGCGTCACCGCCGTCACCGTGAACGGCCAGCCCCTCGCCGACACGCAGACCTACACGGTCGCCATGAACACCTTCACCGCGCAGGGCGGCGACGGCTTCGACGTGTTCAAGAACGCCAGGGGCCGCCGCCTCGACACCGGCACGCTCGACATCGACATCCTCGTGAACTACCTCAAGGCCCGCCCCGCCACCGACGCGCAGAACGAGGGCCGCATCGTCATCGTGAACGAGCCGAAGTAAGCTCTCAGCTTCAGGACGGAGATGAAGAGGGACGCGGCGTGAATGGCGCTGCGTCCCTCTCGTTTGGATGGGGGAGTCGCACGGCTCGTTTTTGGGTTTGCCCTGCCCGTTCACCTCCTCCCGGCCTCCCCCCCAAGGGGGAGGAGCAAAAAGCAAGGGCTTGAGCTGCTTTTCGCCCTCTTCCCTCGTGGGAGAGAGCCGGGGTGAGGGGGCGTGCGACCACCCCTACCGCCCAACCTCACCCCATCCGCAACTGAGGTGCCCCATCCCGCAGCCTCGTCACACCCTGCCGGAACAGTTCCGGGTCGTTCAGGGCGCGGGCCACCGTGTAGGCCCCCTGCACCCCGAGGAACAGGTCGTCGGCGGCGGACTGCGGGAGGCCGAGGACCTCCGTCCGCTCACGCAGGGCGTTCAGGTAGAGCTGGACCGTCCCAGCCGCCCGCGCCGCCGCCGGGTCCCCCAGGGCGCGCAACTCGCCCGCCAGCGTGCCGAAGGGGCAGCCGAAGCGGGCCGCCGCCTCCGGGTCGGCGAGCAGCCAGTCGAAATACGCCCCGAACCACGCGTGGGACGGCAGCGGCGACAGACGCCCCAGCAGGTCCAGCAACTCGCCCTCGCAGGCGTCCAGGGCGGCGCGCACCAGCTCGCCCCGCGTCTTGAAGTAGTAGTACATGTTGCCGAGCGGCACGCCCGCCGCCCCCGCCACGTCCTTGAGGGTCGTGCCCGCCACGCCGTCCGCGCGGTACAGCCGCAGGGCCACGTCCACGATGTGCTCCCGTTTGCCCCCCATCCCGCACCCCCGCTGGAATCAAGATGGCATGAAGCACTTCCGCAGGATGAGAGCCGCCTCAGCCTCCACGTCCAGATGGAACGCGGACTTGTAGTGGTCAAGCCGTCCTCTGCCCCTTCGCCATGAGGGCAGGCCGACCCAGGTCGGGCGACTCCGACGTGAGCGGTGTCCGCGTCCGCCTCCGCCCCGTCGTGCAGGAGGCGGTCATCGGCGGGATGAGCATGGGTGATCCATCAACCCTCGACGGCGAACGGCGGGATGTCCGTCACGGCAGCCGCTCAACGGCGCATGACGCTGCGAAGAACCACGAACGACGGGTAGAACACGACCGGGTAGACGACCAGCGCGCCGAGCGGCGCGAGGTACCACGGCCAGCCGAGCACCAGCCAGAACACCACCAGCATCAGAATGGCGGCGTACACAGCGATGAAGACCGCCACACGGCGGGCCTTGTCGGTCGGCGTCCAAGAGTCCAGGTCCATACCTTGCCTCCTCACCCGCGTCACGTCGCGGGCAGACGGGATGACGCCGGGCCACCCTTACCCCGACGTGCGCTTCTCGCTGCTCTTCAGTTCAGATGCCCGACTTCTCGATGGGCACGCCCACCGCGTTCCCCCACTCGGTCCAGCTCCCGTCGTAGTTCCTGACGCTGGGATACCCCAGCAGCTCGGTCAGCACGAACCAGGTGTGGCTGCTGCGTTCCGCGATCCGGCAGTACGTCACCACCGTCTTGGCCGGGGTGATCCCCGCCTCCTCATACAACCGCCGCAACTGCTCCACCGGCTTGAACGTGCCGTCGTACCGCACGGCCATCGCCCACGGGATGTTCGCCGCTCCGGGGATGTGGCCCCCCCGCAACACGCCCTCCTGCGGGTACTCGGGCATGTGCGTCACCCGCCCCGCATACTCGTCCGGGCTGCGAACGTCCACCATCGCCCCGGCCCCCTCCCGGACGACCGGGATGTGCTCCCGCACCTCGTCCCGGTAGGCGCGTAGCCGCTCGTCGCGCCGCCCCACCGGGTAGGGGGTCGTCACCACCTCCGGGACGAGGGGGGTGAAGTCGAAGCCGTCGGCGATGAGCTTTTGCCGCCCCCCGTTCACGAGCCTGACGTGTTCGTGCCCGTTGTACTTGAGAAACCAGTAGGCGTACGTCGCCCACCAGTTGCTCTTGTCGCCGTACAGGACCACGGTGGTCTGCGGCGTGATGCCCAGCCGGCCCATCAGGGCCGCGAAGGCTTCCGGCGAGAGGAAGTCCCGCACCACCGGGTCCCACAGGTCACGGCGGCTGTCGAGCTGGAGGGCACCCGGCACATGCCCGCCGCCATACAGCTCCAGGTCCTCGCTCGCCTCCAGCACCCGGATGTTCGGGTCCGTCCCATGCCGGGCAAGCCACGCGGTGTCCACCAGGACATCCTGCGCGTACCTCTGGGTTGGGCGGCTATGGCGTGTCATGTGATTCCTCTCCGTCAGGGGTACTGACGTGCCGAGGCTACCGTGCGGCCCTCCCCGGCTCAAGAAAGCAAGGGGCGGGGCAGTTATCGAACTTTCGAATAACAGGGGCGGGGGGCGGGGTAGGCTGCGGTATGCGGCTCAGCCCGGACCTGCTCGTCACGTTCAGCGTCGTCGCGGAGTACGGCAACATCAGCCGGGCGGCGGAGGCCCTCCGGCTCAGCCAGCCCGCCGTGAGCGGCCAGCTCAAGACCTTGCAGGACGTGGTGGGCGAGCGCCTGTACGTCCGCACCGCGTACGGCATCACCCTCACCGGGGCGGGGCAGGACCTGCTGGGGTACGCCCGGTTGATCGCCTCCACCCTGTCGGGGGCCGCCGAGCACCTGGAGGCGCGGCGTCACCGGGCGCGGCCCCTGCGGCTGGGGCTGTCGTGGACGCTCGGCACGTTCGCGGTCGGCGTGGTGAGGGGCGCACACGAGGCCGGGCACGAGGTGCGGGTAACGAGCGGGCACTCCGCCGCGCTGCTGGAGACCGTGACGGACGGCGTTCTCGACGCGGCGCTGATCGTCCGGCCACCGGGACCGCTGCCGCCCGGAGTGGACGCCCACCGCTTCAGCGCGGAGGACCTGTGCCTGCTCGTCCCCGCCGGGCACCCGCTGGAGGCGCTCGGGTCCACGCCGCTGCTGGCCGCCGCCGGGGACGTATTTCTGTGGCCGCTGGTGGGGTCGACGGTCGCGCGGCACGCCGAGCGGCTGCTGGGGGAGGCGACGGTGAATCCCGAGGTGCAGTTCGAGTTGGGAAGTCTCACCGCCGTACGTGAGGCGTTGGTGCGGGGGATCGGGGTGACGATCCTGCCGCCGAGTGTGGCCGGGCCGGAGATCGACGCGGGGCGGGTGAGTCCGGTGCTGATCGAGGCACCGAACGTCACATTGGAGTACGTGGTGGTGACGCCCAGCGACGTGCTGGCGCGGTCGGAGTCGCGGCAGTTGCTGGACCTCGTGGTGCGCTCACGGGGAGGGGTCCGGCAGCCACCCGTCTGAAGCCACTTCGGCCTCCTCTGACTTTCCCCGGCGTGCGGTCGGGGACTCCGCCATCCATCCATCGGCGTCCGTGAGCCTGTCTTCGACCATGACACCTGTCAGCAGGTTCCACAGGGGTTCCGGCAGCGTCACGCGTTCAGGGGCGAGGGGCAGAAGCACAAGTCCCGCGTCCTCCTGTGTTCGTTCAGAGGCTCACCACATCCCATCCTGCGGACGGCTGAGAGCTGAGGGCTGACCGCTCCCCCGCCACCGCAGCAGCCGCAGCGCGTTCGCCGTCACGAGCGCCGTCGCCCCCGTGTCCGCCAGAATCGCCATCCACAGGTTGGTCACGCCGAGGAGCGTGGTGACGAGGAAAATGGCCTTGAGGCCGAGCGCGAAGGCGATGTTCTGCCGGATGTTGCCCAGGGCGGCGCGGGACAGGGCCACGAGGTCGGCCACGCCCGTCACCCGCCCGTGGAGCAGGGCCGCGTCGGCGGTCTCCAGCGCCACGTCGGTGCCCCCGCCCATCGCCACGCCCACGTCGGCGGCGGCGAGGGCGGGCGCGTCGTTGATGCCGTCGCCGATCATGGCGACCCCGCCCCCCCCCGCCTGAAACTCCCGCACAAGGCGCAGCTTGTCCTCCGGCAGCAGCTCCGCCCGGACCTCCAGCCCGAGGGGCGCGGCGACCGCGTGCGCCGTGCGGGCGTTGTCCCCGGTGAGCATCACGGGCCGTAGCCCCAGCGCCCGCAGCCGCGCGACGGCCTCCCCGGCGTCCGCCCGCGCCTCGTCCCGCAGGGCGACTAGCGCGAGGGCACCGTCGGGCCGGGGTTCGGCGAGGACGACGACCGTGTGCCCCACCCTCTCCAACGCCTGAGCCTCCACCTGTCCCCCGTGGGTCAGCCACCCCTCCCCGACCGCGAACCGGGGGGAGACGACGTGCAGCGTCCGCCCCTCCACAGCCGCGCTCACGCCGCGCCCCGCCTGTGCTTTCCCGTCCCGCGCCGCCGGGATGCTCAGCCCCAGCTCCTCCGCCCGCCGGACGACCGCCCGCGCGAGGGGATGGTCGCTGCCCGCCTCCACCGCCGCCGCGAGTCGCAGAACATCCGTCTCGTTCAACCCGGCCCCATCCCTCCTGGCAAGGGGCCGCACCGCCGTCACCCCCGGTGCCCCGACCGTCAGGGTGCCCGTCTTGTCGAAGGCGACGGTCCGCACGCGGGCGAGCGTCTCCAGCGCCGCGCCCCCCTTCACGAGCAGGCCGCGCCGGGTGCCCGCCGCCACCGCACTGGTGATCGCGGCGGGCACCGACAGCACGAGCGCACACGGGCAGCCGATGAGCAGCAGCGCCAGCCCCCGGTACAGCCACGCGCTCCACTCGGCCCCGGTCAGCAGCGGCGGCAGCACGGCCACGGCGGCGCTCACCGCGACCACGCCGGGCGTATAGACGCGGCTGAAGCGGTCGATCAGGCGGGCCGTGGGGGCGCGGCTCCCCTCCGCCTCCTCCACGAGCCGGATGATGCGGGCGATGGTGTTGTCCTTTGCGCCACGCGTGACGCGCACCTCCAGCACCCCGCCACCGTTCACGCTCCCCGCGTAGACGGCCTCGCCCGGCCCGCGCGAGACGGGCATGCTCTCGCCCGTCACCGGGCTGTCGTCCAGCGCCGAGGTCCCCGTCTCGATCACCCCGTCGGCGGGCACCCGCGCGCCGGGCCGCACCTGCACGAGCTGGCCGGGCCGCAGCGTGTCGGCCCCGACCTCGCGCACCCCTCCCCCCGCCCCCACGAGCAGGGCGGTGCGCGGTGTCAGCGCCCCCAGCGCCCGGATGCCCGCGCGGGTGTGTCCGGCGGCCACCCCCTCCAGCAGCTCGCCCACCGCGAAGAAGAAGACCACCACCGCCCCCTCCGCCGCCTCGCCGATCAGGAGCGCCCCCAGCGCCGCGAGCGTCACGAGCGTGTTGATGGAGAACGGCTCGCCCAGCCGCGCCGACGCCAGCGCCCGCCGTGCCAGCGGCCACACCCCCACCAGCGTCGCCGCCACGTAGCCCCAGACCGCCACCGCCGGGAACGCCCACGACAGCCCCCACGCCACGGCGAGGAGCGCCCCGGTCAGGAGCACGAGCCGTCCCTGTGCGCCCGCGTACCACGGCCTGTCGTCCGTCTGCGAGTGGTCGTGCCCGTGAGCGTGAGGCTCCGCGTCCTCGCTGGCCTCCGCCCCCACCGCCCCCACCTCGTTCAGCTCCCGTAGCGTGTACCCCAGCGCCCGCAGGTGGCCCTCCAGCACCCCACGCGGCGTCTGCGTCTCGTCCAGTTGCAGGCTCAGCGTCTGGGTGCCGAAGCTCGACCGCACCTCCCGCGCGCCGGGCAGCCGCGTCACCGCCCGCTCGACCTTTCCCACACACGACGCGCAGTCCATCCCGTCCACGTGGTAACGCAATTCGGGCAGGCCGTCGGCGGGCAGGGGAGGGGAGGCGGAGTGGGACATGCCTCCACTATATCTGAGTAAGTGCTCAGGTGTTGAGGAGTCGCCAGCGTCTCCCACCCACGATCCACAGCTCACTCTCCACGCCCTCAATCTGGAAGATGCCCGCTTACAGCCGCGTTTCCGGCCTCCCCCCTAGACGAGTGCGTGAAGTTTTTCTCCACGATTTGTGGGGGCGTGTAAAGGATTTCACGCAGTTTTCGCGCCCTGAAGCCGCTAACCTCGGGAGGCCCCGAGGGACAGATGACCCTGCGGCTCCGGCGATTGGCGGGCAACGTCACTGAAGTTGTTCTGCTGCCGTGAGAATTTCAAGGCCGTGTTCCGTGGTGCGAGAACATCGCCACCACCTCTGGCCCAAAACTTTGGCTCACAACACATCTCTTTTTTCCAGGGAGGAACCGACTCTTGAAAAACGTCCATTTGGAGGAGCACACGCAAGCGGCATTGATCGTCGTGGCTCACCTGCGCTGGGATTTCGTGTTTCAGCGGCCCCAGCATCTGATGACCCGCGCGGCCCGGTCCCGCCGGGTCTTCTACGTGGAGGAGCCGATCTTCGGCGAGGCTCCGGACCACCTCGTGACGCGGCAGGACCCCAGTGGCGTCGTGGTGGTCACGCCCCACATCGAGATCGGCCACAGCCCCGCACAGTCGCAGACGCGCACGGCCCGGCTCCTCGCGGAGTTCGTGGAGGACGAGGGGCTGGAGGTGTACGACCTGTGGGTGTACACCCCGATGGAGCTGCCCATCACCGCCGGGCTGCGTCCGCGCGTCACCGTATACGACTGCATGGACGAACTCGCCAACTTCAAGGGGGCGTCTCCCGAGCTGCGCGCCCGCGAGGCCCAGCTCTTCGCGCAGGCCGACCTCGTGTTCACGGGCGGGCACCGCCTGTACGAGGCCAAGTGCAAGCAGCACGCGAGCGCCCACCCCTTCCCGTCGAGCGTGGACACGGCCCACTTCGCGCAGGCCCGCACCCGGCGGAGCACCGAGCAGGGGGACGCCGCCGATCAGCGTGACGTGCCGCGCCCCCGCCTGGGCTTCTACGGCGTGATCGACGAGCGGTTCGACATCGCGCTCGTCGGCGAACTCGCCCGCCGCCGCCCGGAGTGGCAGTTCGTCCTGCTCGGCCCGGTGGTGAAGATCGATCCCGCCGACCTTCCGCGCGGCCAGAACCTGCACTATCTGGGCATGAAGAGCTATACCGAGTTGCCGACCTACCTCGCGGGGTGGGACGTGGCGCTGCTGCCCTTCGCCCTGAACGAGGCGACCGAGTTCATCTCCCCGACGAAGACGCCCGAGTACCTCGCGGCGGGGGTGCCCGTGGTCTCCACCGGCATCCGCGACGTGATCCGGCCCTACGGCGAGCGCGACCTCGTGCGTGTGGCCGACGGGGTGGACGCCTTCGAGGCCGCCTGCGCCGCCGCCCTGGGCGAGGCGGGCACCCCCGCCGCCGGGGAGCGCCGCGAGCGGGCCGACCGCTACCTCTCCACCCTCTCCTGGGACCGCACCTGGGCAGAGATGAGCGCCCTGATCGAGTCCGCCGCCACGAGCCGCGTGGCCGTCGCGGGGGTGGCCGATGACTGAGCGTTCCTCCACCGGTTTCTCTTCCACCACCACACAGGGCTTCGACTACCTCATCGTGGGCGCGGGCTTCGCGGGCAGCGTCCTCGCCGAGCGTCTGGCGAACGACGGCAGGCGCGTCCTGATCGTGGACCGTCGCCCGCACATCGGCGGCAACGCCTACGATTGCTACGACGACGCGGGCCTCCTGATCCACCCCTACGGCCCGCACATCTTCCACACCAATTCGCGGGAGGTCATCGAGTACCTCTCGCGCTTCACGAAGTGGCGGCCCTACGAGCACCGCGTGCTGGCGAGCGTGGACGGGCAACTCCTCCCCATCCCGATCAACCTCGATACCGTGAACCGTCTGTACGGCCTGAACCTGACCTCCTTTCAGGTCGAGGAGTTCTTCGCCTCCGTGGCGGAGAAGGTGGAGCATGTCCGCACCTCCGAGGACGTGGTGGTGAGCAAGGTCGGGCGCGACCTGTACAACAAGTTCTTCCGGGGCTATACCCGCAAGCAGTGGGACCTCGACCCCAGCGACCTCGACGCCTCGGTGACGGCGCGGGTGCCGACGCGCACGAACCGCGACGACCGCTACTTTGCCGACACGTACCAGATGATGCCGCTGCACGGTTACACCCGGATGTTCGAGAACATGCTCGCGCACCCGAACATCAAGGTGATGCTGAACACCGACTACCGCGAGATCGAGAGCTTCATTCCCTACGGGCACATGATTTACACCGGGCCGGTGGACGCCTTTTTCGACTACCGGTTCGGCAAGCTGCCCTACCGCAGCCTGGAGTTCGTCCACGAGACGCACGCCCAGGAGCAGTTTCAGGCCGTCGGCACGGTCAACTACCCCAACGACTACGCCTACACCCGCATCAGCGAGTTCAAGCACATCACCGGGCAGCAGCACCGCCACACCAGCGTCGTGTACGAGCTGCCCCGCGCCGAGGGCGATCCGTACTACCCGGTGCCCCGTCCCGAGAACGCCGAGCTGTACAAACGGTATGCCGCCCTCGCCGAGGGTCGCCCCGATGTGACCTTCGTGGGCCGCCTCGCCACCTACCGCTACTACAACATGGATCAGGTGGTGGCGCAGGCGTTGACGACCTACAAGAAGCTCACGGCGTCCACGCCCGAGCCGCAACCGGTGGGCTGAGGCATCAGCGCCAGAACTCGCCCGGTGAGCAGGTCTGCCGGGCGAGTCGCTTTTGGTGGTAGAGTGGTGGGGTGAGCCTCTGACCGTGAGTGACGAGGAAGACAGGAAACGAGAGTTCGTGGCTTTCCCCCGTCCCGCCTCTTCTCCTACAACCACTCCGAATCCTGCTGGCGGCTGAGAGCTGACCGCTGACCGCTCCTCTCCAACCGCCCCTCAGTTGAACATCCGCCGCAGGTCCGCCGTGTACCGCGCCAGCTCGTGCGGCGGCGCGAAGGTCTCGGCGGCCCTCAGCCTCAGCTCCAGCACCTCCGGCTCGTGGGGGTCCACCCGCAGGTACTGGTTGGCGAGGAGCACCACCCGCCGGTGGTCGCCCTCGGCCCCGGCGTTAGCGATCTGGCGGCGCAGCTCCAGCGTCAGGGCCAGCAGCGCCTCGTCGCGGACTCCCTGCGCCCACTCGCTGTCCTCCAGGTCAGGGAGGAACGGCCCCCGGTAGAGCGCCAGCGCGCGGGCCATCTCACCGCGCACCAGGGCCTCCTTCAGGTGGTGCAGGTCGAGGTCCACATGGACCTCCCGCCCCAGGGCGTAACGTGGTGCCTGATGCGGCCCCTCGAAGCGGATGATCTGCGGCCCCAGGCGGTCGCGCAGCTCCTTGAGGCACTGGCGCATGTACGCCGCCCCGCTCTTCGCGTCCTTTTCCGGGAAGAGGTCGAGCTGCATCTCGGCCCGCGTGCGCCCCGGCCTCAGGGCGATGGACACGAGGACGGCCACCGTGCCCCCGTAGGTGAAGCGCACCTCCTCGCCGTCCTTGTGGACCGTCTCCCGCCCCAGCGTCTGCACCTGCACCGCGATGGCCCCGTCCTCCGGCAGCGTCGGTGCCCCCGCGAGGTGCGCGAGACGGTCGAGCAGCGGCTCCATGTACGGCGCGATTTCCGGCTCCAGAACGGCATAGTGCAGGAGTTCGCTCAGTTCCTCCAGGTCAGGCCGGAACTCCCCGAGTTGCCGCAGCCGCAGCATGTGGGTCAGCGCCTCCTTCAGGGCCGCCGTGACCGTCCCCTCCTGCCGCAGGTGGAGTGCCGCCGCCGCGTGATGAAGCTGCACCCGCACGAGTTCGGGCAGGCACCCGGCGTCCCGGAACATCCCCGCCGCCCGCTCCAGTTCCGCCGCCGCCCCCGCCGCGTCCCCCCGCCGCCGGGCCAGCACCCCGCTCGTCGCCCACAGCTCGGCGGGCCAGTCGGCGGGCACGCTCCCGAAGCTCAGCAGGGTGTCCACCGCCCGGCCATGCTGCCCCACGAGACTCAGGTGCTCGGCGTGGCGCGAGATCACCCATACGCGCAGGTTATGGTCCTGGAGGTCGTCGGCGAGGGGCCGGAGTTCCTCCAGGACCCGCACGTAGGCGGCGTAGTCTCCGGTCAGGCGCAGGAGTTCGGCCTCGCTCGTCAGCAGCAGCGCCCGCAGCCGGGGGGAGTCGGCCTCGCGCAGGGTCTGCTTGGCCTGCCCCAGCGTCTCCCGCGCCTCCGCGAACTCCCCGTACGCGATCTGAAGCTCCAGCAGATTTCGCAGGGCGCTCAGCCGGGGAGCCGGGTCGGGCAGCGCGGGCAGCACAGCCACCGCCTCCGAGAGCAGTAACTTGGCGCGGCGCGGGTTGCCGAGCAAGGTGTACATCTGCGCGAGCGACACCGTGACGCGGGCGGTGAATTCCTCGTCCCCCAGCGCGACGTAGCCGTGCCACGCGCGCTCCACCCGCCGCAGCCCCTCCGCCGTCTGCCCGGCCTGAAACTCCGCCACCCCCCACCAGCGCAGGGCGCGCAGGTGGAGTTCGCCGCTCAGGTCCGGCGTGACCGTCCCGAGGTGGGCGACGGCCTCCTCGAAACGCCCCAGCAGCCGCAGCACGTTACCGAGTTCGACCTGCCCCTCCGGGTCGCCCAGGAGCGAGGCGCGGGTCAGCGCCAGTTCGGCCTCCTCCAGCCGCCCGGTGTTCAGCAACGACAGGCCGAGCAGGGTGTAGTCCCGCGCGGTCCTCGCCCGGCCCCCCAGAAGCGTGACGACAGCCTCGAACTGCCCCGCCTCGTACTGTCCCTCGAAATCGCTCATAGCACGTCCCCCTCTCCTTATACGACCCCACCCCTATCTTGACCATATGAAAAGCGACACCGCACGTAAGGTCAGCCTGGCTCTCGTTGTAACGCTCATGAGCGCACTCACGGGAGCGCAGGCAGGTGGGGCCAAGGACTTCGGTCAACGCAGCGTGTCGGGAGCGGAAGGCACCGTGCAACCGCAGGCGGGCGCGAAGGACTTCGGGCAGCGCTGATGTCCCGCCCCCACCCCAGTCCCAAGGAGAAGCCCGTCCCGCCCGCCCGTCCCGTTCAACTTGCCCCCCGGCCCACCCTGCCCATCATGATCGGCGGCGCGGTGGACTTCGGCCAACGTTAGGCTGCGTTCCCTCTCCACAACCGACCACCCCTCCCCGGACACACGTTGTCCGGTTTTTTCTTGACGGCAGCACCTCCAGGCATCTCCTTCCCCTCCCTCTTGCCTAGATAGGTCGGCTCGGCGGGAAATTGGGTGGTGCCCGTCCGATTCTTCCCCAAAAAGCGCGACGCTCAGCTTGTTTCTTCCCCCCTCCCGCGAGGTCCCCCGCTTCTTGCCGGGAAGTCGACCGGAGAACTATTAAGTTTTTCACGCGACATTCAAGGCTTGCGTGGTGCCCCCAGCGGGCACAATGCCCGTCAGGTCTGGACGTGGGGACCGAACTTCGGTTTTCGGCGTCACCGTCACGCTTCGCGGGTCTGGTTCTGTGGGCGACATCTCATGAACAGCGGTCCGGCACATGGTCGGAGGAGGCCGTGTGGCCGGATTTGAGCGGAAAGATAGCTGGGGAGGCTCGGGGATGGAGAATCTGGAATTGTGGGTGGGGGTGGAGCCGACCGTCAGCCGGGTGGGGGACGAGACGCTCGACCAGCTCGCCCTGAGCGGCTTCGACCGCCGTCTGGAGGACATCGACCGCCTCGCGTCGGTAGGGGCGCGGGCGGTGCGCTTCCCGCTGCTGTGGGAGCGGACGGCCCCCGACGGGCCGGAACACGCCGACTGGCGCTGGGCCGACGAGCGGCTGGCCCGCCTCGCCGGGCATGGGGTCACGCCCATCGTCGGGCTGGTCCACCACGGCAGTGGACCGCGCGGCACGCACCTGCTCGACCCGGCCTTTGCGGAGGGCGTGCGCGCCTATGCCCGCGCCGTGGCGGAGCGTTACCCGCACGTGGACGCCTACACGCCCGTGAACGAGCCGCTCACCACCGCCCGCTTCTCGGCGCTGTACGGCCACTGGTATCCCCACGCCCGCGACGAGCGGAGTCTGTGGCGGGCGCTGCTCCACCAGATGCGGGCGACCGTGCTGGCGATGGGGGAGATCAGAAAGGTCAACCCCGCCGCTCGGCTGATCCAGACCGAGGACCTCGGCTTCGTCCACAGCACCCCCGCCCTGCGGGATCAGGCGGGGTTCGAGAACGAGCGCCGCTGGCTGAGCCTCGACCTCCTGATGGGCCGGGTGGACGAACATCATCCCCTGTGGGACCACCTGCGGCGGGTGATGGGCGCGACCGAGGCGGAGCTGCGCCCCTTTGCCGAGCATCCCTGCCCGCCCGACCTCGTGGGCCTGAACGTGTACGTGACGAGCGAACGCTTCCTCGACGAGCGGCTTCACCGTTACCCGCCCCATACCCACGGGGGCAATGGGCGCGCCCGTTACGCCGACGTGGAGGCCGTGCGGGTCCTCGGGGAGGGGATCGGCGGCCCCGGTGCCCGGCTGCGCGAGGCCCACGACCGCTACGGCCTGCCCCTCGCCATCACGGAAGTTCACCTCGGCTGCACCCGCGAGGAGCAGCTCCGCTGGTTGCACGAGACCTGGCAGGCGGCGCAGGACGCGCGGAGGGAGGGGGCGGATGTCCGCGCCGTCACCGCCTGGGCCGCGCTGGGGGCCTTCGAGTGGAACAGCCTCCTGACCCGGCGAAGCGGCCACTACGAGAGCGGGCTGTGGGACGTTCGCGCCCCCGAGCCGCGCCCCACCGCCCTGCTGGGCCTCGCCCGCGACCTCGCCGCCGGTCGGCCCCCCGCCCACCCCGTGCTGGGGGGACCGGGCTGGTGGCACCGGGCCGAGCGGCTCACCTTCCCGCCCCACGGCCCGGTCCACGCCGACCCCCCCGCCGGTCGCCCGCTCCTCATCACGGGGGCGACGGGCATGTTCGGGCAGGCCCTCGCCCGCGCCTGTGAGGGGCGCGGCCTGCCCCACCTTTCACTCTCCTGCCGTGACCTCGACCCCGCCGACTCCGCGTCCGTGGAGCGCACGTTGAAGGACCACCACCCCTGGGCGGTCGTCGACGCCGCCGGGGTCGTCCGAATGGACGCCGCCGAACATGACCCGCGCATTCCCCACGAGAACGTCCCCGGCCCGCAGGTCCTTGCCCGTGCCTGTGCCAAGGAGGACGTGCGGCTCCTGACCTTCTCCTCCGACCTGGTGTTCGGGGCGCGCGAGGGGGTACGGCTACCCTTCCTGGAGTCCGACGCGCCCGGGCCCCTGAATGCCTCTGGCCGCGCCAGGCTCGCCGCCGAGGAGGGCGTGCTTGCCCGCCTGCCGGGCGCGCTGGTGGTGCGTACGGGTGCCCTGTTCGGGCCGTGGGACCCCCAGAACTTCGCCGCCCACGTTCGCCGTGAATTGCAGGCCGGGCGGCGGGTCCGGGCCGCGCGGGATCGGGTGGTCTCGCTCACTTTCGTGCCCGACCTCGCCCACGCGGTCCTCGACCTCCTCATCGACGGGGAGACGGGCATCTGGCACCTCGCCCACGCGGCTGCCGTGACGTGGGCCGACTTCGCCCGGCAGGTCGCCCGCGTCTCGGGCCTGGACCCCGACGGGGTGGAGGGGGTGGACGCCGCCACCCTCCCCCTGCCCGCCTCCCTTCCCAGCGCCCTCGCCAGCGAACGCGGCTGGCCCCTGCCCAGCCTGTCCAGCGCCCTCGAACGCTGGAGCGCCCAGGTGGAGAACCTCGAGCGTGAACTGACCGCCGCCGATTGAGGGGGCTGGGGGCTGGAGAGGGGTGAGGTTGAAGCGAGGGTCGTTCCCCACCGCAGGATTAATACAAAAAGGTGACACGGACAGCGAGACAAGTTCATCGTCCTGTCCTCTACCCAGTTTCGTGAGCTGCTGCATCCGCCGTAGCCAGGGGGGAGCCTCGCCATCTCCTGTTCGGACCAGGGCCACTCCAACACTTATCAGGAGGGAACGAGGCGTGGGAACCAAGGGGTTCCTTCCGCTTCCCCGTTCATCGGTCCGCTCTGAGTGACCCAAGCCATTTGACTTCAGCCATTCTTGGCCTCAAAAGGTCCGGAAGACCGAAGGCAGGAGGAGGAAGGCACGGGGTGGATAAGGGGTGCGCTGGCCTCGTGCTGGCGGCCTGCTTCTCCTACCTTTTCCTCGCTTTACCTTGCTTGTTACCTTTACTTGTATTAATTACTCACCCTGAGTGTTGCACGGCCAGGGGACAGGGGAGCGGAGCTTCAACCAGAGGGTGTGAACGGGCCGCCCCAGGGTGCGGAGGCGGGTCCGTGTCCGGCACTGGCAGCCGAGGAGGGCAGCACGGGCGACCAGCACCTCATCAGGGTTCACGGCGCGCGGGAGAACACCCTCGGGGGCGTCTCCATCGGCATCCCCAAGCCCTGGATCACACCGGCATACCGGAGTCCGGCAAGTCGTCGCTGGTGTTCGGCACCCTCGCTGCCGAGACGCAGCGCCAGCTCAACGAGACCTTCACCGCCCTCACGCAGGGCTTTCTTCCGCATGACGGCCAGCCGGACGTTGGGCGCATCGAGCATCTGGGCGCGCCCATCAGCATCGACCCATCATCGGCCAGAAGCGGATCGGGGGCGCACTCCGGTGCCCCCCATCCAGCGAGCGGAGAGGCACCCCACCGGCACAGGGAGTCCCACCGACGGACACGCGAACACGTAGGGGAAGCCTTCGCTCGACGGCCCTTCCGGGACAAGCCGTCCGGGCAGATAGACGCGCTGGCCTGAACCCCCGACAGCCGCCTCGAAGGTCAGGCCCATCCCAGGTTGACAACCGACCTGTAAACGCTTACAGTTCGGGCACCGATGGAACCGACAATCAAAGATGTGGCGAGGCGTGCGGGCGTCTCGACGGCCACGGTTTCACGAGTCCTCAACGGGGGGCACTGGGTCGCCGGAGAGACCAGAACCGCCGTCCTTCAAGCCGTCCAGGAGCTGAACTACAAGCCCAACGCCGTCGCCCGGAGCCTGATGAGCGCCCAGACCAAGACGTTGGCGATCCTCTTTCCCAACGTCTCCGACATGTTCTCCGGCACGGTCCTCGGCGGGGTCGAGGATGCGGCCCACAGCCGGGGCTTCAGCGTGATCGTGTGCAAGACGGGCGGCGGCCACGAGCGCACCCTCGCCTACCTCCAGCTTCTGGCCGAGAAGCGGGTGGACGGCATCATCTTCGCCAGCGAGGTGCTGCGTGAGGCGTACGCGGACTTCATCGGGCAGTTGCGGATTCCGCTCGTCGTCCTGTCGGGCGAGAGCGTGCGGCCAGAGATTCCCACGGTCCGCTGCGACGACCGTCAGGCCGCCTACGCTGGGGCGTCCTACCTGATCGGTCAGGGGCACGAGAATATCGGCCTGCTCTACGGGGGTGCCCACGAGACGCCCGAGCAGAGTGGCCGCCTGGAGGGCTTCCACGAGGCGCACCGGGACCACGGGCTGGCGGTCGAACCCAGCCGCGTCCTGTGTCTGGAGGGCTTCGCGTTCAAGGACGGACAGGTGGGGGGAGCGGCCCTTCTCCGGCAGGGCGGCCCCCTGACCGCCATCTTCGCCAGCAGCGACGAGCTGGCCCTGGGGGTGATGTCCGCCGCCTACGCGAGGGGGCTTCGCGTCCCGGACGACCTGAGCGTGATGGGATTCGACGACCTCCCGCTCGCGGAGATGAGCCTGCCCCCCCTCACCACGGTGCGCCAGCCCCTCTACGGCATGGGTCGCCGGGCCGCGACGATGCTCCTCGACCACATTCAGGACATCAAGAAACTGGAGGGACACGCCGTCTTCCCCACGACCATCGTGGAACGGCGAAGCGTGCGCCGACTCTGAGGCTCTCTTTTCGCCCACACCTGTAAGCGTTTACGGGGCAATCGTCCCCCGAGCTGCCGGATGGAAGTTTCGCCTCTCAACGCGCTGGACCCGAAGGGAGAAGACCTGCATGGCGTGGTGGAAAGAGAGTGTCGTCTACCAGATTTACCCGCGCTCGTTCCATGACACGGACGGCGACGGCGTGGGCGACCTGTGCGGCATCACGGCGCGGCTGGACTATCTGCAAACGCTGGGCGTGGACGTGATCTGGCTGTGCCCGGTCTACCGGTCCCCGAACGACGACGGCGGCTACGACATCAGCGACTACCGGGCCATTCAGCCCGAGTTCGGGACAATGGCGGACTTTGACGAGCTGCTCGCCGGGATGCACGCGCGCGGGATGCGGCTCGTCATGGACCTCGTGGTGAACCACACCAGCGACGAACATCCCTGGTTCACCGAGTCGCGCAAATCCAGGGACAACCCCTTCCGCGACTTCTACATCTGGCGTCCGGGCCGGGACGGCGGGCCGCCCAACAACTGGGGGTCGCACTTCGGCGGCTCGGCGTGGAAATACGACCCGGCGACGGACGAGTATTTCCTGCACCTCTTCTCCGAGCGGCAGCCCGACCTGAACTGGGAGAACCCACGGGTGCGGGGGGAGGTGTACGACATGATGCGCTGGTGGCTGGACCGGGGCCTGGGCGGGTTCCGCATGGACACCATCAACATGCTCTCGAAGGCCCCCGACTTCCCGGAGGGGACCGTGCGGGGCGACTACCCCCACCCCCTCGCCGAGGAGCACTTCCTGAACGGGCCGCGCCTCTTCGAGTACCTGCGGGAGATGAAGGAGCGGGTGCTGGACCGCTACGACGTGCTGACGGTCGGGGAGACGCCGGGGGTCAGTCCCGAACTCGGCGTGGCCTACACGCACGAGCAAGACGGCGTGCTGAGCATGATCTTCCAGATGGAGCACATGGCGCTCGACGCCGACCCCACCCACCCCACCCCCCGCTGGACGAAGGTGCCGTGGAGCCTCGCCGAACTGAAGGCCATCACGACCCGCTGGCAGCACGCCCTACACGGGCAGGGGTGGAACAGCCTGTACCTCTCCAACCACGACGTGCCCCGGATGGTCTCGCGCTTCGGGGACGACGGGGAGTACCGGGAGGAGTCGGCCAAGCTGCTCGCCACCTTCCTGCACACCCTCCAGGGCACGCCGTTCGTGTTCCAGGGCGACGAGATCGGCATGACGAACGTGCAGTTCCCCCGTATCGAGGACTACCGCGACGTGGACGCGCTGAACTTCTACCGCGAGCGGGTGACGGAAGGCGGCCACTCCCCCGAGGACACCCTCGCGCGCATCCACCTCAAGGGCCGCGACAACGCCCGCACGCCGATGCAGTGGAGCGCCGGGCCGAATGCCGGGTTCACGACCGGGACGCCGTGGATCGGGGTCAATCCCAACCATGTGGAGATCAACGTCGAGGCCGCGCTGGACGACCCCGGCTCGATCTTCTGGTACTACCGCGACCTCATCCGCCTGCGCCGCACCCACCCCGTGATCGTGGACGGACAGTACGACCTGCTGCTGCCCGACCACCCCACGGTGTACGCCTATACCCGGACCAACCCGCACGAGCAACTGCTGGTGCTGCTCAACTTCAGCCGGGAGACCGCGACGTTGCCCTGGCCGACGGACCTTGCCTCACCCTCCACGCGGCTGCTCCTGGCGAATTACGACGCGCCACAGCAGCCGGAAGAAGACCTGACCCTCCGTCCCCACGAGGCGCGGGTGTACCTCTCCCGCACCGGGGCAGGTGATGCCCTGGTCTGACCCGCCGCCCGAGATGACCGTAGCTGCCCCATCGTCCCCCAGGAGCGCCGCCCATGACCCACCCCCACCGCCCGCCCCGTCCCCGCCTCACGTTCCCCGCCCGCCCAGGAGGTCACCGCATGAAGCACCAGACCCGCGCCCGCGTCACCCTGCTCAGTCTCGCCCTGTCCCTGCTGGCCTCCAGCGCCTCCGCCGCCACCGAGATCGAGGTGTTCGTCGGCAACAAGGGCGTGGAGACGTGGAAGCGGCTCTTCGCCGACTTCGAGAAGCAGAACCCCGACATCAAAGTTACGCTGACCGTGCCGCCGGACTTCGTGGCGGTCCTCAAGACCCGCATCGTGAAGAACAAGGCCCCCGACATCGTGGCGATGGGCGGCGACACCAACTTCAAGGGCTTCGCGGACGGCGGCGTGTTCAGGGACTACGCCTCCGACCCCATCCTGGGGAGCGTCAAGCCCATCTACATCCGGCAGCTTCAGGCCATCGTGGGCGGCAAGGAAGTGTACGGCATCCCCTTCACGGCCAACACCATCGGCCTGATCTACAACGTGGACAAGCTCAGGGCGCTCGGCCTCCAGCCGCCGAAGACCTACGCGCAGTTCATCGCGGCCCTCAAGAAGGCGAAGGCGGCGGGCCAGACGCCCGTCACGCTCACGCTCAAGGATGCCTGGGTCACGCTGCCCTTCATGAACGCGATTGCGGTGAACACGGTGCCCGCCAACTTCGCCGCGCAGAAGAACGCGGGCAAGGCGACCTTCCAGCAGGCCTACAGCGGCGTGGCCGACAAGATGCTGGAGATCAGCAGCTACAGCCAGAAAGACCCGCTGGGCACGAGCTACGCGGACGGCACCGCCGCCTTCGCCCGTGGGGGCAGCGTGTTCTACATCCAGGGCGACTGGGCGCTACCGGATGTCCTCGCGGCCAACCCGAAGGTCAGGGTGGCGATGGTGCCCTTCCCGGCGACCAACGGCAAGAACACCGTGGTGAGCAGCGTGGACCTGCTGCTGGCGACCTCGCGGAACACCCGGCACCCGGCGGAGGTGCAAAAGCTCCTCCAGTTCCTGCTGAGCAAGCAGAACGCCAACACGTACCTGAGGGCGGTCAACGCGCCCTCCGTGCAGGTCGGCACGGTGCCCACCGATCCCCGGCTGGCCGCCATGAAGGCGAGCTATGCGGGCGGCAGCATCGCGGGCGCGCCGTTCAACCTCTTCCCGCCCGGCCTGAGCGCCGAGACGTTCTGGCAGGCCATGTTGCAGGACAGGAACAAGAACAAGGCGTTGAGCGGCCTGGACAAGACCTGGGTCGACGTGCTCAAGCGCAGCTACTAGGGGTGTGAGCCGGGCGCGGGGGCAGATGGGTGGACCGGACCTGCCTCCACGCCCCCTTCAGGGGGACCCATGAGTGCCATTACCGAAGACAGACGGCCCAGCACGGTCATCGCCTCGCCGCCCAAGCGCCGCCGCAGGAGCGACCACACCTACCTCTTCATGGCCCTGCCCGCCGTCATCCTCTTCTTCGTCTTCCACACCTACCCGGCCATCCAGGGCATCATCTACAGCTTCACGAACTTCAGGGGCTACGGCGACTACGACTTCGTGGGGCTGCGAAACTACCTCCAGGTCTTTCAGGACGAGCGGGCGCTCGCCGCCTACCGCTTCACGTTCCTGTTCGCCATCCTCTCGACGGTGCTGGTCAATTTCATCGCGCTGACCATCGCCATCGGCCTCAACAGCAACATCCGCTTCCGCAACTTCCTGCGGGGCATCTACTTCCTGCCGAACATCCTGAGCGTGTTGATCGTCGGGTTCATCTTCAATTACCTCTTCGCCAACTTCATGCCGCGCATCGGGGAGGCGCTCGGCGTCGCGGCGCTGTCGAGGAACATCCTGGGAGACCCGCAGCTCGCCTGGGTCGGCATCATCTTCGTGGCGGTGTGGCAGGCGGCGGCCTTCAACATCATCCTGTACCTCGCCGGACTCCAGACCATCCCGTACGACCTGTACGAGTCGGCGGACATCGACGGGGCCGGGCCGTGGCAGAAGTTCCGCAACATCACCTTCCCGATGATCGCCCCGTTTTTCACCATCAACATGGTGCTGGCGATGAAGGGCTTCCTTCAGGTGTTCGACCAGATCGTGGCCCTGACGGGCGGCGGGCCGGGCACGTCCACCGAGTCGGTGTCGTACCTGATCTACCGGGGCGGCTTCGACGGCGGGCAGTTCGCCTACCAGTCGGCCAACGCGGTGCTGTTCTTCATCGTCCTCGTGGTGATCTCGGTCGCGCAGACGAGGTTCCTCCAACGCCGGGAGATCGAGGCATGAACACGGACACCAAGCGGCCCAACTGGCCCGTCACCCTCCTGCTCATCCTGGGGGCCTTGACCATCCTCTTTCCGCTGTACCTCGCGGTCGTGACGGCCCTCAAGACGCCCCAGGAACTCGCCGCCTCGTTGTTCGCCCTGCCCACCTCCTTCCGGTGGGAGAACTTCACCGAGGCGATCCGACTCACGAACTTCTTCACGGCCTTCCGGACGAGCGCGCTGGTGACGGTGACGACGGTCGTCCTGACGCTCATCACCAACTCCCTGGTCGCCTACGCCATCGCGCGCAATCAGCACAAACGCTTTTTCCGTTACCTGTACTACTACTTCATCAGCGCCCTCTTCATCCCCTTCCCCATCATCATGCTGCCGGTGGTGAAGCAGACGAGTGCGTGGGGGATGGACAATCCCTACGGCCTGATCTTCCTGTACGTGGTGTACGGTCTGGCGTTCAACATCTTCGTGTACGTCGGGTACATCAAGTCCATTCCACGGGAGGTGGAGGAGGCGGCCCTCATCGACGGCGCGACGACCTGGCAGACCTTTTGGAAGATCATCTTCCCGCTGCTCGCACCGATGAACGCGACGGTGGGCATCCTGACCTGCCTGTGGGCCTGGAACGACTTCCTGCTGCCGCTGGTCATCATCAGCGACCCGGAGTTCGCCACGCTGCCGCTCGTGCAGTACATCTTCCAGGGCCAGTTCAGCACGAACTACAACCTCGCCTTCGCCTCGTACCTGATGACGCTTGCGCCGATGGTCGTCGTGTATCTGCTCGCCCAGCGGTGGATCATCAGCGGCGTGACCCAGGGGGCGGTCAAGGGGTAGGGACGCGCCCGCCACTGCCGGAAGACTCTCGAAGCCGGACCGTTTTCAGGATGGTCCGGTTCTCTTCTTGAATGGAGAGGTGGAGGCGCGTTCTCTCCGGTCGCCGCATTGGACGGCGGCACAGGAATCACGACCGCCCCCCCTGATCGGCGGGGATGCCCCCCTCCATCACCCAAATCTCCACGTGCGCCCGTGTCGGTCGGTCGGCGGTCACGTACCCCAGCAGGCTGTCCGCCCGCGTCGGGTAGACCCGGCTGCTCAGGCAGGCCCGCCCGTTCGCGTATACCTCCAGCACGCTGGCATCGAGGAGCAGGCGCAGGTCCAACCCCTCCCCCCGGCTCAGCGCGAGGTGGAGGCGTTGCGAATCCCGGACCGTGCGGGCGTCGAGCGAACTGCGGGAACGGTCGAGCCTGAGCTGGCGGGCCTCCGGGTCGTACGTCACCACCGTCTCCTCGGCCCCGTCGGGCGAGCGCAGGAGGGTCACGTGCAGGGGATGTTCGTTCCCCGGCTCCACCCGCAGGCAGAGGTCGAGGTGCCGCCCCCGGAAGGCGCACGGCCCCCCCTCGCCCAGCGTCACGGTCCCGTCGATGAGGCAACTCCCCCGGTGGAGGGCGACCTCGGCGGCGGGATACACCCGCAGGTCCCCGCCTTCGATGCTCAATTCGCGCGGCACGCTGAGCGCCCCGGCCCAGCCACCCGGATCGATCAGGTCCTGGTGTCGCCGCTCGTTCAGCCAGGCCCATTGCAGCACCCGCCCGTTCTCGCCGGTCGCCGTGAGGTGCGCGAAGGCCCCGCCGTCCCCGTCGAGAATGCCCTCCCGCTCGGGGACGAACCGCTCGTCCTCGAACACGCCGACGAAGTACCGCGCGCCGAGGCCGGGCACCACGGAGACGGTCAGCACCCAGCGGTCGCCGAGCGGGAAGAGGTTGGGACACTCCCACATCAGGCCCTGTTCGGTGCGGGTGGCGGCGGACAGGACGTGCCGGTAGGTCCAGCCCTGCCCGTCATCCGAGCGGTACAGCAGCACAGCGCCCCGGTCGTGGTCGAGCGAGGCACCGAGGGCCATGTACCACCGCCCCCCATGCCGGAACACGCAGGGATCGCGGAAGTCGCCGGGCCGCACGCCCTCCGGCGGATGGGGAATGACCGGGTTCCTGGGGGACTTCTCCCAGGTTACGAGGTCCCGACTCGTCGCCATGCACTGCGACTGCACCCCGCCCTGCCAGCCGGTGTAGTAGAGGGTGGGCGTGCCGTTCACGAGGGCAAAGGACCCCGAGAAGCAGCCGTGCTCGTCGGGGCCGCCGGGTGTGGGGGCGAGGGCCATCGGCTCGTCGCGCCACGTCACGAGGTCCGCGCTGCTCGCGTGCCCCCAGTGGATGCCGCCCCATTGCGGTCCGTGCGGGTTGTGCTGGTAATACACGTGCCAGCGCCCACCGTGCTGCACGATGCCGTTGGGGTCGTTGAGCCACCCTGCCGG
Organism: Deinococcus sp. YIM 134068; assembly: GCF_036543075.1. Taxonomy (NCBI): domain Bacteria; kingdom Thermotogati; phylum Deinococcota; class Deinococci; order Deinococcales; family Deinococcaceae; genus Deinococcus; species Deinococcus lichenicola. The sequence continues at coordinate 106,585 of NZ_JAZHPF010000002.1, forward strand.
GGCCGTGAGGTGGAAGAGGGGTCGGTGGGGGTCGTGGGGTGGGACAAGGGACGCGGGGGCGCGGGCAGGGGAGTCATCCACGTGTCAAGACTCCCACGAAAGGAGCGATCAGCCGCATGGGGAGTGCTCCGATGCTCTAGCCTCGGCGGGACGAGCTATGGACCGCCGAGGACAAGCCGACCGCCTTCAGGAGAGCCTGCGCCGACACGGGCAGGAGGTGGACCCGGCCCTCGTCCCGGAGGTCATCGCCTGGTGGGAACGTTCGGGGAACGCGGACGCGACGTTCGCCGAATTGGACGCCGCCCTGCGCGCCCAGGGGGTCGGTGTGGAGGGAGAAACGTTAGCGCGGGCCGTCTGGGACTGGCTCGGCGTATCCGCGCCGCGCTCGGTGGCCCTCGGAGCGGGACGGGCGCGGCTCACGCACCTCGCCGAACTGCACGACGTGGCCCTCCCATCACGGGCGCGGGAGCTGGGCGGGCAGTTCGGGCGGGAGCGCACCCTCGTCCCCGACCTGCGGCGGGCGCGGCCCTGGCTGGGCGAGGCGGGGAGCGCGCGGGACGTGCTGACCCTGATCTTCGAGACGGAGTGGAGCGGCTTTCTCGCCCTGCCCGGCGAGGTCGGGCCGTGGGTGTATGTGCCGAGCGTCGCGGACTTGCAGTCGCTCTCGCGCTCCTACGCCGCGCTTGTGAGGGTGGCCTCGCGGGCGGGAGACGCGGAGGTCCTCGACGCGGCGATCCGGCTCCAGCTCCGCTCCCCGGAAGGGTCGCTGCTCGCCCGGCTGGAGGCGACCGACTACCGGGACTCCCCCCCAGGACGGCACCGTTCCCGTCTCCGTCCTGCTTCTGAGCGTGTGGACGCACCGCAGCTCATGGCGCTGGAGGAGGCGTTCTGGGACGCGGCGCGAACTCTGGCCCACACCCGGCGGGACGCGTGGGCCGCGCGGCGGGGGTAGGAGGAGGACGGCCCTCTCCTCCTCTTTTCCTCCCACGTGTCCCCAACGCTCGCATTCGCCCGATCTAATTCGCCCGATTTGAACCGGGTCGAAGCTGCCCTCCGCAGGCATTGACATTCGCTCAAGAATCTGACAACCTCTTTTTGAACGTTCAAATCAATTGCCCGAAGGGGGTGTGATGAGTCGAGCCACGCTCCGGGATGTCGCCGCGCAGGCGGGCGTCTCGCATCAGACGGTCTCCAACGTCCTCAACGACCACCCGTCCATTCGTCCGGCGACCCGTGAGCGGGTCATGACGGCCATTCGCGCGCTGGACTACCACCCGAACGCCGCCGCCAAGGCCCTGCGCGAGTCGCGGGTGACGACGCTGTGCTGCGCCTTTTACGGGCACGCGGCGGACGACATCACCGATCCGTACCGCAACCTCGTGCAGTCGGCCTTTATCGCGGAGGCGAACGCGCGGGGGTACGCCATCACGACGGCGATGCTGGGGGAGGAGCACCCGGAGGGCTTCGAGGCCCTGCGAACTGCCTTCCGGGGGCGGAGCTTCGCGGGCGTCGTGGTGGCGAGCACCACCCTGCCCCCCGAGCGGATGCGGACCCTGGCGGCGTGGGGAGTGCCCACCGTGCTGTTCGACCGCGCGGACCCGGAGGGAGAGCTGCCCTCCGTGACCGCCGACTACGTGGGGGGGATGGCCCAGCTCGTCACCCACCACGTGGCGCGGGGAAGGCGCGACCTCGCGCTCGTGGTGCCGGGGGACGACTTCGGCACGAGCGCCGTGCTGCGCCGGGAGGGCTTCCTGGCCGCCGCGCACGCCCACGGGGTCCGCGCCCGCCTCGAGGAGGGGGCCTGGACCGCCGAGGCGGGGGAACTCGCCTTCCGGCGGCTGTGGGGCGGGGAGGACCGGCCCGACGCCGTGCTGTGCGGCAACGACCGGATGGGGGCCGGGGCGCTCCTCGCCGCCCGGACGCTGGGGGTCTCCGTGCCCGTGGAGGTGGCCGTGAGCGGCTTCGACGACTTCGAGTTCGCCCGCTACACGGCCCCCAGCCTGACCACCGTTCACCTGCCCCACGGGGAGATGGCCCGCCTCGCGGTGAACCGGCTCCTCGACCATCTGGAGGGCCGCGCCCCCGCCGACGAATCCGCCGAAGTCCGGCTTCCCGTCACCCTCGTCCCGCGCGAGTCCGCCTAACGGAGGTTGTGTATGACTGTTCCGGTTCAGAGAGAGACGCGCGTCGTCCCCGCGCAGGCCCCCAGCAAACGCCGCTCGATGAGCTGGATGGCGGGCTACCTCTTTATCCTGCCCGCGATCATCGGCTTCGTGGTCTTCTACCTGTACCCGGCGCTGCGCGGCATCCAGATCAGCTTCACTGACTGGAATCTCCTGAGCGCGCCCGAGGCGGTGGGCCTCGCCAACTACCAGGAGGCCATCCGCGATCCCAAGTTCTGGTCGGCGCTCGGCATCACGCTGCAATACGTGGTGTGGAACATCCCGCTCCAGACGCTGCTCGCACTGGTACTCGCGGTGGCGATGGACCGGCTCGTGAAGAGCATGTTCATCAAGGGTCTTTTGATCGTTCCCTATCTGCTCTCCAGCGTGCTGGTGGCGATGATCTTCCTGTGGATGCTCGACCCCCTGCTGGGCATCGTCAACCAGTGGCTCGACGCGACTCCCCTCGGCAAACAGCCCTTCTTCAACTCCGCCGAGCAGGCGATTCCCACCATCGCGCTCGTGAACGTCTGGAAACACATGGGCTTCAACGCGCTGCTCTTCTACGCGGGGCTTCAGGCGATCCCGCGCACCGTGTACGAGGCGGCGGCCATCGACGGGTCGAGCGAGGTGAACACCTTCTGGAAGATCACGCTCCCCCTGTTGCGCCCGGTGACGGTGTTCGTGCTCGTGACCTCGGTGATCGGCTCGTTCCAGATTTTCGACACGGTGGCCGTCGCCACCCAGGGAGGCCCGGCGGACGCGACGAAGGTGCTGGTGTACTACATCTATCAGAACGCCTTCGGCTTCTTCCGGATGGGCTACGCGACCGCGATGAGCATGATTCTGTTCGCCCTCCTGATCCTGTTCACGCTGGTGCAGATGAGACTCCTTAGGGCGAACGAGTCGGACCTGGAGTGAGGAGTCAGCGCTCAGCTTTCAGCCGTCAGCTCTCAGCCGTCAGCTCTCAGCCGTCAGCCCCCAGCCTCAAGGAGACGCACGTGACGACCGTACCGAACACGCCGAGCCAGATTCACCGCCCCCGCAAACCCTTTCCCTTCGGAAGGCTGCTCGCCTGGCTCGGCCTCGCACTCATCCTCCTGATTTCCGTGTTCCCAATTTGGATCGTTCTAAAAACGGCGCTGACGGGCAGCCGCTCGCTCTTCACGGAGGCCGCCTCGCTGTGGCCGAGCGAGCCGACGCTGGTCAACTTTCAGCGGGTGCTGGGCCTGCTGAGCCTGGAGGAGGTGCAGGCGGCGGGCGGGTCGGGGAGTTCGGTGAACTTCCTGAACGCGATGAAGAACAGTGTGGTCTTCACCGGCCTCATCGTCGTGGGGCAGACCTTCTTCTCGGCGATGGCGGCCTACGCCTTCGCGCGGCTGAAGTTTCCGGGGCGGGACGCCATCTTCACCATGTTCCTGATCGCCATGATGATTCCGGGCATCGTGCTGTTCATCCCCAACTTCATCACGATCAGAAACCTGAACCTGCTCAACACCATCCCCGGCATGATCGCCCCCTTCATCCTGATGACGCCCTTCGCGGTGTTCTTCCTGCGGCAGTTCTTCCTGTCGCTGCCGAAGGAGACCGAGGAGGCGGCCTTTCTCGACGGGGCGGGACCCTTCACGATCTTCTGGCGCATCACGCTGCCCATGAGCCAGGGACCCATCGCCACGCTCGCCATCCTCACGACCATCGGGATGTGGAACGAGTTCTTCTGGCCCTTCCTGATCGCCAAAGATGAGGCGTCGTTCACGCTGCCCGTGGCCCTCCAGGTGTTCAAGTCGCAGACCCCCCAGGGCGTGCCCGACTGGACCGGCCTGATGGCGGGGACCTTCATCGCGGCGATTCCCGTCTTCCTGCTGCTGATCGTGCTGGGACGCCGCGTGGTGGAGTCGCTCGCCTTCAGCGGCACGAAGTAGGGAGTGGTGTGACCGGCAGCCGCTCTCCTCCAGCCAGCCTTCCCGCCCCTTCCCCATCTCCGACCCCCTCACCCGAATCCGCCCTCTCCCGCCCCGTCCCACGGAGGACCTATGCGTAAGCTCCTGACCCTGACCGCCGCCCTCACCACCCTGTCCGCCACGGCGAGCGCCGCCACGACCCTCCAGTACTGGCTGTGGGACTCCGGCCAGCAGCCCGCCTACCAGCAGTGCGCGGCCAACTTCACGAAGAAGAACCCCGACATCACCGTGAAGATCACCCAGAAGGGCTGGGGCGACTACTGGACGGGCCTCACCACCGGCTTCGTCTCCGGCACGGCCCCCGACGTGTTCACGAACCACCTCGCGTACTTCCCGGAGTTCGCCTCCAACGATCAGCTCCTGGACATCAACTCCTATATCGCCAGGGACAAGGTGTCCACCACCGCCTACTACCCCGGTCTGGCGCAACTCTGGACCCGGAGCGGCAAGCGGTACGGGCTGCCGAAGGACTTCGATACCGTTGCCATCTTCTACAACGCCGACCTCGTGGCGAAGGCGGGGCTGAAGCCCGCCGACCTCGCCAACCTGACGTGGAACCCGAGGGACGGCGGCACCTGGCAGCGGACCATCGCGCGGCTGACGGTGGACCGGAACGGCAAGAACGGGCTGTCGCCCGACTTCGACCGCAGGCGGGTCAATCAGTACGGCTACATGACGGGGTACGGCGCGGGCTTCAATGGGCAGACCGAGTGGGCCTTCTACACGGCCACGACGGGCTGGAAGCACAACAACGGGCCGTTCGGCACGAAGTACAACTACGACGATCCCCGCTTCGCGCAGACGATTCAGTGGCTCGCGGACCTCAATCTCAAGCGGGGGCTGATCCCCAGCTTTCAGGAGGTGCAGGCCAGCGGCGGCGACTCGCTCTTCCGCGCGGGCAAGGCCGTCATGGTGACGAACGGCTCGTGGATGATCAGCGACTACACCTCGAAGCTGCCCTTCAAGGTCGGGATCGCGCCGCTGCCGAAGGGGCCGGACGGCACGCGCAAGAGCATGTTCAACGGGCTGGCCGACTCCATCTGGGCGGGCAGCAAGAACAAGGACGCGGCGTGGCAGTGGGTCAAGTACCTCGCCTCCGCCGAGTGCCAGAACGCGGTGGGCCGCACGGGCGTCGTCCTGCCCGCCATCCCCTCGGCCACCAACCTCGCCGTCGCCGCGCACAAGGCGCGGGGCATCAACTCCACCGCCTTCGTCAACCAGGCCAAGGCCAAGGGCGGCACGTTCCTCTTCCCGATCACCGACAACGCCGCGCAGGTCAACGACATCATGACGAGCGCCATGCAGCGGGTCTTCCTCGGCCAGGCGCAGGCGGCGGACGTGCTCAAGGAAGCCAACACGAAGGTCAACGCGCTGTTCAAGTGAGGGGTGGGGCGTCAGGAGTGAGGGGTTAGGGCGGTCCCGGCCTCTCTCCCCGATCGGGGCAGGGACCGCCCAGGCCATGTGCGGCTGCGACTGTTCCTGCCCTTCCCCGATGCCTAACCTCCCATGCGGTGGGACATGGAGTGGGGCGGTTATGTTCTGGGCGACGAGGCCCGTTCACCCCCTCTCCCAGAAAAAAGAACACCTGTCACCACCCACCTCTCCTCGACTTCTCGACTCCCCGACTCCTCGACCTCTCATCCCTCATCCCCCCCGAGGTCCCCCCATGACTCCACCCAGAATCGCCATGATCGGCGCGGGCAGCACCGTCTTCGCCAAGAATCTGCTCGGGGACATCCTGGGCTTTCCCGAACTCGCGGACGCCGACGTGCGTCTCTTCGACATCAATCAGGAACGGCTGGACGTGACCGAACAGGTCGCCGGGCGGGTGGCGCGGGCGGTCGGCGCGCGGCCCACCGTCACCGCCACGACGGACCGCGAGCGGGCGCTCGACGGCGCGGACTTCGTGATCAACATGATTCAGGTCGGCGGCTACAAGCCCGCCACCGTCACCGACTTCGAGGTGCCCAAGCGGTACGGCCTGCGGCAGACCATCGCGGACACGCTCGGCGTCGGCGGCATCATGCGGGCGCTGCGGACCGTGCCCGTGCTGCTCGACATGAGCCGGGACATGGAGCGGCTGTGCCCGGACACCCTGCACCTGAACTACGTCAACCCGATGGCGATGAACGTCTGGGGATTGGCGCGGCAGACGCCCATCAAGACGGTGGGCCTGTGCCACTCGGTCCAGCACACGGCGGGCGAGCTGGCGGACGACCTCGGCATCCCGGTGGGGGAGATCGACTACCTCTGCGCGGGGATCAACCATATGGCCTTTTACCTCAAGTTCGAGCACAGGGGCGTTGACCTCTATCCCCGGCTGATGGAGCTGGCCGAGTCGGGGCGGGTGCCCGCGTGGAACCGTGTTCGCTACGAGATGCTGCGTCGGCTGGGGTACTTCGTCACGGAATCGAGCGAGCACTTCTCGGAGTATGTGCCGTACTTCATCAAGCGGGGGCGGGAGGATTTGGTCGAGCGTTTTAACGTTCCACTCGACGAGTACCCCCGCCGCTGTGAGGCACAGATCGGCGGCTGGGAACAGTTGCGCGAGAAATTGCAGGACCCCGCCGCGCCGCTGGAGGTTCACCGTTCGGTGGAGTACGGCTCGCTGATCATTCACTCGATGGTGACGGGGCAGCCGCGCGTGGTGTACGGCAACGTGATGAACAGCCCGCAGGACGGCAGCGTGGGCAAGCTCATCGCCAACCTGCCCGACGAGTGCAGCGTGGAGGTGCCGTGCCTCGTGGACCGTCAGGGGGTGCAGCCCACCCGGATCGGGCGCATTCCGCCGCAACTCGCCGCGCTGATGCAGACCAACATCAATGTGCAGGCGTTGACGGTGGAGGCCCTCGTGACCGGCGACCGCGAGCACATCTACCACGCGGCGATGCTCGACCCGCACACCGCCGCCGAACTCGACCTCGACCAGATTTGGGCACTGGTGGACGACCTGCTCGCCGAGCACGGGGGCTGGGTGCCCGAGACCTTACGGACGCGGCAGGCGGCGGACTGAGGCGGAGGGCGGAAGACTTGAGGGGCACAGAACAGAAGAGGCTCCTCGGCCCGGTCCGACGCGGTTCCACTTTCCTTTCCCTCCACAACGACACTCCTCCCGCCGCCGCCTGGCTGACCGCTGAGGGCTGACGGCTGACCGCCCGCCCCTCACCACTTCCCCCGCCCCCACTCAGGAGTCCCACCCATGACCACCCCACCTACCTCCCACCGCTGGACCCTGCCCTTTCCTCCCGAATCCCTGCGCGTCCTGACGAGCGGCTACCAGTCGTGGAGCGAGGCCGAGGTGCGGCCCCTGACGGACACCCAGCCCCGCGCCCTGCTGGAGTGGATGCTCGATCAGGGGCAGGACCCCGCCTTTCCCCCCAGCGGCGAGGCGGGCGTGTGGCGCTCGCATACCTTGATCGCGCTCGTGCGCCCGGATGGCGGCGGCTGGGTGGGCTGCCTGCTGGACGCCACGCGGACCTTCGCCCAGTGGGAGGCGCGGGCGAACGGGGAGGCGGTGGAGCTGACCTGCACGCTGGAGGGGCCGGAGGTGGAGGTGGCCTTCGAGGAGACGGACGACGTGCTGGGGACGGTGGAGCGGCTGGCGGGCCGGCTCGGCGCGAACATGGGGGCCAGGTCCCCCGCGCCGCTGCGGGTGTGGTGCAGTTGGTACTCGTACTACCGGGGCGTCACGCTGGAGCACATGCTGGAAAACGCCCGGCTGGCGCGCGAACATGGCCTGCCCTTCGACGTGTTCCAGCTCGACGACGGCTTTCAGGCGGACCTCGGGGACTGGTTCGATGCGAGTGACGGGTTCGGGGGGCACGCGCGGGACCTTCCGGCGCGGCTCGGGGAACTGGGCTTCCGGGCGGGGCTGTGGCTCGCCCCGTTCCTGGTGGGGCCGCATTCCAGGCTCCGGCGCGACCATCCCGACTGGCTGCTGGGGGACGAGGACGGCTCACCGCTCCTCCTCGGGAACAACTGGGGCGGGCCGTACCACGCGCTCGACACGACGCACCCGGAGGCCCTGAGCTGGCTGCGCGACCTCGCGGCGACCTGCCGGGCGTGGGGGTACGACTACCTCAAGATCGACTTCCTGTACGCGGCGTCGCATCCGGGGCGGCGGCACGACCCCGGTGTGGGCCGCGCGGAGGCGTACCGCCGGGGCCTTCAGGCGTTGCGCGACGGCCTGGGGGAAGACGGCTTCCTGCTGGGGTGCGGGGCACCGCTGGCGACGAGCATCGGCCTCGTGGACGCGATGCGGACCGGGCCGGACGTGGCCCCGATCTGGGATGAGGAGGCGCGGCGGGTCTTCCTGGGGGACGGATCGGTGCCGAGTGCGCGCACCGCCCTGCACACGGCCCTCTCGCGCTGGTATCAGCACGCGTGGTACGGCCCCGACCCCGACGTGATGATCGCCCGGCGCGAGCGCAGCCTGCTGGGCGACCACGAGCGCGGCGCGCTGCTGGGCCTCCTCGACGTGATCGGCGGCGTGCGGGCGAGCAGCGACCCCATCGGGATGCTCGACGGGGCGGGGCTGGACCTGCTGCGGCGGTCGCTGGAGATCAGCACGCCCGACCGCCCGCTCACACTGACCGAGAGTCTGGGGGGGGCCGTCACCCACTTCACACGCGGGACCTTCAACCTGCTCGACCATCCCGCCGGGGGACTGGACCCCCACAGCTACAGCGCCGCGCCGGAGACGGGGGAGGAGTTGCCCTCGCAGCCCGTGTCGGTGGACCTGCGCGAGGGGGTGACGGGCTGAGCGGGAACGGATGAGCCGAGGGTCAATCCACGGAAGCGGGGCGAGCGTCGGCGGTGTGGGAAGCCGGAAGCTCGCCCCGCTCCCCCAGCAACCGGGCGAGGTTGTCCACGATGGCCTCGACCCCTTCCGGAACCTCGTGCAGGGTGACGGGGGTGAACGACAGCACCCGCTCGACCTGTCCCGTGCAATTGGCGGGCACGAGGGGCAGGCGGGCGGCGAGCGTGAGCAATCGCTTCTCGCCGGGATGCGTTTCGCGGTTCAGCGCAAAGAGGATGTCGAGATACGAGGCGAGGAACTCCGTCAGGCGGTGGTTGACGGAGACGAGATCGTTTCGCCTCACGGCCTGGGCGATCTGGTTGGGGTATGCGCCGTGCGCCCCACGCAGGGGGGGAAAGTTCAGGGCGATGATGGCCCGCGCCAGCTCGTCCGGGTAGGGCTGGTCGGCCCGCCGCCCCAGGTCCGCGAGCCAGCCCTCACGGTCGAACAGAACCCGGCAGGTGCGGAGGGTATGCCACAGGGTCGTCGTGTAGCCCATCCGGGCCTCGTGGCGCTCCAGTGAGGCGGTGAGGTGGGCACCAACGTCGGCGGTCCGCCAGAACATCACGTCGACGTGGAGGCCGCCCTCCCGCTCCAGCCACTCGTCCCCCGGTCCCCACCAGCGGTTGTCCACCTCGACCCGCTCACCCCGGCGCTCGGCAATCTCCCGGCGCGGCGGCACGGGCACTTCCCCCCGGCTGTAGACGTACAGGTCGATGTCCGAACCGGCGTCCTCGTTCCCAGCGGCGCGCGACCCGCCCAGCGCGACGGCGAGCACCTCCGGGAGCGCGGCATACTCGGCGGCGATGGCGGCGGCCCGTTCGTCGGGGGTCATGCGGCATGGTAGAGCAGCGGCCCGGCCCTCCCTGCTGACCGCTGAGAGCTGACGGCTCCTCAGAACTCCTCCACCTCCCCCGCCACGTCGTCCTCCGGCACCGCGACGTAGCGCCGGGTGGTGTCCACGCTGGCGTGGCCGAGGAACAGACCGACCCGCGTGAAGTCGCGCGTGGCCGCGTAGAGCCGGGTGCCGGAGTGCTTGCGGGCGGCGTGGAAGCCCCGCCACGCGTCCCCGTGCCCGGCGGCGCGGAAGGCCCGGCCCATGCGGTAGGTGGCCTGGGCGTAGGTCCAGTCGAACAGGGCACCGTCCGCGTTCACCGGCGGAAGGGGGGCGAGGGCCGCGCGCACCCGCCGCCCGAGCGGCACGGTCCGCCCCCTGCCCCCCTTGCCCCGGACCGTGACCCGCCCGCCGCGCAGGTCGGCCACCGTCACACCGAGCGCCTCGCCGACCCGCAGCCCGGCGTGGGCACACAGCAGCAGGAGGGCGGCGAGCCGGGGGTCGCAGTGGGCGAGGGCGGCGTCCACCTCGTGCCCGTAGGGGGGATTGCGGACGATACCGGGGGTCGGGTCGGGGGGAACGTGGGCGTTCTCGAAGGGCTGGGCGTCGGTGGCCCCGGCCCAGCGCAGCGCCCGGTACAGCGCCCGCGCCCCGGCGACGTACTGGGCGACGGTAGCGGCGGAGAGACGCCCGGCCCGGCCCCGGCCCAGCGAGGCGCGCGTTTGCAGATGCGCCACGTAGCGCCCACCGTCGCGCCGTCCGGGCCGCAGGAGCGAGACGCCGTTCTCGCGCGCCCAGGGCACGAAGTCGCGCACGGCCAGCGCGTAGGCATCCAGCGTCTTGCGGCTGGTCCGCGCGCCCTTGCGGCTGGCGGTCGTCATATAGGCGTGGAGGACGTGGGTCAAAGTCCCCGCGTCGTACAGGCTCGCCGCCTCCACCGCCCGCACCCGCAGCGCCTGATCGGTGAGGCCCGAGAGCGCGGGCGCGTCGTGGTGGGGCACAAGGGTCATGGGGAGACCTCCTGCGGGCAGGCTTCCGATGGGCGGGTCAGCATTCCGTCAGCGTAGGGAACATTGATGCCAAATTCAAACTAATCTGTCTTGGTGTGAATTAACCGCTCCCGCTCGCCTCATCCTCCGGCGGACGGCGGGGGATGAGCGGCCCGGACGCCCGCCGACGCCCCTCCGTCACCGTCCCGTCTGGTCGAGGAAGGTGGCGACCCAGGCGAGGGGAGCGTTCCAGTTGATGGCGACCTCGTTCATGGACGAGGTGCCGATGTCGTCGAGGTAGCAGGTTTGCGGCGCACAGCGGCCCCTCAGGAGCAGGGCGGTGGGGTCGGCGGGGTCGGAGTTCGGCCCACCCGACAGGGCACCCGGGGGCGGCGGGGGAAAGCTGCCGTCCAATTGCTGTGCCCAGAAGCGGTGGTGGGGGTTGGTGAGGGGCCGCTCGCCGTAGCCGGAGATGTAGGACTGGTCGAGGGGATTGCGCCCCAGCACGTAGTTCATGGCCTCCAGGGCGGCGTTGCGGTACCGCGTGTTCCGGGTGAAGTGGTGGGCGAGGCCGAGGACGAGCGCCCGGTTCATCAGGTTGCTGTTCGATCCCCAGGGGTACCGCCCTGAGCTGAAGGGCAAGGGATACCCGGTCTCGCCCACCTGGGCGGCGTATCTGTTCGCCGCCGTGACCACGCTGGTTCTTGCCCGCGCCACGTCGGTGGCAGGCAACCCATTCGGCACGAGGGCCAGGGTCACGGTGCCCGCCGCCGTCACCTCCCGCCAGGCGAGGTCCTCATCCGCGCCGCGCCTGGTCATGTTGCGGAACAGCGGGCTGGCCCTCAGCACCTGAAGGTAGCCCCTTTCCCCGGTGGTGGTGTACAACTCGGCGGCGGCCCAGTAGAACTCGTCGCGCAGGTCGGTGTCGTCGTACGCCCCACCTCCCTCGAAATTGTCGTAGGCGTAGACGTTCGGCACGCGAACGGCGGCGTTCCAGGCCCGGCGCGCCGACTGGAGGCAGCGGCGGGCGTAGGCACCGTCGATACGGGCGAAGACGCGGGCACACTGGGCAGCGCTGGCGGCGAGGTTGAGGGTCGCCGCCGTGGAGGGCGGGTACAGGAAGCGGGTCTGGCGATCCTGATCGGGTCGGCTCGGCAGGTCCGTCCACCGCACCCCGTGCAGTTTGTGGTGCGCCATCCCCGAGGCATTGGCCGGGGTAAGCCGCAGCCGGGAGAGGTTTCCGCTCTGATCGCCGACCGGCAGGGCGAGCCGCTGGCCGTCGGGGACCTGCATCTTCATGAGAAAGTCCATCTCCCAGCGCGCCTCGTCGAGCAGGTCGTTGCGCCCGTTGGCGTTCTCAGGGATACGCAGCCTGCCGTCGGGGAAGGTCTTGGTCCGCGCGGAACGGTCGGTCGTCTCGTACAGGTTCATCAGGGTCCAGGCCGAGAGGCCGCCGTTCACCACGTACTTGCCGTGGTCGCCCGCGTCGTACCAGCCGCCCACCACGTCGAGCGTGTACCCGCATCCCGGCCAGACGTTCCCCTGCCCGTCCCGGCCCGCGAAGCAGCCCACCTTCCGGTCCTCGCCGTTCGTCGGGGTACCCGCGTGCCCGGCGGGCCTGGCCCACTTGGCGTCCCCAACGTGCCTGGCCTCGATGGGAACGCCGCTGCGGTTGTGGTAGAAGTACGCCAGCGCGTCGTATTTCAGACGGGCGTACAGGTCCGCCGCGATGCGGAAGGGGTGGCTGGGCAGCCCGGCGACCTCCAGCACGTACCCGTCGCCGGGCCTGCGGAAGCCCGTGAAGTCGGCCCGGTGAACGAAGTCGCCGGACGCGGCGTCCGCCCCGAACACGCGGGTGAAACCCGAGGCGACGACCTTTCCCTCGGTGCCGCGCAGGACCCAGCCCAGGGGCACGGGCGAGTCGTGGGCGACCGCCGCCACCTTCGGGGCACCGGGCAGGTAGCCCACCTGGTTCACCCGCACGGTAGCGCGGTCGTCGGGCGGGGACGCGCCCGGTCCGGTCAAGGTCCGGCGCAGCGACAGCCCGCTCAGGCACACGCGGGTCGCCTTCTGCCCGCCCAGCTTGAACTGGAGCGACGCCGCCGGATCGCTGCCCCCGGTCTTCAGGAAGGTGAAGCTGTGGGTGCGGGGAACGGAACCGACGTTCGTGACCTGGCGGCTGAAGTGCGCCGGGTAGGGCGGGCGGGCACCCTGCACCATCACCGTCAAGGCGGTCGGTTCGGCGGCGCGGGCGGTGAACGAGAGGGTATACGTCCCGCCCCGCTCCAGCGGGAGGCCGGACTGGCCGAGCAGCACGTCCCACGGCTGCTCGCCGGGAGTGCCGATCTGCAAGCACGCCTGGTCGCCCGACGTGGTGAGGGCCGGGCCGCCGACCGTCCACCACGCGCTCGCCCCCTGACCGAAGCGGCTGTCCCGCAGCAACTCGGCGGCGGACGCCTCGGCGATGCTCACCGCCACCGTGGCGCGGCCCGACATGGCGTGACGCCCGCGCCGGTCGTGGGCCTGCGCCGTGTAGACGTGCTCCCCGGACAGCGCCGACGTGGCCGCGACCGTGAGCGTATAGGGAGCGGTGGTGTCCTCGCCGACCCACCGACCCCGGTCGTAGAACACGACCCGCGCGATCCCGCTCGCGTCCGTCGCCGTCGCGCTCAGGGTGAGGCTGCCGCGAGCGGTGACGCTCTTGGAACTCACCGCGAGGGTAATGGTCGGGGGCGTGACGTCTCCCCCGGCCCGCCGGGGACTGGCTCCCTGGGACGGTGGAGCGACGGCGACGAGCAGCCCGGCGAGACAGGCAAGGGGCCGCCGCAGACGCCTCAGCACGGCACCCCCTTCGGCGGGGCTGTGCGGCATAGAGGTCGGGGGACGGTTTCCCCTCCCCTTTCCCCATATGTAAGGCGATCCGGCCTCTCGGTTCTTTTCCTCTCGACGACAGACATACCAGCGAACTCCTTGTGGATGCGGAACATCATGAAATCGAACTGCTGCCAAGCGGTCTGGCAGCAGCTTCGCCGACGGGGAGGGCGGTGAGGTGGGAAGAGATCGTCGGCCCGCTTCTCTCTAGGGGAGCGGTGGATGAGCATGGTGAAGGCCCAACCGGGTCTCCCGGCCAGAGGTCAGGAAGACTCCTCCCCGGGAGTTGGCCCCGTGGCGGGAAGACGGCCTTCACCGGCAGCGTGGCGAAGCCCTTCCCCTACCGGGCGGAGCCAGGGACTCTCAGACAGCCTCCAGCGGCTCCAAGCCCCGGACGTGCGGCGCGAGTTCGCGGTACAGGGCGTCGAGCTGGTGCCAGGTATGCTCGATGTTGAACTCCTGGCGGGCATGCTCGTAGGCTGCGTCACCCAGGCGGCGACGCAACTCGCCGTCCGCGAGCAGGGGGGCGAGGGCGGCGGCGAGGGCGTCGTCGTCGCCGGGGGGCACCAGCAGGCCGCTCACGCCGTTCTCAATGAGGTCGGGAATGCCGCCCACATGTGTGCTCACGAGGGCGACCCCGCGCGCCATTCCCTCGATCAGGGCGAGGGGCTGTCCCTCGAAGTAGGAGGGCAGCACGAGGATGTCCGTCTCTTCTAGGAGCCGCGCGCTGCGCTCCGCGTCCACCCACCCGAGCAGTTCCACGCTGTCCGCCAGGCCGAGTTCGGCTACGAGGGCCTCCACGGCGGGCCGCAGCGGGCCGTCCCCCGCCAGCCGCAGCCGCGCGCCGGGCGGACGCTCCACCCTCGCCCAGGCGCGCAGCAGCCCGAGGGGATTTTTGCGCTCGACGAGGACTCCCAGAAACAGGACCTGGGGCGGGCGGTCCCGGCGGGGCGGTGCGGGCGTGAGGGCGATGCCGTTGCGGACGGCCAGGACCCGCGCGGTGGGCGCGATGGCCGTCACGTCGGCGGAGAGGTGGGGCGAGAGCGTCACCACCCGGTCGGCGCGGGCCAGGGTGGCGCGCACGAGGGGCCGCACCCCGGCGGGGCAGCGGCGGTAGAAATCCAGGAACTCCCCCGCGTGCAGGTGCAGCACCGTAGGGAGGCGAAAGATAAGGCTGGACAGCCACAGCAGCACCCCCTTACGGGCGAAGCTGCCGTAGGCCGACGAGTGGATATGGACCACCTGCGGGCGCGCGGTCAGGCACTGCCCGACGAACCGGGCCATGCCTGAGGCGAAAAGGCCGAGCCGCCGCCCCGCCGAGCCGTCGTCATGCGTGGCGATCCAGCCGACCCGCCAGCGGGTAAACAGCGGGGTGGCCCGCATCGCCACGACGTACCCGTACATTCCGCCACGGGCAGACGTACCGATCCACAACACCCGTGGACGGCTCACCCGCCCACCGCTCGCCGTCCGGTCTCCCCTGCGGCCACGCCTCTCACCAGGAATGCTGAACATGCGTTTCCTCCTTCTGTGGGCGGGGCCGCCCCGCCGCTTGGGCGAAAACGTCCCGAAACTGCGCGGTCATGCGGGCTGTGGAAAATACGGCCTCGGCGCGAGCACGTCCGGCGGTCCCGAGCCGCGCCCGCAGCGCGGGGGCCGCCGCGAGTTCGGACAGCCGGGCCGCAAAACCGAAAAGGTCGCCGTCGGGCACCAGGAAACCCGTCTCGCCCGGCACGACGATTTCGTTAGGGCCGTAGCGAATGTCCATCGCCACGACGGGAAGGCGGCAGGACATGGCCTCCACGAGGACGTTGGCAAAGCCCTCCGCCGTGGACGTGAGCAAAAAAGCGTCGTGGCGTGCCAGGAACCCATGAGGATCGGGGACGTACCCGACGAAGCGTACCGTGTCCTCCAGGCCGAGCGCGCGGGCGAGCGTCTCCAGGTGCCCGCGCTCGGGTCCCTCCCCCGCCACGTTCACCCGGAAGTCGGCTCCCGCCTGGCGCGCGAGGTGGACGCTGCGCAGCAGGCGGTCGAATCCCTTGCCGGGCACGAGGCGGCCCATCGCGGCGAACTGCGCGGGCGAAGACGCGGGGTGGACGGGCGGCAACGGCGGGAGGGTGGTGGCGTTATACACCACCCTCCCGCGCCCGGCCCGCGCCCCGCCGCGCACGAACTCGTCGCCTCGTGGTTCCGGCACCGGAACGCCCAACCAGTCTCGGCCCACCCGCAGCAGCCAGTCCACCCGTAACCCCGCTCGGGGTTCGAGTTGCACGCTCAGCCGCTCCTCCACGTCATGGGAAGGCGTCGGCGAGCCGTCCACGCCCCACAACCGACCGACCACCGCGACGGCCCGCGCCACCCGCGCCAGGTACGCTGGGTCAAAGGCGTCACCGCACTTCTCCCCCAGCAGGGCCGGGAGCAGCAACGCCTCGGTGGCGAACACGTGCGCCCCGAGGCCTCGCTCCCGGCAGACCCCACTCTCGAAAAATTGCAGGGTCGCCTCCCGCATCAGCTTGGCCTTGGCCTCCCGCCGCCACTCGGCGGACTCCGGAAAGACCGGCCAGGTCACGCTCGCCACGTACTGCCCAGCCAGCCCACCCAGCAGGTCACCGCTCCCCGGTGGACGCGCCCCGAACGCCTCCAGGCACACCTGATGACGGTAAACACTCGGCCACAGCAGGGACTCCGGCCCGAACCAATCCCCCCACTTGGGGTGGGGGCGCAGCAGCTCAAAACACCAGGCCCAGGACATCAAGCGCAGGCCCAGCTCGGCACCGCTCGACCAGTTCACGCCCCGCAGCGGCGGGTTGGCTCCTATCCAGTCGTGAATGCGCGCCGCCGCTCCCTCCGCGTAACGAGAGTCGCCCGTCAGGGCGTAGGCGAGGGCGAGCACGGTGGTGTGGTGGTGGCGGCTCTTTTCCCAAATCCCCCTCAGCTCCCCCATCCCGGCGGGTGCGCGGAAGTCCGGGGCGGGCGTGAGGCCCTCGCCCACGCGGTGCCCGGTCAGCTCGCAGCGATGCCAGTCAGTCAAACCGCCGAGCGTCGGGCCGGAGGGCGCGTCCGCGAAGGCAAAGAAGCGCCAGCACCCCTGCAAGACCTCCTCGGCCTCGGCGAGCAGGGCGGCGCGGGTCGGCTCCTCCACGGCGTGCGTGAGCCGCTCCGGGGTCAGGGGCAACCCGTAGAAGTGCGGTGAGCGTGGGCGCCGACGGTCAGGCAAGGGCGACTCCCCCTCCCCGACCCGCCGTCTCCGTCCACCCAGGTTTCTCCCGCCGCGCTCCCACCCGACCCACCACGTTCCCTCCTCCAGCCACCGTGCCCGCTCGTGCCCTCGCCCCCCGCATCGCCGCGCCCGCCCGGCCCTCACGCGGCCACCGCCTGCTCACGCACCGCCTGCAACCACAGCTCGAGGCACACGGCGGTCCAGGCGAGCTTGGCCCCCCCCGTCCGGGCGAGCGCCGCCGGGGTGAGCAGCGCCTCCAGCTCGCGTGCCGGGAGCCAGGCCCGCAGCCGCGCGCCGGGGGACAACAACAAGTCACGCGTCATGCCCCGCAGGCCGGGGTCGGAGGCCAGCCACTCCCCCAGCGGCAGGCGGAAGCCGTTCTTGGGGCGCTCCAGGACCGCTCGGGGCAGCGCATCGTCAAACGCCTGACGCAGCGCCCACTTGCCCCGCAGCCGCTGGACCTTGGCCGCGTCCGGCAGCGCCACCGCCCAAGGGGTGAGCGCGAGGTCGAGAAGCGGCAGCCGAACCTCGAGGGAGGCCTGCATGGCCGTGTAGTCGCCCCGGTGCAGCAGGTTGTTGGGCAGCCAGCCCTCTAGGTCGAGGACCTGCATTCGCTGGAGGTCCGTCCACTCCTCGGGGTAGGCGTCCAGACGGCCCTCCACCCAGTGCAGGGCGCGGCCAGGACGCGCCCCGGCCCGCACGAGCGCCCCCACAAGCGCGGGCGGCGCGTCGTCGTTGGCGAACCAGCGCATCCAACGCGTCGCCCGGTTCGGCTCGCTCAGGGCGTCGGCGGCGATGCCGAGCCGGCCCCGGCGGCCCAGCCAGCGGTGCAGGGGACGCAGGGCCGGTCCTAGCGACCCGGCCAGCCCGTCCACAGCGTACTTCGGGTACCCCCCGAAGGTCTCGTCTCCACCCTCCCCGGACAAAACCACTTGCACGTCCTGCGCCGCCCGCCGGGACAGCTTGAGCAGGGCGATATCGGCGGGTTCCGCGAACGGGCCGTCGAGCGACCCCGACAACCACGGCGCGAGCGCCACGAGGTCCGAGGCGGCGAGCATGACCGGGTGCAGCCGCATGCCCAGCTCCTCGGCCAATCGGCGCGCGGCGGGCAACTCGCTCGTCTCCGAGACAGCACCCTCGAAGCCCACAGCGTAGGCGTGCAGCTCTCCGCCATTCACCCCACCGCGCGAGGCGAGCACCTGGGCGAGGACGCCGGAGTTCAGACCACTACTCAGGAAACACCCCAACGGCCCGTCTCCTGGGGTGTGCCGCGCCACCGAATCGAGCACCCGCCCACGTACCTCCGCCGGGGTGACAGCGGTGCCCGCCCGGCGGTGGCGCTCGACCTCCTCGGCAACACTGCCGAAGCGCACGCGAATCACCGCGCTTGCCTGGGGGGCGACGACCAGCGCGACGCCCGGCTCCAGCCGCTTGACCCCCTCGTACAGGGTATTGGGGCCGAAGGGGTGGCGGGAGGTCAAGGTCTCCAGCACCGAAGTCAGGTCGGGGTCCACGCCCACGCCCGAGCAGGCGAGCAGGGCACCCACCTCCGAGGCAAAGAATACCGAGCCGTCGCGCCCACGCGCCCAGAAGAGGGGTTTCAAACCGAGCGGGTCGCGCGCGAGGACGGTGTTGCCGTCCCGGCGGTCGTGCAGGACGAGGGCGAACATCCCCCGCAGCCGCGCGAGGCCCGCCATTCCCCACGCCAGGTACGCCGCGAGGACGACCTCGGGGGCCGAGGGGGTGGCGAACGCGTGCCCGCGCCCCTCCAACTCCCGGCGCAGCTCCCGGTGGTTGTCGACCTCCCCGTCGAGGACGAGGGTGGCTAGGTCATGCACGTCGCTGATGGGCTGGGCACTGCCGGCGGAACCGCCGAGGTCCAGTCGCGTGTGACCCAGGTGGGCACCGCCTACAAGCACACTCGCCTGAGCGTCCGGCCCACGGTGCCGCAGAGCGTCCAGCCCCAGCACCTCGGTGGGCAGGGGTCGTCGGCGCACACTCCCGACAATGCCCCCCACTCAGCCCCCCTCCCCGGAAGGGGTTACTTGGAAGCGGAAGCGGGACATCAGTGCGCCCCCTTGCGCGCGAGGACCACCCGGACGGTCGCCCCGAGCAGCGTCAGGTCGAGCCAGGGACTCCAGCGCCGCACGTACTGGAGGTCCATCTGCACGCGCTCCTGAAAGCGGGTGCCGCTGCGGCCCGACACCTGCCACCAGCCGGTCATGCCGGGGCGGCAGCCCAGGATCACGTCGGCGTGAACGCCGATCTTGGGGCGCTCACGCGGCAGGTAGGGGCGCGGGCCGACGAGGCTCATCTCGCCGCGCAGCACGTTCAGGAGCTGGGGCAGCTCGTCGAGGCTGGTCTTGCGGAGCAGCGCCCCCACCCGCGTGACGCGCGGGTCGTTGGGAAGCTTGTGGTAGAGGTCGTAGTAATTCCGGGCCTCGTGGTCCTGCTCCAGCAGCTCAGCCAGGCGCTCCTCGGCGTTCTCGTGCATGGTGCGGAACTTCCAGCAGCGGAAGGAGCTGCCGCGCCAGCCCATGCGGTTGGCCCCGTACAGCACCGACCCGCGCGAGTCCACGGCCACGGCGAGCGCCACGAGCAGCAGCACCGGCAGGAGGACCGGGAGGAGCACGGCCACCACCAGCAGGTCGAAGGCCCGCTTCTGCCGCAGGTCGCCCGGTTCCAGGTGGCGGCGTCGCGCCTCCAGCACGCTGAAGTTGCCCAGGTGGTGCGACCCCGCCCAGCGGCTGTCGGAGGCAGGCTGGCTCACCATCACGAGGACCCGCCGAAACAGCGCCAGCGGCCCGTCGAGCAGCCGGTCGCGCACCGCGTAGGGAATGTTGGGCACCGCCAGAATGGCGACGTTCGCCTGCCCGTCCGCCACGGGGCGGTAGCCCAGGCTCCAGTCGTTGTGCAGCGTCTCCGTGACCTGAGCGGCGGCCTCACCGTGCCCAATGACGGCCACGTCGATCCCCCAGACGTTCGCCCGGCACAGCAACCGGGACGCCAGAAAGCGCCCGAGCAGCGCGGCGGGCACGCTCAGGCCCAGCCCCAGCCCCAGCAGCAGGGCCACCGCGCCCGGCCCCGCGTGTTCGGCGAGCGCCGCGCCCAGCAGCCCCGGAAAGGCGGCCAGCGCCGAGAACACCGTGCGCCGCAGCCGCTCGCTGGCGTCCAGCCCATAGCCGGGGTAACTCCGCATCAGGACGGCCACCGCCAGCCAGGTCGCCGTGAAGCCAAGCTGCCACGGCAGGGCGTCCACGTGCGTCACCGTGAGGTGGAAGACCACTCCCGAGGTCAGCCACACGGCGGCGGCCTCGGCACCAGCGAGCACCACGCCGTTCATCAGCGCCCGGCGGTCGAGGTCCCCGGTCGTGGGCACCCGCACCCGCACGTCGGGGGAGTCGCCGGGTGAGGGGGCGTCGGGCCGCAGGAATTCTTCTGTGATGACCGAATGCGTCACGGGCGTCTCTCCCTGGGGATGGGTGGGATGGTGGGACGGCGCCCCGCGAGCCTGGTGTATGCGCCTGTCCATGTCCTGCCCCGAAGGTAGGGGTTTTGCAGGATGATCAACGGACGCTCAGCGCGTGTTTCAGCGAGGTCCGCTCAGAAGACGGTGGGCGGCCCCGTGGTGTGCCCGCCTCCCCCCGAGGGGGAAGGGGCGACGCCATGTCGTCTCTCGTTCCTCCGAGAACGTCAGAGTGACCCTTCCCCATGCCCGAGCACAGGCCCGCCGCCTCCCCCCGAGCGCCCGGCGTGGATGACGGGTCGGGGAAGAGGAGCACTTCCGCCGTCCGGGCAGGACCCAAGCGTTTCTTGTCACCGTCTCTGACTGCAAGGAGGAGAAGGCGTCTGGTCCGGTGATTTTCCCCGCGCATCCGGCACTCAGAAGGCGTAGCGCACCCGACACTCCGGCAGTTCGCGCGCGAGCAGGTCGGTGAAGCGCCGCACCGCCTCGCCCTTGAGGCCCCGGCGGTAGCGCACGTTCTCCTCCCCGTTCTCGGAGCGTTTGACCTCCTGAAGGCCGGGTCGCCACAGCAGCCGCTCGGCCCTGGGATGCCAGCCCAGGTTGACCTCGTGCAGGGCGCGGTTGTGCGTCAGAAAGATGACCTCGGCGGCGAGCTGGCCGAGCGCGCGGGGCGAGAGCGTGTCCCGCACCTCGCGCAGCAGGGCCGTGTAGTCGGCGGTCCAGCCCTCGTACACGACGACGGGCGAGAAGTTGAGGTGAACCTCGTACCCCGCCTCCACGAAGTCGTTCACGGCGGCGATGCGCTCGCGCATGGGAGAGGTCCGCACGTCGAGCACGCGCGCCGTGGCGGCGGGCATCAGCGAGAAGCGCACGCGCGTCTTGCCCTGTGGGTCGTAGGTCAGCAGGTCGCGGTTGACGTACTTCGTGGCGAAGGAGGCCTTCGCGTTCGGCAACTCGCGGTAGAGCGCCACGAGGTCGCGCACGTTGTCCGAGAGCAGCGCGTCCACGCTCAGGTCGCTGTTCTCGCCCACGTCGTAGACCCAGAGGCGGGGGTCCACCTGATTGGGGTCGGGCTTGGGGCCGAGGCGCTCGGCGTGCCGCCGCAGGGCGCTCAGCGTCTCCTCGATGTTCACGAAGGTCGTGATGGGGTTGGCGAAGCCCTTGCGCCGGGGCACGTAGCAGTACGCGCAGGCGAGCGCGCACCCGTTGGCGAGGCCGGGGGCGATCCAGTCGGCGCTGCGGCCATTGGCGCGGGTCGTGAAGGTCTTGCGGACACCCAGCACGAGGACCTGCCGCTTGAGCCGCACCCAGTCGCGCACGAGGCCCGCGTTGCCGTGCAGGCCGGGGATGTTCCAGTGGGAGGGAACCTCTATGCGCTCGGCCCCCGGAAAGCGCGCGAGGATGTCACGGCCCCGCGCGTACTCGGGCACCCGTGGTTCGAGGTAGATGCGGCGGATGTCGAGGAGCCGGGCGTCCATAGGAGCAGGAGAGCATGGTCGGGAGGGTGCCGCCGTCCCGAATCGCCCAAAGCGGCGGAAGTCAGGGATGACGGACTGCCTCTTCCCCCTCTGCTGCCGCCCACCGCACGAACCGCATGATCTCCGGCAGGGTCGCCGGGCCGGGCGTGTCGTCCCGCCGCCACTCCCGCGACCGCCCCGCCAGTTCACGCCACGGCTCGGGAAGGCTGCCCAGCGCCCAGGCGACCGCGCGGGGTTTGCTCGGTAACTCGCCCGTGTGCAGGGTGAACAGCGCGCGGCACATCGTCTCCACCGCGAAGGCCTGATAGCTGCGGCGCAGGAGCCACGCGGGTTCATCGGGCTGGGAGGTCCACGAGCGCAATTCCTCGCGCACGCCGCCTTTCAGGTCCTCCGCCGAGATGGGCGCGATCAGTGATTTCGGGTCCGGGCCAAGCAGGGTCACGCCGCGCTCCCGGACGATCCAGCGTTCGAGGACCCAGTTCCCGCCGTGGTCGCCCCACCCGAAGGCCCAGTCCGGCCCCACCGTCGGATGACGCCGCTCGTGGGGGCCGAAGTAGCGCAGGGCGGCGCGGTTGATGTAGGAACCTTCCAGATGGTGCGCGTAGCGGCCCGGCAGGGCGGCGAGCCGGTCGTGAAGCCTGGCGAGGGCGGCGAACTGCGCCTCCGATACCGGGCGCACGGTGACGGCCAGATAGTCCACGTCGCTCGTCTCCGGGTCGAAATCGCCCAGCGCGAGGGAGCCGCGCAGGTAGACGCCGAGGAGATCGCCACCGAGGGCGGCCCGGACACCGGGGAGCAGGGCGTCCAGCATCGCGCGGATTTCTGGGGTGAGGGCGTGTTCGGCAGGCATGACGGGGCCACCGTCAGCGTAGCCCGCTCAGCCTCGGCGTGCGGTCCTAGAGTGAGGCGGTGACCTTCCGGGCCTCCCTTTCCGCCCTCACCGGCAGCCTGCCGCGCCCCTTCTGGGTGATGTGGTGGGGCACCCTCATCAACCGGCTGTGCGGCTTCGTGGTGCCCTTCCTGACGCTGTTCCTGACTGCCCAGCGTGACCTGACACCCATGCAGGCGACGCTGGCGGTGAATGCACTGGGCCTCGGCGGCTTCTTCGCGCAGCTCGGCGGCGGGGTGCTGGCGGACCGATTGGGGCGGCGGCGGGTGATGCTTCTCGCGCTGACGCTCAGCCCGCCCTTCCTGCTGGGGCTGGGGTTCGCACCGAGTCTGCCGCTCATCCTGAACTGCGCCTTCGTCTTCGCCCTGATCGGCGAGATGTACCGCCCCGCCGCGAACGCCGCCGTCGCCGACCTCGTGCCGCCCGAGGAGCGTACCCGCGCCTACGGGCTGATGTACTGGGCGGTCAACCTCGGCTTCGCCTTCGCCCCCATCCTGGCGGGGGCCATCGCCGCGCGTTCGTACCCGCTGCTGTTCGTGGTGGACGCGGCAACGCTGCTGGTGTACGCCGGGTTCATCGCCCTCGGCGTGCCGGAGACGAGGCCGCAGGTGACGGCGGGAACGGGAAGGGCGGGTGCCGTCGCCGTCCTGCGCCGTGAACCGCTGCTCTTCGCGTTCGCGGCGCTGACGCTCCTCTTCGCCGTCGTGATGGGGCAGGGGTACGTGACCCTGCCGCTCGCCATGCGCGCCGACGGGCTGGACGAGCGGACCTACGGCGGGGTCATTGCGCTCAACGGCCTCCTGATCGTGGCGGTCGGGCTGTTCTCGGCGCGGCTGCTGGGGCGCTTCCCGGCGGCGGGCGTCCTGAGCGCGGCCCTGCTCCTCACGGGGGTGGGCTTCGGAATGAACGCGCTGGCCGACACTGCGCCCCTCTACGCGCTCGCCGTCCTCGTCTGGACGCTGGGGGAGGTCGCGCAGGCCGCCGTGGCACCCGGTGTCGTCGCTGCGCTCGCGCCCGCCCACCTGCGCGGCACTTACGCCGGGGTGCTGGGGGCGACATGGGGCCTGAGCGGACTTCTCGCCCCCCTCCTTGGCGGCTGGGCGCTGGGTCAGGTGGGCGACGGGTTGTGGTGGGGCTGCCTGGGTGTGGGATCAGTCGGTGCCCTCGGCTTCCTCCTCCTGGCAAAACCACTGGAACGCCGCTTGGGGAAAGGGGAGCAGATTTAAAGTCCCCCGCATGTCATCAATAAGCGCCACCTTTACCCGACCTTGAGCCGGTTTGACCTCTCCCCCGCTCGCGGCGCAGGCTGAGGCACCAGAGTCCGAGGCCGCCGTCAGATGTGGCCCACGCACGGGACTCAGCCGCCGGAGAGCCGGGCACCGGGCGGTCACTGGACGGGCAGGGGTCATGCGGACCGGGTAGACGCGGCCCCTGCCCCCCGCATGAGGGCAAGCGGTCAGCCGTCAGCTTTCAGCGGTCAGCATTATTCACGCCGGGAGGGTTTCCTTGTCCATACCAACGGAGAAGAGTCAGAGGGAGAAGATGCTGGCGGGTGAGCTGTACCTCGCCAGCGACCCAGAGCTGTATGGGGAGCATCTGCGGGCGCAACAGCTCCTCGCCGAGTTCAACGCCACCGGGGCGGACGAGGACGGGAGGCGGCGCGACCTCCTCACAAGATTGTTGGGCCATTTGGGAGAGGGAGCGGTCATCAAACCCAGCCTGCGCTGCGACTACGGCTCCAACATCTTCGTCGGGGACCGGACGTTCATCAACTATGACGCCCTGATGCTCGACTGCAACCGCATCGAGATCGGCTCGGACGTGCAGTTCGCGCCGGGGGTCCATATCTACACGGCGACGCACCCGCTGGACGCGGCGACGCGGATTTCGGGGCTGGAATACGCCCTGCCCGTGACCATCGGCGACGGCGTGTGGCTTGGGGGCCGGGCCATCATCTGTCCGGGCGTCACAATTGGCGAAAATACGGTCGTGGGTGCGGGCAGCGTCGTCACGCGCAGCCTGCCCGCCGGGGTCCTCGCGGTAGGGAATCCCTGCCGGGTGATTCGGGAGCTTTAGGGCGGGGGGAGTCGCCAGTCGCCGGCTTCCAGTCGCCAGAGGCTCCGACCTCTCCCCGGTCGTTCAGCCGTCGCCCAGCGCGTGAACCGTCGTTCGAGTCTGCGTGTACAGGTCGCGGTACAGCCCATACAGGCGGTCGTACTCGGCCTTGAGGGCCGGATTGGGCCGCACGGGTTGGGCGGGGCGGACCCAGCGGGAGAGGTCTTCCCGGCGCAGGACGCCCGCCGCCAGCCCGGCGAGGAAGGCGTCACCGTAGCTTGCGCCCACCGTGACCTCGGGGAGTTCCTGCGTCTCGCCGCCGATGTCGCTGACGATCTGAAGCCACGTCCGGCCCTTCGCGCCGCCGCCGACCGCCACGACGCGCCGCACGTCCGCGCCGAGGTCCCGGAACGCCCCGATGTTGTGGCGGATGCCGAAGCCGACGCCCTCCAGCACGGCCCGGAAGAGGTGCGCGCGGGTGTGCGTGAGGGTCAGGCCCGCCACGACGCCGCGCGCCCGTGGGTCGTTGATGGGCGTGCGCTCGCCGGAGAAGTAGGGCAGCATGAGGAGGCCGTCCGCGCCGGGTGGGAGGGCCGCCGCCGCCGCGAAGAGGGCGTCGTAGGCCGCGCCCGTGTCGGGCTGCTCGCGGGCGAACTCGTCGGCGAACCAGCGGGTGAGGCTGCCCGTGGTGCTCATCCCCGCCGCGAGGTTGTGCTGTCCGGCGAAGGCACCGCCCACCGTCCACACGCGCGGGTCGGGCGTCGGCGCGTCCTGCACGAGAATGAAGAAGGTGGTCGAGCCGTACATCACCATCAGGTCGCCGGGCTGGACGGCACCGACGCTCACGGCCTCGCTGAGAGCGTCCACCGTTCCCACGGCAACGGGGGTGCCTTCGCGCAGGCCAGTCAGGACGGCGGCCTCGGCGGTGACGTGCCCGGCCAGCTCGTCGCTCCAGGCGAGATCGGGGAGCACGTCCAGCCCCCTGTCGCCCAGCACGGGCGCGGCGAACTCCTCCGTCCAGGTGCGCGTTCGTGGGTCGTACAGCGGCATGGAGTGGGCCGCCGTGTGGTGGTCCATGACGTGCCGACCCGTCAGGCGAAAGGTGAGGTAGCTGCTCGCGGTCGTCAGCGTGTGCGCCCTCGCCCACACCTCCGGCTCCTGTTCCCGCAGCCAGCGAATCTTGGGGCCGATGGCTTGACTCGTGAGGGCCATGCCGCTGTGGGCGAAGATGGCGTCCTCCCCGATCTCTGCGTTCAGCGCGTCAATTTGAGCCTGTGCCCGCGTGTCCACCCCGTACAGGATGCCGGGGCGCAGTGGCCTCCCCTCCCCGTCCAGCGGCAGCAGCGTGGGGCCGATGGCGCTCAGGGCGACACCCGCCACGTCCGCTCCGGTGTACGGCCCACTCAGCAACTCGCGGAGGATGGCAAGAACGTCCGCCCACCACACCGTCTCCGCATCCTGTTCGACGTGACCGGGGGTGGGAAGGCTGATGCCGTGCGGGACGACGTGCTGGCGCAGGATTTCTCCGGCCTGCGTCACAAGGACGCCCTTGCTGGAGTACGTCCCCACGTCTATTCCAATCAGCAACTCACCCGACATCGATCATGACCTTCATGCTCGTGCGTTTCTCGCGGTCGGCGAACTCGAAGGCTTCCGGCGTCCGCTCGAAGGGGTAGCGGTGCGTCACGAGCGCGTCGAGGTCCACCGCCCCGCTCGCCACGAGGGCGATGGCCGCCGGGTAGCAGTTCGCGTAGCGGAACACTCCCCGGAGGCTGACCTCACGGCTCGCCGCCGAAACGATGTCGAGGCTCACCTCTGGGTCGGGCGGCAGGCCCACGAGGACGGTCGTTCCACCGGGCCGGGGCGCGGCGAGGCTCAGGCGGGTGGTCGGGAGGCTCCCCGCCGTCTCGAACGCCACATCCACCCCGGCGTGAGATTCGGGCAGGTCGCTCCGGGTGATCTCCCTGATGCGCTGAATGGGGTCCTCGTGCCGCGCGTTGATCGTGTGCGTGGCCCCCACCTTCCGGGCGAGGTCGAGCCGGAAGTCCTCCAGATCGACGGCGATAAGGGTCGTGGCTCCGGCGGCTTTGGCGGCTTGAAGCGTCGTGCAGCCGATGGGTCCGGCCCCGAACACGGCCACGCTCTGCCCCGGCTGCACATTGCCCTTGCGCGCCGCCCACACGCCGACCGCGAGCGGCTCAATGAGCGCCCCCGCGTCGTCGCTGAGGCTGTCCGGCAGCGGGAAGGCGAAGTCGTCGGGCCAGATGACGTGTTCGGCGAGCGAACCGTGGACGGGCGGCGTCGCCATGAAGGTCATCTCCGGGCAGAGGTTGTACTCGCCGCGCTTGCAGTAGGCGCAGCGGCGGCAGGGGTAGCCGGGTTCCAGCGCCACCCGGTCGCCGACGCGAACACGGGTCACGCCCTCGCCCACCGCCTCCACCACGCCCATGACCTCGTGGCCGAGGACGAGGGGGGCTTCCACCACGAATTGACCGATCTTGCCGTGGGTGTAGTAGTGCACGTCGCTGCCACATACGCCGACGCGCCGCACCCGCACGCGGACCTCACGCGGGCCGGGCGCTGCCACCTCGCGCGTCTCCCAGCGCAGGTCACGAACGCCGTGCAGGACGCTGGTTCGGGAGGAGCGGGGTAAGGAGGTATCAGAGGTAGGCACGTTCGCTCCTTCTCAAGAGATATCTTCGGAAATTGAGATGATTCTTCGTATGCTGGCTCCATGCAGGAGGCGAAGACAGCCATTTTCTTCATCGAGTTTGAGGCTCGACACGTGGTTGGACGTGTTGAAATTCGAGGGGTACCGGACGGCGACGCTTCCTTCCTACGTATGGATGGGTTCGTCTGTACGCCGAACGGGTGGATGCTTACCGTCCGAAAGGGCCTGAAAAAGCGTTGGGAGGACCGTGTTGCCAGCGCTCTCATCGGAGAACTGTGGGGGCAGGTCAATTTCTACGGCATCACTTGTTGGCGGGCGGGAAACGACGAGGCTTATCAAGCCGCTGAACCTGACCTGAGGAGTCAAATGCGGCATATAGGTCATGAAAGTTGGTAGTGCAAACTCTATGCTAATGGCTCACAGGCTTCGTCCCCCCTCACCACACCGTGTACCCGCCGTCCACCACCAGCGTATGCCCGGTGACGAAACTCGCGGCGTCGCTGGCGAGGTACAGCACAGCGGGGGCAATCTCGCTCGGCTCGGCGAGGCGGCCCATCGGCGTTTCCTTGAGCCAGGTGTCGCGCCACTCGGGTGTTTCCAGGCCGCGCTTGGTGAGCGGCGTGGCCGTGTAGCCGGGGGCGACGGCGTTCACGCGCACGCCCCGCCCCGCCCACTCGCCCGCGAGGGACCGGGTGAGGTGGATGACGGCGGCCTTGCTGGCGTTGTACGCCGCCTGTGGCTGCGGATGGTTGGAGATCAGGCCGCTCATGCTCGCGGTGGAGACGATGGACCCCCGCCCGCGCGCGAGCATGTTTCGCCCGAACTCCCGGCAGCACCAGAACACGCCGTCCACGTTGACACTCATCACGGCCCGCCAGTCGTCGTCGGGGGTGTCCTCGGCGGGCGTGTTGCGGACAATTCCTGCGTTGTTCACGAGGATGTCCACGTCGGTCAACCGGGCGGCGAGGGCGCGCACGGCCCCCACGTCGGTCACATTGAGCGTCTCGAAGGCACCGCCGAGGTCGCGGGCCGCCTCCTCGCCCGTCTCGGGGTTCATGTCCGCGATGGTGACGCGCGCCCCGGCCCCGGCGAGGCCCCGCGCAATTTCCAGGCCGATGCCCTGCGCGCCCCCCGTGACGAGCGCGTGCCGCCCGCCCAGGCGGAAGAGGTCGAGGATGGTGGAGGTCGAGGGGGTGAGGGTGGTCATGGGGCCTCCGGGGGAAGGGATGAGGGATGAGCAATGAGGGATGAGGGTGGGGCGCACTCACTCCGAACGTGCGACGACGCCGACCTCGACGGGTTGTCCGTTGACCGTCTGGAGTGCAACCAGCGGCCCCTGGCGGCGCAACAGGTCGCGCGCCCCCAGGTACGCCGAGCGGAAGCGGGCGTTCTGCCCCAGGTCGCCGAAGACCTCGTGGAGGTCGAGAAATGCTCCAGGTCGCCCCGCCTCACGCGCCACGGCGTCGGTCAACTGTTCGGCGCGGGGGTCCACCAACGCCGGGAGGTGGTTCCCAGATGTGGGTCCCTCCTGTGCGGCGGCGATGTACAAGCTCCAGGCCGCCACCACGAGGGCCGAGCGCGAGACCTCGCCGCCCGTCGCCAATTGCTCGCGGACCACCGGCAGCAGGAACTTGGGGATGCGCTCCGACCCCTCCGCGACGAGGCGGGCGAGCGTGTCCTGAATCGCCGTGCTGGCGAAGCGGGCAATGAGGTCGTGCCGGTAGGCCGCAAGGTCGATGCCCGGCACCGGGCGCAGGGTGGGCGTGGCCTCCGCCTCCATGTAGCCGAGCAGGAAGTCCACGAACAGGGAGTCGCGGCAGACCTCGTGCGCGTAGGTGTAGCCCGCCAGCAAGCCCAGGTGACTCATCGCCTGGTGCGAGGCGTTCAGCAGCCGCAGCTTCATCAGCTCGTAGGGTTCCACGTCGGTCACGACCTGCACGCCGACCGTCTCCAGCGGGGGCCGCCCCAGCGTGAAGTGGTCCTCCAGCACCCACTGGGTGAACGACTCGGCCACCACGGGCCAGGCGTCCTCGATGCCGTACTCGCCCTGCACCTCCCGACGGGTCTGGTCGGTGGTCACGGGGGTGATGCGGTCCACCATCGAGTTGGGAAAGGCGACGTGCCGCGCGACCCACTCGCCGAGGTCGGGGTCCTTGAGCCGGGCGAAGGCGGTGAAGGCCCGTCCCGCCACATGACCGTTCCCCTGCATGTTGTCGCAGGACATGACCGTGAAGGGGGCGAGGCCCCGCTCCCGGCGGCGGCGCAGTCCCTCGGTCACGAGGCCGAACACCGTTTTCGGCACCACACCCGGTGTCAGGTCGTGCTGGAAATCGGGGCCGGAGGGGTCGAATTCGCCCGTCGCATTATTGATGCCGTAGCCGCCCTCGGTGATGGTGAGGGAGACGATGCGCGTGGCGGGGTCGGCCAGCTTCTCCAGCACCGCCTCCGGGTCGTCGGGGGCGAAGAGGAATTCACGGATCGCGCCGATGACGCGGGCCTCCGACGCTCCATCCGGCGAGCGGGTGACGAGGGTGTAGAGGTGGTCCTGTGCCTGAAACACGCCCTGCATCCGGGCATCGCCGGGCAGCACGCCCACACCGCAGATGGCCCAGTCGTCGTGTCCGCTCAGGTTGAGCAGGCGGTCGAGGTACATCGCCTCGTGCGAGCGGTGGAAGGCCCCGACGCCGAAGTGAACGATGCCGGAGGTGAGCGTCCGGGGGTCGTAGTGGGGAACGGCGACGCCCGGACCCAGGGAGGCGAGGCTGGCGCGGTTGAGCTTGACCGTCATGGGAGACCCACCCCTACTTCACGGCCCCGAAGCTCAGCCCGCGCACGAGCTGACGCTGGGCGATCCAGCCGAAGATCAGCACCGGCAGCACGACCAGGGTGGCGGCGGCGCTGAGCTGCGCCCAGAACAGGCCCTGGCTCGTCTTGAACTCCCCGATGTACACGCTCAGGGGCGCGGCATCCGCCGAGGTGAGGTTCAGCGCGAAGAAGACCTCGTTCCACGCGAAGATCAGGCACAGCAGCGCGGTCGCGGAGATGCCCGGCATGGAGAGCGGCAGCGCGATCCCGAAGAACTCCTGCGACACCGAGGCCCCGTCCACCTTCGCGGCCTCGTAGATGGCGTAGGGAATCTCGGTCATGTACGAGTGCATCATCCACACGACGAGGGGCAGGTTCATCGTCGTGTACATCAGGATCAGGCCGGGCAGGGTGTCCAGCAGTTGCAGGTTGCGGAACAGGAGGAAGAGGGGCACGATCACGCCCACGGCGGGCATGAACTTCGTGGAGAGCATCCAGCTCAGGACGCCCTGCGCGCGGCGGGTGGGATACACGGCGAGCGCGAAGGCGGCGGGCAGGCCCAGGACGAAGGCGATCACGGTCGAGCCGATGGCGGCGATCAGCGAGTTCGAGAGGGCGGGCAGATAGCTCGGCAGCGCCCGCTGGAAGTTGTCCCAGATGGGCGTGAAGAAGAACACGGGCGGCGTGGCAAACGCCTGCGCCTCCGTCTTGAAGGCGGCCAGGATCATCCACGCGAGCGGAAACAGGAAGGCCAGCGTGATCAGGTACGTGACGGCGGTGAGCAGGAGGTTGCGAACCCGGTGGCGGTCGGCGCTCGTGCGGTTGCTGGGTGCGGGTGCGGTCGTCATGTCAACCTCCCTGACTGCTGGCCCGGCGGCTGATCAACTTGAGCAGATACACGGCCAGGATATTCGTGAAGATCACGGTGAGGACGCCCGCCGCGCTCGCCAGGCCGATGTTGTACTCGGCAAACGCCTTCTGGTAGATGAAGTACGGCAGGTTCGTCGTGGCGATGCCGGGACCGCCCGAGGTCGAGCCGTAAATCTCGCCGTAGACCTGGAGGAGCGCGATGGTCTCCATCAGCACGACGACCTGAATCGCCTGCATCCAGTGGGGCAGGACGATGTGCTGGAATTCCTGCCAGGGCGAGGCACCGTCCAGCCGTGCGGCCTCGATCTGGTCGTCGGGGAGGCTCTGGAGGCCGGTCAGCAGGATCAGCGCGGCGAAGGGCGTCCACTCCCAGGTAATCATCATGATGACCGAGAGCATCGGGGCCTGGCCCAGCCAGTCTATGGGCGTGAGGCCGAGGCTCTGCGAGACCCAGGCGAAGAAGCCGGAGGTGGGGCTGAGGAGCATGTTCTTCCAGATCACCGCCGTCACGATGGGCATGACGAGGAAGGAGGAGATCAGGAGGGTCCGCAGCAGCGCCCGCCCCAGAAATTCCCGGTTGAGCAGCAGCGCCAAGGCCCCGCCGATCACCAGGGTCAGGATCAGGGTGCCGCCCGCCAGCACGACCGTGTTGAGCAGGATGCGGAGGTTCTGGGGGTCGGTGAGGAGGTTCTGGTAGTTCGCCAGCCCGATGAAGGGGCGGCTGGAGGGGTCCACGAGGTTGTAGCGGAAGAACGAGTAGTACACCGTCATGAAAAACGGCACCTGCGTCGTCAGGATCAGGTACAGCATCGCGGGC
The DNA here is from genome assembly GCF_036543075.1 of Deinococcus sp. YIM 134068. NCBI lineage: Bacteria > Thermotogati > Deinococcota > Deinococci > Deinococcales > Deinococcaceae > Deinococcus > Deinococcus lichenicola. The sequence continues at coordinate 138,472 of NZ_JAZHPF010000002.1, forward strand.
CAGATCAGCGCGGCGGGCGTGAGCCGGATGCCGCGTTTGGGCGCGGGCGGGGCGTGGGTCGCCGTGACGGGGACGCTCGGGGCGGTGGTCATGGGTCTCACCTCTTGGGGAGGGCGGGCAGTGGGAAGCCGCCAGCCTCAGCGGTTGGGCTGAATGGGCTGACGGCTGACGGCGGAACGCTTACTTCTGGTAGCCGCCCTCTTTGGCGATCCGGTTGGCGGCGTCCTGCCCCTGCTTGAGCGCCTGATCGATGGAGGTCTGCCCGCTCAGCGCCCCCGCCATGTACTGCCCGACCTGGGTGCCGAGCGCCTGGAACTGCGGGATGGACACGTACTGGATGCCGGTGTAGGGCACGGGGTCCTTTGTCGGCTTCGTCACGTCGGCGCGGTTGATGGAGCTGAGCACGAGGCCGCTGAACGCGCCCGCCGCCTTCTTGTAGTTGGCGTTGTTGTACGTGCTCGTGCGGGTGCCGGGGGGCACGGCGGCCCAGGTGCCCTTCGTCCGGGCGACGAGCGAGATGTACTCGGGGGAGGTGGCCCACGTCAGGAACTTGAAGGCGGCGTCTTGCTGCTTGGTGCTCTTGGGGATGGCGAGGTTCCACGACCAGAACCAGTTGCTGCCGCGCGGGGTGCCGGGGCCGACCGGCGCGTTGGCAAAGCCCACCGACTTCGTGATCTTGGAGGAGCCGGGGTCCGAGAGGAAGCCCGCCGCCACCGTCGCGTCCACCCACATGCCGCACTTGCCCTGGCTCATCAGCGTCAGGTTCTCGGTGAAGCCGTTGCTTGTGGCACCGGGAGGGCCGTACTGCTTGAGGGTATTCACGTAAAAGGTCAGGGCGTTCTTCCACGCCGGGGTGTTGAGCTGCGCCTGCCAGTTCTGGTCGAACCAGCGCCCGCCGAAGGTGTTCACCATCGTGGTGATGAAGGCCATGTTCTCGCCCCAGCCCGGCAGCCCGCGCAGGCAGATGCCGTACACGCCGGACGCGGGCTTGTGAATCTTGGCGGCGAAGGTCTGGAGTTGCTGCCACGTCGGGTTCTGCGGCATCGTCAGCCCGGCGGCCCGGAACAGGTCGCGGTTGTAAAAGGTCATGCTCGACTCGGCGTAGAAGGGCACGGCGTAGAGCTGGCCGTTCACGGTGAGGGCGCTCCGCACGCTCGGCAGCACGTCGTTGAGCTTGTACGCGGAGGCGATGGTGGGGTTTTGCCGGAACAGCGGCGTCAGCGAGGTGAGCCAGCCGTTCTTGGCCCAGATCGGCACCTCGTACACGCCCACCGTGGCGAGGTCGAAGCTGCCCGCGCCGCTCGCCACGTCGAGGGTGATCTTCTGGCGCAGCTCGTTTTCGGGCAGCACGACCCACTTCACGTTGATGCCGGGGTACTTCTTGTTGAACTCCGGCGTGAGGCTCTGCATCGTCACCATGTCGGGGTTGTTGACGGTGGCGATGGTGATGGTCTGCGCGCCGGCCCACGTGGAGCTGACGGCGAGGACGAGGCTGAGCAGGGAGAGTCGTTTCATGGGTGAAACCTCCTGGGACCGCATAGCGCGGCAGGCGAAGGGGCGGGCGACCTGGGGTGGACAGGAAACACGCGCGTGGCGGGCTGGGGCCTCTCTCCCCAGGCGCAGCAATTCAATGGTCTCGTGTCCATGATTGAAACACATCCGTTCGCCCCCGTCTAGAGGCCCGGAATTGAACCGAGTACAGAGATGGCCTCGTGACCATTGTGGCGAGGTGCGTGTGTTCAGGTTTGAACGGCAGAGCTGTGGTCTCCTGACACGACGGTGAGGGGGCAGATCGATGAACTCGTCCGGGAGGTCTGCGGCGCGGACGACCACCCGCTCGCCCCCGTTCTGCGCCGCTGGTGCGGGGATTCGCGCCCGTTTCTCGCCTTCGTGGAGGCGCACGCGAGCAAGCTTCGCAAGAAGGCGCGGCTGGTTGCCTCCCCGAACGAATTTGCCGACCTGCTCGCCGAACTGGCCGTCGCCTCCCTGCTGGCGCGGGACCGCCGCTTCACCGTCCTGTACGAGCCGGGGCGCGCGGCGGGCGTCCGCAGCCCGGACTTCGGGGTGACGTTCAGGACGAACGTTGCCCTCAACGTGGAAGTCACGCGGCTTCGTCACCCCGAGTTGACGGGGATGGCTCCCTCGGAAACGGCGCTCCGGCTGGCACGGGTGCTGTGCGACAAGATCGGCCAGTGTCCGCCCGGCGCTGTGAACCTGCTCGCCGTCGTTCTCCCGCCCGGCGCGGCGAGTGACGGCCTCGTGCCCACGGCGGTGCGCCTGCTGGAGCGTCTCTCCCAGAGTGAGGTCGGTCGGCCCTCCCCCGAACTGCGCCTGGAGGACGTGCGCGCCTTCCTGCGCGGGCGTCAGCGACTCAGCGCCGTCGCGCTCTGCTCGTTCACGGGGGAGTGGGAACCGTCCACCGTCCGGCTCTGGCTCAACCCGCAGGCGAAACATCCCTTGCCCGCCGAGGTCGGGAGGTATCTGGTTCGGGGGACGTGAGATGGGGAGGTGACGGGTTCGTTTGCTTGGTGGTCAGGCCCGGTACACCCCCACCCGGCCTCCCCCCAGGGGACGCTTGATGTGAAGTGCAGACCGAGAAGTTGAGGCGTTTTCGCTCCCCGGCAAGAGGACGAGCGGTGCTCGTCACCCCTCTCCCCAGCCCCCTCCCGCAAGGGGAGAGGGAGCAAAAAGCACATCCAACACGCTGGGTTCCTGATTCATATCAGGAACTCAAGGGGGAGAAGAAGCCGTCGCGTCTTTCTTGCTCCCCCTAACGCCTAACTCCCAACGCCTCACCCCTGACTGTTCTTCCCTGCCGCCGAACACCCCTCAAGTCCTACAATGCCCGCGTGGCGACGATTCAGGACGTGGCGCGGTTGGCGGGAGTCTCCCCGACCACGGCCAAGCGTGCCCTGCGCGAGCCTGACAAGCTGACGCCGGGGACGCTGGAGCGGGTGCGGGCGGCCATCGCCGAGCTTCACTACGAGCCGGACGTGCGGGCCGGGAGCCTGCGGGGCGGGCAGAGCCGCACGGTGGGGCTGGTGGTCGCCAGCATCGTGGAGCCGTTCTTCGCGCAGTTCGCGCGCACGGCGGGGCGGACGCTCCAGGCGGCGGGGTACACCCTGATCGTCAGCGAGAACGAGTACTCCGCCCGACTCGAACTCACCGAGTTGCAGCGGCTGTATGGGCAGCGGGTCGGGGCTATCCTGCTGCGGGCGGGGTACGGCCCGGAGAGCCATGAGTACATCGAGCGGCTGCGGGGGCGCGGGGTGTTCGTGCTGAACTACGACTACGTGCCGCCCGACTCCTCCCTGCCGAGCATCCTGCTCGACAACGCCGCCTGTATGCGCGAGGCGGTGGCGTACCTGCATGGCCTGGGGCACACCCGCATCGCCGCGCTGGGGACCTACGACCCGGCCATCCACCCGGAGGAACGCTCGCGGACCTTCCCCGAGGCGATGCGCGAGCGCGGGCTGGAGGTTCCGGCGGCCTACCGGCGCGTGACCCTGCTCACCGAGGACACGGCCTACACCCTGACCCACGAACTCCTGAGTCTGCCCGAGCCGCCCACCGCCCTCATCGCGCTGACGGGCACGCAGGCCATCGGTGCCTTCCGGGCCATCCGCGAGCGGGGGCTGACGCTGCCGGACGACCTCTCGCTCGTCACCTTCGACAACTACCCGTGGACGGCCCTCGTGGACCCCCCCGTCACCGTCATCGAGCAGCCCGTGGAGGCGATGGCGGAGGCGGCGGCGCGGGCGGTGGTGCGGGCGCTGGAGGGCGGCGAGGTCCTCACCGGGCGGCACGTCTTTCCCGGTCGCCTCATCGTGCGGCGGAGCTGCGGGGTGCCGCGCCGGGAGACCGCCCACCATGCCGGGTGAGAGGGGTCGGGTGCCTGGCGTCGGGCGGACGGAATGAACGTCCCCGCCGACCCGCTCCTCCTCTGGGTGCTGCGCGGGCTGGGGGCGCTGCCGCTCGTCGCCTACCCCTTCGTCCTCCTCGCCAGCGCCATGACCCTGGGGACGCGGGACCCCAACGACCCACCCGCTGGCCTCGTCGTGGTGAAAAACGTCTTCGCCTGGGGCACGGTCGCCTACCCGCTCGTGTATTTCGGCAGCCTCGTCCTCGCCGGGCGTGCCGGGCGGCTGGGTTCGTCAGGGGCGGTGGTGGCGTGGAGCGCGCTGCCCCTGCTGTACCTACTCGCGCTCGTGGGCCTGGCTCTGGTGTGGGGGACGCTGGGGCGGTCTCGCTGACGCCCCCCGCCGACCTCCTCCTTCTCACCGACCGCGCCGCCCGGACGGGTAGCGTTGGGAGCACGCTCAAACCTCTGGAGGGAAGATGTTACGTTCGACCAGCCGTGCCCTGACGCTCGTGTTCAGCCTGCTCCTGCTGTGGTTGTGGGGCGCTGCGTTCTCGCAGGCCGCCCGCTTCGGCAACCTCACGTACCGGGTGCCGCCCGGCTGGAGCGCGCGGGTGGATGGGGGCGTCCTCGCCCTCACGCCGAGCAACCTGCCCGCCGGACAGACGGCCTTCATCCTGCTCTCGCCCGACGCGGCCCTCCCCGGCGACCTGCGCGCGTGGTTCGAGGCGCGGGTGGCGGGGCTGCACAAGAACGTAAAGGTAGTCAACGTCACGCCGATTCAGGCGGGCAAGGGTGCGGACGGCTCCCCGAGCTTCTCGCAGGCCGCCGCCGTGGTGGGCGGGTCGGGCGAGACGCAGTACCGCTTCTACGTGGCCGGGCAGTTCGGCAAGGCCCCGAATGCCCGCGCCGTGCTGCTGCTGTATCAGGCGTCCTCCCTCGCCCTCGTGGAGAGGTATCAGGCGGGCCTGAACACGCTGGCCGACTCGGTGGACCTCGCGGGAACGGCGGTGGCCGGAGCGTCCACCCCAGCGACTTCCGCGACGGCGCAGACCAGACCCCAAACAACGCCTGCCGCCGCCCTCCCCACCGTGAGGACGCTCAACGCCGCCGAGTTCGTGAGGTCGGGCGGCAACCCGGAGGAGGCCCTCATCCCCGGCGAGTTCCGCTGCTACGAGGAACGGGCGGGGGCCGACTACGCGCGGCCCCACCTGCTCGTTCAGATTCTCCCCGGCGGCCAGTACCGCACGGCGGGCGGGGGCGGCACCTTCGCCGTTCGCAAGGACGGCAGCCTCCGCAAGATTCGCTGGCAGAGCGGCCCGCTGGCCGGGGACCGCGAGGGCTACCTGAGCTTCGGGGACCACGGGCAGGACTTCAGCCTCTCGGAGGTCGGCCCGCAGGAGCGCGACTTCGAGTGCTATCAGGCGGGAGCACGCGAGACCCTGGCGCGGCTGGAGTTCGCCCTCAAGACGCCCAAAGTCGGCAAGTACCCCTGCGTCGCCACCGACGGCAGCAACAAGGGCGCGGGGACACTGGAGATTCTGGCGGGCGGGCAATACCGGCTGAACGGTGGAACGGGGCGCTACACGGTGGACCTCCTGAGCGATCAGGACGAGGACTGGAGCGACGTGGACTTCGTGGGCGGGCCGTGGGATGGGGACGGTGCCACCTACCGGGAGGACGAGGACGGCGAGCGGCGCTTCGGCCCCCGACGGATGGAGTGCAAGGTGGTGGTGAAGCCCACCCCCCTCCCCCGCTACGGCACGGCGAAGGCCCCCGCGCCGCCGAAGGGGTCGGGCGGCCTGAGCGGTGCCTACGCGAGCTGGACCTCCGACGTGGGCGGCTACTGCGGCGGCCTGTGCTGGAGCTTCTACGTCTTCAACCCTAACGGCTACGTCTACACCGACGAGCCGGACGCGGGCCTCGACGACGCCAATTGCTCGCGCACGAAGCCCAACGGTCTGCCCGTGTGCGAGGTCTATACCTTCAAGGGTGGGCAACTAAAGATCGGGAACGACAAGGCCGAGCCGCTGAGGAAGAAGGCGGACGGCAACTACGACAAGGGCGGCACGACCCTGACCGCCATCCGGCCCGTCGCCGGGCTGAAGCTCAGCGGGACGTACCGCAGCTTCTCCGGCTCGGTGGGCATGGGCGGGATGACGAGCAGCTTCTCGGAGTCCTTCCTGCGCTTCTCGCCGGACGGGCGCTTCTCGCGGGAGGCGTCGGGGGGCTTCAGCGCCACCTTCACGGACACGGGCAGCTCGTCGGGCACGACCACGGGGGGCGCGACGGCCACCAGCAGCCGCGCGAGCGGCGGCACCTACCGCTTCGTGGGCAACACGCTGGAACTGAGGTACGCCGATGGCCGGGTGGTGCGCTCCTTCGCCTTCCTGGGTGACGGCGAGAAGAATGGCAAGCCGTCCACGGGCCTCGTTCACATCGGCGGGCGCGACTACACGTTGCAGGACGGTAAGTAGGGGACGGTCGGCGAAGGGCGCAGAAGGTCGAAGGCAGAAGGCGGAAAGCTCAAGGATGTGCCTCCGCCTTCTGCCTTTCGCATACACCTTTGCAGGAAGTCCAAAGCGTTTGATAGAAGAACCCGTGTCATCCCGAACGCAGGGCCTCGTCCACCTCGCTTCGAGATGCTGCGCCGACGCTTAGCAGGACAAGTCTGATGTCAAGAGGAAGAGAGGCCCGACTCGTGGTGAGCGGGCCTCTCTTCTCGAATCCGACCTCTACCCCGCCCTGCGCCGTGCCCACAACCACAACGCACCGAACAGAAGGGCGGCCACACCTGACCCCAGGGCCACGAGGTTGCGAATCAGCTCGACCGTCTTGACCTGAAGGGGGTACTGGCCGCTCTCGCGCAGGTACGTCTCGTTGACGAAGCGGGCACCGCCCTCGCCCTCGCCGGGGAGGAAGGCGGCCTGATCACGCACGATGAGGAGTTGCGGCGAGCCGATGGGCGTGCCGGGGCTGTCCGCCTCGCCGAAGAGCGCGCCCGCCGCGTTCGGCTCCACCCGCTGCACGAGGGTGGCGTCCTGCGTCAGCACGCCGCCCACGACGAAACTCAGCAGCAGCACGATGAGGGCAAGGACGGCGAGAACGCCCGACACGCGGCGGACGAGGGGCAGACGCACGGCCCGGCTCCCCCTACTGGTCGCTGGCGACGAAGCGCACCGCGAGGGCGAGGTCGTTGCTCACGCGGCCCGCGTCGATCTGGCGGTGCTTGACGCCGAAATCGCTGAGCTTGACGTTGAAGGTGGTGCTCACGGCCAGCACGTTGCCCTTCAGGCCGGAGGAACGGGTGGTGGCGCTGGCGGCGGTGTAGCGCACGGTCGCCTCGGTGGTGAGGGGCTTGGTCACGCCGTTCATGGTGAGGGTGCCGACCACGCGGTACTTGTCGCCGCCGAGGGCCGTCGCCTGCGTCACCTTGAAGGTCACGTCGGGGGTCTTCTCGAAGTTGAGCCACTGGGCACCGCGCATGTGCCCGTTGCGCGCGGCGATGCCCGTGTCGATGCTCGCGCCGTCGATGACCACCGTGCCGCCGCCCGTCCTCGCCTGCGGGTCGAAGGTCAGCGAGCCGCGCACCTTGCTCGTGCGCCCGGTGAAATTCTCCACCGTCGTCTCGCTCTCCACGGTAACGACGTTGAGGCTGTCCGAGGAGGCGACCTCGAACTTGGTGGGGGCGGCCCCGGCGGGCGTCAGGGCAGCGAGGCCTAGAGAGAGCGCGAGGGCGGGCAGCAGGCGGACGGGGAAAGTCTTCTTCATCTTCAGTCTCCTGTAGAGGGGAAATGGGCCAGTGGGTTCGCGCTGGTCGCCGGAGGCTGGAAGCAGGCCGCTCAAGCGGTGAAGGCGAGCAGAATGCCGAAGGGGTCTCGCACCTCAAGGATGCCGACCGACTGTGCAGATCGTATGAAGGGAGATTGTGTGATGGAAACGCCGGAGAGACGAAACCGCTCCGCAAGGTCGCCCAGCGCCCCTGAATGGGGAAGGTGGAAGACTACCCTCTCGAGCCGCGCGCTGCCCTCCGGTGCTGCCGACCCGCCCCGGCTCTGCCACGTGTTCAGGCCGATGTGGTGGTGGTAGCCGCCCACGGAGAGGAACAGCGCCCCCGGCCAGCGGCTCACCACGTCGAAGCCGAGGGCGTCCTCGTAGAACGCCTCGGCGGCGGTGAGGTCGGAGACGCGCAGGTGGAGATGGCCGAGCGTGGTGCCCTCCGGCAGTCCGGCCCACGGCGTGGGCACCCCCGCCTCCGCGAGCAGGCCCGCGAGGTCGATGAGGTCGCCGCCCATGCGGACCTCGCCGCCGTCCCACGTCCACTCGTGCCGGGGGCGGTCGCGGTAGACCTCGATGCCGTGGCCGTCGGGGTCTTGCAGGTAGAACGCCTCGCTGACGAGGTGATCGCTCTGGCCGAGGCGCACCCCACGCCCCGCCACGTGCCGCACGAAGCGGGCGAGGTCGGCGCGGGTGGGCACGAGCAGCGCGAGGTGGTAGAGGCCTGGGCTGGAGGCGGGCGCGGGCCGCGCGCCGGGCACCTCCCGCAGGGTGAGGAGCACCCGCCCGCCGACGCCGAGGCTGGCCGTTCCCTCCCCCAGCGTGAGCGGGCGCAGGCCCAGCACCTCCCGGTAGAAGGCGAGGCTGCGCGCGAGGTCGCCCACCGTCAGCTCCACGTGGCCGGGCGTGAGGGCGGGGTCGAGTCGGGGAAGGGGTCGGGGCTTGGTCATGGTGGGGAGCAGGTCGCTCAGTATGAAAATATCAACCGTCCCCACCGCCAGGAATGGCGGAAGCGGACGGGGGCCTGTCATTTTTTCCCGGCACCGATGTCCAGGTGTCACGGAACTCCTGTGGGGGCACGCCTACCGCCGCCTTGAACGCGCGGCTGAAGCCAAACGGATCGGCGAAGCCCACCCGCGCCGTGACCTCCTTGACGCTGAGGTCGGTGAAGCTCAGGAGGCGGCGGGCCTCCAGCAGCACGCGGTCCTGAATGAGAGCCTTCGCGCCCCGGCCCAGGGCGGCGTTCGTGGCGCGCGAGAGGTGCTTGGCGGAGACGTTGAGGCCCCCCGCGTAGTGCCCGACATCGTGGTGGGCGGCGAAGTCGCGCTCCAGCAGCTCCAGAAACCGCTCGGCCAGCCGCGCCTCGGCGGGGGCGAGGTCGCCGGGGGCCGCCGCCACCGCCCGGCGCACGAGGACGAGCAGGGCCTCCGTGAGCGGGCGCAGGAGCGAGAAGTCGCTGCTCTCCCCCACGCGTTCGTACTCCCGCGCGGCCAGGGCCAGCACCCCCTCGGCGGCGGCCTGCACTTCGGGCGGTGCCGCAAAGGTGCGGTCCCCCCGCGCGTGGTTGAACAGCAGGTGGTCGGTGCCCCCCAGCAGCGCCTCGGTAAAGGCCACCGCGTAGCCATTCAACTCGCGCATCTCCCGGAAGGCGTGGACCTGCCCGCGCGCGATCAGGGACACGCACGGCCCGCGCAACTCGCCCTCCCGCCCGTCGATGGTGTGTGTCCCCGTGCCCGAGTGAATCCAGATCACCTCCTGGAAGTCGTGGCGGTGCGGGCGGAAGGTCTCCCCGGGGTCTGTCGTCCGGTTGCGGATGGGCATGATCACCACAGGCGGCCTGCCGTACCCCGCGAGGGGCACGTAGCGAATGGACGCCGGGGCCGACATGAGCCTTCACTGTGGCACGGGGATGGATGAAGCGGCTGAGGGGGAGGGGGAGGGGGGCAGCGGTCAGCTTTCAGCGATCAGCCGTCAGCAGGGAGACGTGATGGATGGGCAGGAGAGGGGGCCTAAGTTCTGGCTCCCCTCCCCCGTTCACCCACCGTTCGCCCCCAGTTTGCGCGGCCTACAGCCCCGAACCGTTGAAGGTCGCCGTGTAGCTGTCGCAGTTGTAGGTCAGGGTGACGTTGTTTCCGGCGTTGTCGCTGTAGAGGACGCTGCCGCTGCGGAAGCCCACCGCGCAGGTCGCGTCGTAGCGCAGGTCATCGAAGGCGAAGTTCAGGACCAGGGCCGGGTTGCTCGGGTAGGGCTGGAAGCCGATGGTCGAGGACCCGCTCAGGACGCCGCCGGCGAAGGGGTTGGCGGCGCTGTCGGCGGTGTAGGTGTACGCCGTGTCCTTTGAGGCGAAGGAGTCCACGCTGATGTCGGTGCGGGCAAGCAGGAAACCGAAGGTGGTCTGGAAGACCGTCTGGCTCTGGCGCTCGATCTCGTAGTTCAGCGCCGTGCTGCCGCTGGCGATCACGGACCCGTTCACGGCGAGGCTGAAGTTCGCGCCTCCCGTTCCCGTCACCCCGCCGATGCCCAGGCGGTAGCCGCTCTCGGGAAAGACTTTGGTGTCGTCCTGATCGTCGCGGGCGTACTGACCGCTCACGTCGAGGCTGACGGTCCCGTAGGTGAACGAGCACTCGTTCAGGATGGTGGCGACGTTCGACGCCGGGAAGGTATCGCCGTCCGCGTCCACGAAGGTGCCCTCCTCGCTCAGACAGGTGCTCAGGTCGGCGGGGGTGAGCTGGTGCCCCGGCACCCGCGCGCTCGCCCGCGCGTCGGCCCCGAGGAGCACGCCCGCCCCCAGGCTTCCGGTGTCGCCCTGAAAGCGGAAGATCGCCGCCAGATACCCCATGCTCTGCTGAGCCAGGGTCTCGATCTTGAGGGCGTCGTCACGGGTCATCGCCGCGCCGACCACGGGCGACGGCGACTGGCTGCATCCGGCGAGGAAGGCGAGTCCAGCGGTCAGGGCAAGGGTGCGGGTGGTGCGGCGCATGGGAAACCTCCACGGGGCAGGGAGAGGGCAGGATAGATTGAGCGGGAACGGACCCCCCCATTTAGACCGACCACCCCTCCCCCGGCATGTGAAACTCGGCGATAGGGAGACAGGGCAAGGCTCACTCCGGCTTTAACCCATACACATCTTTTGGCGCGACGGCTCCGGTGAGGGCCGCTCCCGACGCTGGCAGTTTGATGGAAAGGGCAGAAGGTAGAAGGCAGAAGGCAGAAGGCAGGAGAGACGCGTCCTCGATCTTCTGCTCTCCGCCTCTCGCCTCCTGCATCGGTCGCGGGGCGGCCACCGCCCAACCTCTTCTTTCACACCGCCTTGACGCTCCCGCCCATGCAGGGCACCCCCGCCTACGATGGCCCGAGGAGGCCCACCATGCCACAGAACACCGCCCGAATGCTCCAGACGCACCCCAACCCCGCCAGCGTGTTCGACCAGGGTGCCCTCGCCGAGTGCATCGACGCCTGCTTCGAGTGCGCGAACGTCTGCTCGTCGTGCGCCGACGCCTGCCTCGGCGAGCACGGGCACCTCATGCACCTCGTCCACTGCATCCGGCTGAATCTGGACTGCGCGGACGTGTGCGGCACGACCGGGCGGGTGCTCTCGCGGCTCACGCAGCCCGACCTGAACGTGATGCAGGCCCAGCTTCAGGCGTGCCTGACGGCGTGCCGGGCGTGCGGCGACGAGTGCGAGCGCCACGCCCGCGACATGAACATGGAGCACTGCGCGGTCTGCGCCGAGAGCTGCCGCCGTTGCGAGGCGGCGTGCGCGCGGCTGCTGGAGGGGATGGGGGCGTAGGGGAGCGGTCAGCCGTCAACCATCAGCTCTCAGCCGTCAGCCGTCAGCAGAACTTCTTCGTGGATGACCACGGGGACGTGGAGAACTCCTGCGCCTCCCCTTCGAATCGGAAGGCGGGGAGGCGTATTTTGGCCGTCCAGAAGAAGGGCGAGCGTGGCTCGCTACCCCTCTCCCCGGCCCTCTTCCGCAGGGGGAGAGGGAGGAGAAGATGGTCAAGCTTCAGCTTCTTTGGCTCCTCCCCTTGAACGCCTGATATGCAAGAGAAGATCAACGTGTTGGTTGTGCTTTTTGCTCCCTCCTTGTGGGGGAGGGTCGGGGAGGGGGGTGAACAGGCAGCGCGTCCGCCAAAACCCACGCTCAGCCGCCGTCTTTCGCTGACGGCTGACGGCTGACGGCTGACGGCTGACTGTTCCCCCTCGGTCGCCCCGTCACCACCGTCGCCACCCCCGCCCCCGCGATGACCGCCATGCCGCACAGGCTCAGGGCATCGGGGATGTGACGGAAGACCAGCCAGCCCAGCAATCCGGCCCACACGAGTTGCAGGTACGTGACGGGCGAGATCAGCGAGGCGGGCGCGTAACGAAAGCCCAGCGTGAGGAGAAAGTGCCCCAGCCCCGCCATCAGGCCCAGCGCGAGAAACAGCCCGGCGTACAGGGGCGTGAGCGGCGGCCCCTTCCAGAAGAAGGGCAGGAGCGGCCCCAGGGTCAGGACGCCCACGAGCGCCGAATTGAACAACAGGGTCAGGGGCGGCTCGGCGCTGAGGACCCGCGACAGGAGCTGATAGCCGGTGTTCGACGCGGCCCCCAGGAGGGCGAAGAACACGCCGAGCGCGTCCAGATTCCCGCCGGGCCGTGCGATGAGCAGCACGCCGACGAAGCCCAGCCCCGCGAGGGCCGCCCGCCCCGGCGTGAGCCGTTCACCGAGGAGCGGCCCCGCGAGCAACACCACCAGCAGCGGTGAGAGGAACACGATGGCCGACGCCTCCGCCACCGGAAGCCGCCGCAACGCCAGCCCCACGAAGATGCTCGTCAGCACGAGGCACAGCGAGCGCAGCACCACGGGGGCGGGTCGCGTCGGGAGCGCGATCTGGCGGCCCACCGTGGGGGCCAGCACCGCCGTCATCAGGACGAGTTGCAACGCGTAACGTGACCACGAGACGAGCGGCACGGGGTAGTACGTCGTCAGATACTTCGTGGCCGTGTCCAGGCAGGCGAAGAGCAGCAGGGCGACGCAGTAGAGCAGGACGCCGCGCAGGGGACTTCTGGTGGGCCTGGCCGCCGGAGGGGTAGTCCCCTCGGGAAGAGGGCCACGTTCGACGCCAACCCCCCGTGCGGGCGAATGCGGGCTGGGAAGCGTTGGCATGACGGGAACCCTCCTCGGAGCGGCGCGGGGCCTCTGCCCACGCTAACAGTGCAGGGGGAGGAGGGTCAGACCCTTGTTCGGCAGGAGCGAACAGCCGCCTTCTCGTGGGGGGGCAGACTCTTTATGGTGGGGCGGACCGTCCAGACCATCGCCCCCAGTGACTCCGCTCTGCCGAGTCGCCCGCTGGGGAGGAGCCGTTCATTCCAAGAGGCCCCCATGTCTACTCCCAGCCCACATCTTCCCTCTCCCACCCCCCGCTTCCTGACGGTGGGGGACGTGACGCTCCATGTGCGGCGGGAGGGGATCACGACCGGCCTGCCCCCAATCGTCTTCCTCAACTCGCTGGGAAGTGACCTGCGTATCTGGGACGACGTGGTGCCCGCCGCCCTCCGGCAGCATCCGGTCGTGCGCTACGACAAGCGGGGGCATGGGCTGTCGGATTCTCCCGCCGGGCCGTCCTCCATCGCGGACCACAGCCGCGACCTGCTGGGACTGCTGGACGCGCTGGGGGTAGAGAAGGCCGTTCTCGTCGGCGTGTCGGTCGGGGGGATGATCGCGCTGGATTTCGCCTCGCGGCACCCGGAGCGGACGGCGGGACTGCTGCTGTGCGATACGGGGGCGCGTATCGGGAGCGCGGAGATGTGGGAGGCACGCATCGCAGATGTGTGGCGGGAGGGGCTGGGGGCCATCGCCGACCGCATCCTGTCGCGCTGGTTCACACCGGAGTTCTTCGAGACACGACCGGACGACGTGCGGGGCTGCCGGAACATGCTCACGCGCACCCCGGCGGAGGGGTACACGGCCACCTGTGAGGCCATCCGGGACGCGGACCTGCGGGAAGCTGCCCGGAGCGTCCGCGTCCCCGTCACCGTCCTCTGCGGCGACACCGACCTCTCCACGCCGCCGGAGGTCGGGCGGGAACTTGCCGAATTGCTGGGGGCACCCTTCCACCTGATCGGGGACTGCGGGCACCTCCCCTGCGTGGAGCGGCCAGCGGAGACGGCCCGGCACCTGCTGGCCTTCCTCGACAGTCTGTCTGCCTCCTCCGAAGACCGCTACGAGCGGGGAATGCGGGTGCGCCGTTCTGTTCTGGGAGACGCGCACGTGGACCGGGCGACGGCGGGCATCACCGACCTCGACCGCGACTTCCAGACCTTCATCACCGAGTACGCGTGGGGCGGGCCGTGGTCGCGGGGGCACTTCGACACGCGCACGCGGCACCTGATCACGCTGGCGGTCCTCGCCGCGCTGCCGCGTGAACACGAACTCGCCATGCACCTGCGCGCGACCGCGAACACGGGCGTGGACGAGGCGGACCTGCGCGAACTGTTCCTCCACGTCGCCATCTACGCGGGGGTGCCCGTCGCCAACCGCGCCCTGCAACTCGCCAAACAGGCCCTGAACGAAAGGAGCGACCCATGACCACCGAGAAGCCCCGCCCACGCGCCCCGTCCGTCCACCCCGCCCACCTCCACGAGCCGTACACGAGCAGCGTGAAGCGGGCACCGCACGAACTCCTGATGCCGCTGCCGCACACGCTCGCGGACGAGACCGGACCCGTCTTCGGCACGGACCGCATCCGCCCGGACGACGGCGACACGACCCGCAACGGGCGGGTGAACGGAGAGCCGCTGGGCGAGCGCATCCTCGTGCGCGGGCGGCTGCTCGACTCGGCGGGGAGGCCGGTGCGCGGTGCCCTGATCGAGACGTGGCAGGCGAACGCCGCCGGGCGCTACATCCACAAGCGCGACCAGCACGACGCGCCGCTCGACCCCAACTTCACGGGCACGGCACGGATGCTCACCGACGAGCACGGGGAATATCAGCTCGTCTCCATCCGGCCCGGCGCGTACCCGTGGCGCAACCACCACAACGCGTGGCGGCCCGCGCACATCCACTTCAGCGTGTTCGGCGTGAACTTCACCCAGCGCCTCGTGACGCAGATGTACTTTCCCGGCGATCCCCTCCTCGCCTACGACCCGATCTACGGCGGCATCCCCGACGAGAAGGGGCGGCGGCGGCTGATCTCGCGCTTCGATCTGGACCTCACGCAGCCGGAGTGGGCGCTGGGCTACCGCTTCGACCTCGTGCTGGGGGGCGACGCGCAGACGCCCTGGGAGGAGGCGCACTGATGCCCCTCTCCCCCGAAACGTCCAACATCCCCGCCGAGGTGTTCGGCCCCTCGCCGAGCCAGACGGTCGGGCCGTACTTCCATCAGGGCCTCGTCTTCGGGCAGGGTCTCGTCCACGGCGAGGAGAACGTGATGGTCTCCCCCACCAGCCCGGCGGCGGGCGAGCGCATCGTGTGGCGCGGGCGGGTGCTCGACGGCGACGGCGAGCCGGTCCCCGACGCCCTCGTGGAGGTCTGGCAGGCCGACGCCGCCGGGCGCTACCGCCACCCTGCCGACCCCGAACACGCGCGGGCCGACCCGCACTTCCGGGGCTTCGGGCGCTCGGACACGCGGCATCCCGGCCATACCTTCGTCTTCCAGACGATCAAGCCGGGGGCCGTCGTCAGGCCGGGCCAGCCCACCCTCGCCCCGCACCTGCAAGTCTGGGTGGGGATGCGGGGCCTCCTCACCCACACCGTCACGCGCGTCTTCTTCGGCGACGAGGACAACTCGGCGGACCCGGTGTTCGCCAGCCTTCCGGCGGAGCGGAGGAACACCCTCGTCGCGCGGCGGGAGGAGACGCCGGGCGGCGTGGTCTATCACCTCGATCTTCGGATGCAGGGCGAGGGGGAGACGGTGTTCTTCGATGTTTGAGGGGGAGGATGGGGGCCGTGCTTCGCGGCTTTTCCTCGGGGCCAGGCCCGTTCACCCCCTCCCAGCCTCCCCCCTCAAGGGGGAGGAGTTCAAGAAGCTGGGGCTTGAGCATCTTTTGCCCCCTCTCCCCTTGCGGGAGAGGGCTGGGGAGAGGGGAAACGTGGCGGCAACTCCACAGCTCAGCCTCCCAACTCCCCACCCCCCGCAGGCCCACCCATGACCTTCACCCCCCTCGACTCCACCCTCTACGCTCCCCTCTTCTCCTGCCCGCCCGTCGCGGAAATGTTTTCGGACACAGGGCAGCTCCGCTCCATGGTGGAGGTGGAGGCGGCGTTGGCGTCGGCTCAGGGACGGTTGGGAATCATCCCGGCAGAGGCGGCGGAGGCGATCACCCGCGCCGCGCAGAGCTTCCAGCCCGACCTCCCCAAGTTGCAGGAGGGCGTGGCCCGCGACGGCTTCCCGATCATCGCGCTGCTCGCGCAACTGCGCGCCGGGCTGCCCGCCGACCATGCGGAGTTCGTCCACTGGGGCGCGACGACGCAGGACATCATGGATACGGCGCTCGTGCTGGCGCTGCGGGACGCGCTGGCGGTGATGGAGGGGTCGCTTCAACTGCTGATCGAACAGCTCTCGGGGCGGGCGGACGAGCACCGCCATACCCTGATGGCCGGGCGCACGCACTCGCAACAGGCGCTCCCGATCACGTTCGGGCTGAAGGTGGCCGGGTGGCTCGCGCCCCTGCTCCGTCATCAGCAGCGGCTCCGGGAACTGCGGCCCCGCCTCCTCGTCGTGCAATTCGGCGGGGCGGCAGGCACGCTGGCGGCGCTGGGAGGAGATGGCCTGCGCGTGCGGGCCGAACTCGCGCGGGAACTGGGATTGGGTGAGACGCCGCTGCCGTGGCACACCGGGCGCGACACGCTGGCCGAACTCGCCGGGTGGCTCTCCGGGGTCACGGGCAGCCTCGGCAAGGTGGGGCAGGACATCCTGCTCCTCGCGCAGTCGGAGGTCGGGGAGGTGCGCGAGTCGGGCGACCCGTCAAAGGGCGGGTCAAGCACCATGCCGCAGAAGAGCAACCCCATCGGGAGCGAACTCCTCGTCGCCGCCGCACGGGCCAACGCGGCGCTGCTCTCCGGGGTCCACCAGGCGCTCGTTCAGGAACACGAGCGGGCCACGCACGGCTGGCAACTGGAGTGGCTGACCCTGCCGCAGATGGTCGGCCTGACTGCCGCGAGCCTGGAACGGGCGGCGGGGCTGGCCGGGGAGTTCGCCGTCAATGAGGCGCGCATGGAGGAGAACGTGCGACAGTCCGGCGGGCTGATGCTCTCCGAGGCCGTCACCTTCGCGCTCGCCGGGCCACTTGGACGGACGGCGGCGAAGGCGCTCGTGAAGGAGGCCGTCGCGGTCGCCATGCGGGAGGGACGCCCCCTCGTGGACGTGGTGCGGGAGCGGACCGACGCGCCCGTGAACTGGGACGCGCTGACGGAGCGGCATTATCTGGGCGTGACGGATGAGATGATTGACGCTGTACTCCAAATCGCCACCACCGAGGGGAGGTCCCCGTGACCCAGGCTGTTCGAGTTCAGGAATTGCAAGACCGTGATGTGGTCATCGTCTCCGCCGTGAGGACGCCCATCGGGGCCATTCGCGGCTCTCTCTCCACCGTCCGACCGGACGACCTCGCCGCCCTCGTGGTGCGCGAAGCCGTGAGTCGGGCGGGTGTTCCCGCCGACGGGATCGAGGAGGTCATCCTCGGCTGCGCCAATCAGGCGGGCGAGGACAACCGCAACGTGGCGCGCATGGCCGCCCTCCTCGCCGGGTTGCCGGAGACGGTGGCGGGATTGACGGTCAACCGCCTGTGCGCGTCGGGCCTGAGTGCCGTGAACACCGCCGCCCGCGCGATCAGGAACGAGGACGGCGACATCTACGTGGCGGGCGGCGTCGAGAGCATGACCCGTGCGCCCCTCTCCATGCCGAAGGGCGGGCAAGCGTTCGCCAACGGCAACGTCACCGCCTACGACACGACGCTGGGCTGGCGCTACCCGAATCCGGCGATGGAGGCGATGTTCCCGCTGGAGGCGATGGGCGAGACCGCCGAGAACATCGTGGGGCGCAGCCGCGAGGGGACGTATGCGGGCGGCGAGATCACCCGCGAGGACCAGGACGCCTTCGCGCTGGAGAGCCAGCGGCGGACGGTGGAAGCGCTGAACGCTGGGTACTTCAAGGACCAGATCGTGCCCGTCGAGATCAAGGGGCGCAAGGGCGTGACCCTCTTCGACACGGACGAGCACCCCCGGTACAAGCGGGACGGGGACACGTTCACGGTGGCGACGGACGAGGGCACGCTGGCCGGACTGAGGCCCGCCTTCCGCAAGGGCGGCACGGTGACGGCGGGGAACGCCTCCGGGCTGAACGACGGGGCAGCGGCGCTCGTGCTGATGAGCGCGGCGAGGGCGCGGGAACTCGGCGTGACGCCCCTCGCCCGCTGGGTCGGCGGGGCGTCGGCGGGCGTGGACCCCCGCGTGATGGGGCTGGGGCCGATTCCCGCCACCCGCAAGCTGATGGAGCGGCTGGGCATGGACGTGGGTGAGGTGGACCTCGTGGAGCTGAACGAGGCGTTCGCCGCGCAGTCCCTCGCCTGCATCCGCGAGTTGGGGTTGGACCAGAGCAAGGTGAACGTCAACGGCGGTGCCATCGCCCTCGGCCATCCGCTCGGCATGAGCGGGGCGCGGCTCATCGTGGCGCTGACACACGAACTCGCGCGGCGGGGCGCACGGACCGGCCTCGCCACCCTCTGCGTCGGCGTCGGACAGGGCGAGGCGGCGCTGATCGAGCGGGTGGAGGCATGAAGCGCGTTCCCGTCATCACCCCGCAGGAGGCCGCCGCGATGGTGGGGAGCGGGCAGACCCTCCTCGTCGGCGGCTTCGGGATGACCGGCAACCCGGTCCACCTCACCCACGCGCTCGCGGAGTTGCCCACCCGCGACCTTACCTACGTTGCCAACAACGTCTCCGAGCCGGGGCTGGGCGGCGGGCGGCTGCTCAGGAATGGGCAGCTCAGGAAGGCTGTCGGCTCCTACTTCACCTCCAACCCGGAGGCCGTGCGGGCGTATCAGGCGGGCCAGCTCGAAGTCCAACTCCTGCCGCAGGGCACGCTGGCCGAGGCGGTGCGGGCGGGCGGGGCCGGGCTGGGCGGCTTCTACACCCCGACCGCCGCCGGAACCGTGATCGCCGAGGGGGCCGACGTGCGGACACTGGACGGGCGCGAGATGATCTTCGTCCCGGCCCTGCGCGGCGACGTGGCCTTCGTGCGGGCGTGGCGGGCGGATACGGCGGGCAATCTCCAGTACCGCCTGACCGAGCAGAACTTCAACCGGGCGATGGCGACGGCGGCGGACCTCGTGATCGCCGAGGTCGAGGAGATCGTGGAGGTCGGGGAGATTCCGCCCGAGCAGGTGCACACGCCCGGCCTGTACGTGGATTACCTCGTCCAAGCCCACCTCACCCCGGAGAATCTGGGCAGCAGCGCCGACGTGAAGGGCAGCGCCAAGCGGGTGGACGAGGCGCGGATGCACATGGCCCGCCGCGCCCTGCGCGAACTCCACCCCGGTGACGTGGTGAACCTCGGCATCGGCATTCCCACGCTCGTCGCGGACCTCATCACGCCGGAACACGGGGTCAACCTTCACACCGAGAACGGGATGCTGGGGGTCGGTCCGGCCCCGGAGGACGGTGGGGCGCTCTCGTACCCGGTGAACGCGGGCAAGATTCCGGTGACGGCGCTGCCCGGCGCGAGCTACTTCGACTCGGCGGACTCCTTCGGCATGATTCGCGGGCGGCATGTGGACGTGGCGGTGATGGGGGGGTTGCAGGTGGACGAGGCGGGCAATTTGGCGAACTGGGCGGTGCCCGGCAAGCCGCTCCTCGGCGTGGGCGGCGCGATGGACCTCGCCAGCGGGGCGAAACGCCTCATCATCACCATGACGCACACCGACCCGGACGGCACACCGAAGATCGTCCCCGAATGCACCCTGCCCCTCACGGCGCGCGGGAGCGTGGATATGGTGATCACGGACAAAGCCGTGTTCGAGTTCGTGGACGGTCGCCTCACCCTTACCGAGCTGATGCCGGGCGCGACACTGGAGGCCGTGAGGGCGGGGACGAGTGCGCGCTTCGCGGAGGCGCTCAGGGAGGACTGAACGGGCGCGGGTAGGATAGGGCATGGGTGAACCCGCCCTCCGTTCCAACGCCCGCCATCCGCGCTGGGGCCTACAGATTCTCGGCGACTACGAACGGGTGGTGCTGGCGACCCTGGCGGACGTGCTCGTCTCTCTGTGCCTGATCCGGCTGGGCGTCAACTCCGTCGTGGCGCTGATGGCGGGCTTCGACGCCTTCTGCGTGGTGTACCTCGCGCTGACGTGGGTGCTGATCGGGCGGCGGTCGGCCTCGGCGACGCGGGCGTGGGCGCTGGGGCACGCGGCTCCCAAACCGAGGTGGCTGCGCGTGTTCAACGCCGTCTTCTTCTGGGGGCCGGTGACGGGGCTGGGGTTCGTCGCCTCCTTCGCGCTGGCGGCGCTGGGGACGGCGGTCTTCCTGCTGCCGCTCGTCGCCCGCGCGCAGACTCCGGCGGCGGGGCAGGCCCTGCTCCTGAGCGTGGCCGCCGTCGTCGGGGCGTGGTTTTGCATCCACACGGCCTACGCCCTGCACTACGCGCTGCTGCACTACCAGGAGGACGGCGCGGCGGGCCTGCGGCTGCCCGACGGTGCCCCGCCCGCCCTGTTCGACTTCGCGTACTTCGCCCTGACGGTGGGGGCCACCTTCGCCACCTCGGACATCGAGGTCTGGGGCCGTCCCCTGCGGCGGGCGATGCTGACCCACGTCGTCCTGTCGTTCTTCTTCAACACGACGCTGCTGGCGCTGACGCTGCAACTGTTCTTCGCGCGGTTGGAGTGACCACGGCGCACCGCTGCCGCCCCTGGGGAGAGTCCTCCCGCATGAGCGCGAAACCTTCCACAAGCTGCCCTCTCGCTGCGGCGCTGGCCTCACGCACGCCACCGGAACGCCGAGGTCAGCGGGGCGGGTGGGGGCCGTTTCCCAGGTCGAGGACGTACACGAACAGGTTCACCCAGTCGGGGTCGAGGTTCTGGAGGTGGACGACGTTCCCGGCCTCGTCCAGCCCTTCGAGCGCGACCCGCTCCCCGCGCACGCTGAGACCCGCCGGACCGTCTCTGCCCGTGTGTGGACCGGGGAGGTACACGGTGCGCCCGTCCGGGAGAACGGCGTAGGCGCTGAGCCGGGTGCGCTCCAGCCCGCCCATCACCACGGCGGACCACAGGGGCGCGACGCGGCTGGGATTGATGGGGCCGACCGTCACCCCCTGAAGCAGGAGCTGGACCCAGGCTTGCTCATCACCGCTCGTCACTCGTCCTCCTTCCGGGTACGGGCCTTCCGGGATGCCGCACCGTCCAGCATGGTCCGAAGCCCCACGGCCTTACTTCTACCCTTTTTTCTCTTTTCGCGGCGCGTCAGGCCCTACCCCCTCTCCTCCCGCCGCCCCGGTGCCCGCCGCAGCGTCGCCTCCCCGTCCTGTTCGACCCCGCGTCTTTCCTCCTGACTGTGGGGGCCACCTTCGCCACGTCGAGTATCGAAGTCTGGGGCCGTCCCCTGCGGCGGGCGATGCTGACCCATGTCGTCCTGTCGTTCTTCTGGGGCACGACGCTGCTGGCGTTGACGCCGTAACTGTTCCTCGCGCGATTGAAGGAGGGGGTCATCCCCCCCATCCCTGTCTTCTCAAAGGTGGAGGTGGGAAGCTCCGCTGTGTAAAACTACACAAACTGATGCCTCGCCCCCCCGAACTTCCCCGAAAAGACCGCGTGTTCAAGAAAGCCCATCTTTCCACGACCCTGCTGCTCGTGGCCCTAACGGTCACGTCCTGCCGGGTCACGTCCGGGCAGGAGCAGGGGCCGGTCGAGGGCGACACCACGTCGCCTACTGTCACGCTCGCGGCGAGTGCCGCCGCCGTTCCCGTGGGGAGCGACCTCACGCTGAACGCCCAGGCGACCGACGCGGGCGGGGTCACGCGGGTCGTGTTCTACGACCGGGGCAAGAAGGTAGGCGAGGACCGCACGGCCCCCTATCGCCTGGGCGTGCGGGCGACCCCGGCCCTGAGCGGCGAGCACACCTATACGGCGCAGGCCTTCGACCGCAACGGCCAGCACGGCCTGTCGGGTCCCGTGCCGGTCGCCCTCGGAGTGGGCAATCTCCTGAGCAACAGCGCCTTGCGAGAGGGCAAAGCCCCCTGGTGGGTAACGGGCGATGCGGGCCTCACCCTCGGGAACGGCGAGGTGTGCTTGAAAATCGGCACCCCCGGCAGGAGCGAGTGGGACGTCATCTTCGGGCAGAGTGGGCTTGGGCTGATGCGCGACGCGCGGTACACGGTTTCCTTCACCGCCCGTGCGGACGACCCTACCGCCCTGCGCGTCCTGTTGCAAAAGGACCGCTCACCCTACCCCACCTACTTCAACCGCCAGGTGACGGACATCGGCCCGTCGCCGAAGACCTACCGCTTCACCTTCGCGATGACCGGGGCGAACGACGCGGAGGCGTCCTTGCAATTCAAGCTGGGCGGGCAAAAGGCCACCCGGCTGTGCCTGAGCGGATTGACGGTGCAGGGGCCGGGGTTCGGGCCGGGCATCCCGGCGGCCCCCGTGGACAGCCGGTCCGCCGTGCGGGTGAACCAGGTGGGTTATCTGCCCGGTGCCCCGAAGGTCGCGGCGGTCGCCCACGACTCGCCCGTGCCCCTCGGATGGGCCTTGCGCGGCGCGGACGGCAAGGACGTCGCCTCGGGCCTCACCCGTGTCTTCGGGGCGGACGCCGTGTCCGGCGACTTCGTACATCAGGTCGACTTTTCGGAGGTCCAAACTCCCGGTGACGGGTACGTGCTGGAGGTCGCCGGGCTGCCCAGCCACCCCTTCCGCATCGCGGCGGACCTGTACGCCCGTCTGAAATACGACGCGCTGGCGTACTTCTACCACAACCGCAGCGGCGTTCCCATCGAGGCCAGGCACGTTGGGGACGCCAAGTGGGCCAGACCCGCCGGACATGTCGGCGCGGCGGGGCGCGGCAACGACCGCGTGACCTGCTTTTCCGGCAAGGACGGCAAGGGCAACACCTGGCCGGGCTGTGGGTACACGCTGGACGCGGTGGGCGGCTGGTACGACGCGGGCGACCACGGCAAGTACGTGGTGAACGGCGGCCTTTCGGTCTGGACCCTGATGAACCTCTACGAGACGACCAAGTATCTCGGGGGAGGCCCGGCCTTCGCGGACGGCAAGCTCCGCATTCCCGAGAACGCCAACGGGCGCAACGACCTGCTCGACGAGGCGCGCTGGGAGATGGACTTTCTCATGAAGATGCAGGTCCCGGACGGCCAGCGGCTCGCCCTGCCGGTCGGCGACCAAAGCGGGAACGTCTCCCGGCTGCGATTGAGCGATGTGGACGCCTCCGGCATGGCCCATCACAAGCTGCACGGCGTGGGCTGGACGGGACTGCCTACCCGGCCCGACCAGGACCGCCAGACCCGCTTCCTGTACCCGCCCTCCACGGCGGCGACCCTTAACCTCGCGGCAACCGCCGCCCAGTGTGCCCGTGTGTTCAAGGGGGTGGACGACGCCTACGCGGGGCGCTGTCTCCAGGCCGCGCGCCGGGCGTGGGCGGCTGCCGGACGCCTCCCCAACATCTACGCTTACGACAACTTCGAGGGGGGCGGGGCGTACGACGACACCGACCTGCGCGACGAGTCCTACTGGGCCGCCGCCGAGTTGTACGCCGCCACCGGGGAGGAGGGCTATCTTCAGGCGCTGAGGAGCAGTCCGATGTTCCTGCAGGCATTTAAAGGGAGTACCACCCACACCCTCGCCTGGCGGGAGGTGACGACGGCGGGCACCATCACCCTGGCGCTCGTTCCAGGCCGTCTGCCCACCGCCGACGTGACGCAGGCCAGGAACAACCTGGTTGCGGCGGCAGACACCTACGCCGCCGAGGTGGCGGAGCGCGGGTACGGGCTGCCCTACAGCTCTCCCCGGTACGACTGGGGATCGAACGGCAACCTGATGAACCGGGCGCTCCTCCTCGGCCTCGCCCACCGTCTGAGCGGTGCAGTGAAGTACCGTGACGCCGCGCTGGAGGCGTTGAATTACGTCCTGGGGCGCAACCCCCTCGACCGGTCGTACGTCTCCGGGTACGGTGAGCGGGCCTTTACCAACCCCCACCACCGTTTCTGGGCACATCAGGCGGACCCCGGCTTTCCCATCCCGCCGCCCGGTGCCCTGTCCGGCGGGCCGAACTCCAGCCCCGATCAACCCACCTCCACCCTCCTCCGGAGCCGTTGCGCGCCCCAGACCTGCTATGTGGACGATATCGGTGCCGCCTCCGTCAACGAGACGGCCATCAACTGGAACGCTCCCCTCGCCTGGGTCGCCACCCTGCTCGACGAGACGGGGCGGTAATCAGCCGGGGCGGGTGGGCCGGGGCCGCTCACCCCTCCCGCCGTCCCGCCGCCCCCCGCAACGTCGCCTCCCCGCCGACGAGATGCCACGCCAGCCCGCCCTCCCCGCCGAGCGCAGGATCGTACCCGCCCCGGCGTGAGGCGGCATCGGTGGCGAGACGCAGTTGCGCGGTGAGGTGCCGCCGGGTGCGCCCGAAGCGTTCGGTGGCGCTCGACACGCTCATGGCGGCGATGACCTCGCCGTTGGGGTCGCGGATGGGTGCGGCGACGCTGCACACGCCGAGGCTACGTTCCTCGATGGAGAGGGCATAGCCACGCTCGCGGGTGCGGGCGAGGTCGGACAGCAGTTCGTCGCGGCTGACGATGGTGTTCGGCGTGTACCCGCGCAGCCCGCCGCTCCCCAGCCACCGCTCGACCTCCGAGAGGGGGCGGTGCGCGAGGATGATCTTGCCCAGGGCGGTCGCGTGCGGCGGCAGCGCGGCCCCGATGCGGGTGTTCGTCAGCGGGGCGTTGCCCTCCACCTTGTCGAGGCAGATGGCCTGCCCGCCGTCGAAGGCCGCCAGATGCACCGGCTCGCCCACGAGGTCGGCGAGGTGGGTCATCTCCTCGCGGGCGACCGCGCGCCAGGACGTGTGCGACATCAGCACGGCGTTCAGCGCCATGACCCGAAAGCCCAGGCGGTAGCGCCCCGTCACGAAGCGGTGGAGCAGGCCGATCTGCGTCAGCGTGGTGAGCAGCGCGTGGACGCTCGATTTGGACATGCCGAGCGCGCGGGCCGCCTGTGTCACGCCGATCTCGGGACTCTCCACGGTGAAGAGTTCGAGGAGTCGCCCCACATGCTCCACGGAGGCGACGGTGCGGGGGGTGGGTTTGGGGGTCATACGGCTTCGCTCAGTGTGACGAAATTGGGGGAGAGTGATCAGAGTGCGTTGGGCAGGCGTTGCCTGCCACCCCCCACCCGGCCTCCCCCGCAAGGGGGGAGGAGCAACAAGACGCTGCTCCGCTTCTGCTCACGGCTCACGCTCTCTGTTCTGCTGGTCGCTGGAAGCTGGCGGCTGGCCGCTCCCTCACCCCGCCTCCGCCCCGCCCGCCCGCAGCGCCCGGTGCGCGTTCATCCGCACGGCGGCGTTCGGTGCCCCGAAGCCCGCGTAACGGTCGCGCTGCACGAGTTCGAAGAAGAAGCGGTCCTGAAAGGTGTTCGTGAACGCCTGGCGGTACTCGCCCCCGCCGTCCTGGTCGTACAGCACTTGGGCGCGGCGCAGGGTGTCCATCGCCTCGTCGCTGAGAGGGAAACGCACCTCCAGGTCGTCGAAATAGTTGGGGGGAATGTCGAGGAGTTGGGCTTCTCTGCGGTCCAGCCGTTCCAGCGTCCCCACGAGGTCGGGCGTGGCGAAGGCGACGTGGTGGACGCCCGCCCCCGCGAAGGCGCTCAGGAAGCGGCCCGTCGCCGTGCGCCCGCTCTCCGAGACGTTGAGGGGAAAGCTCACCGTCCGGTCCCCGCTCACCATCGCGCGGCTGCTCACGAGGCCGTAGGGGTCGGGGAGGTCGTGTGGGGCCTCCGGGCGCAGGCCGAAGACCGTGCGGTAGAAGAGGACGAAGCTGCCGAGCTGGTCGGGCTGGAGGGCCTGGGCCACGTGGTCGATGCGGTCGATGCTCGCGGGGGTCGAGGAGTCGAGGGGTCGGAGGTCGAAGTCGTTGGCGTACAGCGCGTCCGCCGATTCCGGGTCCAGCAGGTAGAAGAGCATTCCGTCGGGCGAGCGCAGGGCGGGGAGGTACGCCTCGCCGGGGAGGGTGCGTTCCTCCCAGCGGGTGCAGAGCAGGGCCTGGGCGCGGTGCATCGCCCGCTCCGGGTCGTCCACCCGCAGGGCGACCGCGCACACCGACGGGCCGTGGACCTGCGCGAACTCGGCGGCGTGGCTGTCCGGCTCGCTGTTCAGGATCAGGTTCACGCCGCCCTGACGGTGGAGGGTGACGGCCTTCGAGCGATGCGTCCCCGCGTGCCCGAAGCCGAGGGCGTGCAGACGCCGCTCCAGCGCCGGGGCCTGGCCAGGGTCCACCGCGAACTCCAGGAACTCGAAGCCGTGGAAGACGGGCGGCGCGGGAAGGGTCGTCGCGCCCGCCTCCGCCTCCAGCCACAGCAGCGAACGCAGGCCGTCGTGCGCGATCAGGTACGCCGAGGCCGCCCGGAACTCGTCGTTGAAGACCTCCAGCGAGAGGGGGCCACCGTAGCCCGCCCGCAGCACCTCGCGGGTGAAGCCCGTCACGTCGAGGTCGCCCTGACCGGGGAAGTTGCGGTGGTGGCGGCTCCACGACAGCACGTCCATGCTCTTGCGCGGGCCGTCGGCGAGCTGCACGAAGAAGAGCCGGTCGGCGGGCACGGTCTCCGCCAGCCCGTCCAGCGTGTCCCCCACCGCGAGGGTGTGGAAGGAGTCGAGGATCAGGCCGAGCGCCGGGTGATCGGCCTCCCGCACGATGCTCCACGCCTGCCGCCAGCGGTTGACGTGCTTGCCCCAGGCCAGCGCCTCGTACCCGACCGTCAGGCCCCGCGCGTGAGCACGTTCGGCCATCAGGCGCAGGTCGGCGGCGGCGCGGGCGGGGTCGTTCAGGGCCGTCTCCTGCACGTTGCTGCACACGAGAATCTGGCGGGTGCCGAGTTCCTCCATCACGTCGAACTTGCGCTCGGCGCGGTCGAGGTTACGGCGCAGGAGTTCGGGGGCCGTCGCCTCGAAGTCGCGGAAGGGCTGGAAGAGGGTGATCTCCAGGCCCAGGTCGTCCGCGAGGCGGCGCACGTCGCGCGGCGTACCCGTGAAGTTGAGGAGGTCGTGCTCGAACATCTCCACCCCGTCGAAGCCGATGGCGGCGGCGGCGCTCAACTTCTCGGGGAGGGTGCCGCTCAGGGACACGGTGGCGATGGATTTCTTCAGCCCGGTCATGAAACCTGCGCCCCCGGCTCGATCAGGCGCTCGAAGTGCCGCAGCATCCGGTCCACATCCGGCTCGATGCCGGTGAAGAGGGCGAAGGCCCGCGCCGCCTGAAAGACGGCCATCCCGCCCCCGTGGACCGTGGCGCAGCCGCGTGCCCGCGCCACCCGCAGGAGTTCGGTCTCCAGCGGCACGTACACGACTTCGGCTACCCAGTGGTCGGGACGCAGGAGGTCAGCGGGCAGCGGCAGGCCGGGATGAGCGGCCATGCCCGTCGGGGTGGCGTGGATCAGGCCGCCAGCCTCCCCCATCGCCGCCGTGAGGTCGGTTCCGGCCTCCACCTGCTGGCCCGGAAACTGTGCCCCGAGCCGCGCCGCCAGCCCCTCCGCCCGCTCCCGGTCCTGATCGAAGAGGGTGAGCCGCCCGGCCCCCAGCCCCAGGATCGCGTGGGCGACGGCGGCCCCCGCACCTCCGGCCCCGAGTTGCACCACCCGTTCCAGCCGCGCCCCCGGTAGCCCCCGCCGGAAGCTCTGCCCGAAGCCCCAGCCGTCCGTGTTGTGCCCGGTGCGCCGCCCGTCCTTGAAGACGACGGTGTTGACCGCCCCCAGCGCCTCCGCGTCGGGCGAGAGGTCGTCGAGGTGCGGGATGACGAGCTGCTTGCACGGGTGGGTGATGTTCAGGCCGGAGAAGCCCATAAGTTGAGCCGCGTCGAGGAGCCGGGGCAGGTCGCTCGGCGTCAGCCCCAGCACGTCGAGGTCGAGGCGGCGGTACTGGCAGCGCAGGCCGTGCGCGTCGCCCTCGGCCTCGTGCAGCGCGGGCGAGAGGGACCTCCCGATGCCACTGCCGATCAGGCCGGTCAGGAGGCGGGGAGCGGTGGGATGCGTCTGGGTAGGGGTCGGGGCCGGGGTGGTGGGCGTGGTCATGGGGTCCTCCGGGGTCGAGGGGTCGAGAGGTCGAGGGGTCTAACGGTCTAACCGTCTGACGGTCTAAAGAGGGGTCGAGGGTGGGGAACTGGCGATTGGACGCTGGCAACTGGCGACTCTCGGTCCGCACGCCCGACGCCCCGGAATTCAGGCTCCCAGCAGGGGCCGCAGACTCTCGGCCTCCTGCCGCAGAAGGGGCAGATACCCCTCCACCATCTCCTCGCACGAGATGCGGCCCACCTGCGTGCTGATGGTCATGGCGGCGACCACCCGGCCCCCCGCGCCGCGCACGGGCACGGAGAGCGAGCGCAGGCCGACCTCCAGTTCCTGATCGGCGAGGGCGTAACCGTCACGCGCGGCGTCACGCAGGGACGTGAGCCACTCGGCGGGGTCGGTGACGGTGTGTTCGGTGTAGGGGGTCAGGGGGATGCGGTCCAGGTATGCCCGCTGATCGGCGGGGCCGAGTTCGGCGAGCAGCACCCGCCCCAGCGACGTGCAGTACGCGGGCAGACGGCTGCCCACCCCCAGGTCCGCCGAGACGATGCGCGGTGAGGAGGCGCGGGCGACGATCACGGCCTCGTCGCCGTCGAGGATGCACGCCGAGCACGATTCCTGGGTGCGCTCGCTGATGCGGGCCAGCGCGGGCTGCACGACGGCGGGCAGCGGCGAGGACGACAGATAGGCGTAGCCCAGCGCGAGGACCTTCGGCGTCAGCGAGAAGAACTTGCCGTCCCACGCCACGTACCCGAGGTGGTGCAGGGTCAGCAGGCAGCGCCGGGCGGTGGCGCGGGTCAGCCCCGTCTCGCGCGCCACGTCCGCCAGCGCGAGCCGCTGGTGGCGGGCGTCGAAGGCGCGGATGACCTGAAGGCCACGCGCGAGCGCCTGAACGAGATCACCCGTGGCCTCCTCGTCCGGGACGAGAAGCGGTGGAGCGGTTGGGACCATAGCTCCATCTAAGCATATTGTTCGCCAGACGAACAAGTGTTCGCAGGGTGGACGAAAACGGTTGACATTCTGCCTCTCCTGCTGTCATAGTGCGCTTGTCGAAAAAAAGTTCGTAGAGCGCACATCCTCAAGAAGCCTTCATCTTGCACATGTGCCTTGTTCGGCAGCCGCGCCGGACTCCAGGAGATGCCCATGAAGAAAGTCCTGCCCCTCACGCTGTCCGCCCTCGTCCTCGGTTCGCTCGCCGTCGCGCAGAACTACCCGACGAAGGGGGTGAACTTCATCGTGCCGTGGTCGCCGGGCGGCTCGGCGGACCTGACCTCGCGCGCACTGGCGTCGGGGATGGGCAAGGCGCTCGGCGAGAACGTGACCGTCGTGAGCCGCACGGGCGGCGGCGGGGCCATCGGGCACCTGGCGATCTCGCAGGCGCGGCCCGACGGCTACAACGTCGGCATGGGCACGCTGGAGGTGGTCATCCCCTCGTGGACCTCGCAATCCAAGCTCGGGCTGGAGAACTTCACGCCCATCGCCCTCGTGAGCATCAACCCGGCGGCGATCACGGTCGCCAAGAACTCCCCCTTCAAGACCATCGACGAGCTGGTGACGTACATCAAGGCCAACCCCGGCAAGCTCAAGGCGTCGGGCACGGCGCGGGGCGGAAGCTGGGACATGGCGCGGGCGGGCTTTCTCCAGACCATCGGCGTGAAGAACAGCGCCCTGCCGTGGGTGCCCGCGCAGGGCAGCGCCGCCGCCATCCAGGAACTCCTCGCGGGCGGCGTGGACGTGATCACCGTGAGCGTGGCCGAGGTGGGCAACCTGCTCAAGAGCGGCGAGGTCCGCACCCTGGCGGTCATGGGCGACCAGCGCCACCCCGACTTCAAGACCGTGCCGACCCTCAAGGAGTCGGGCATCAATTGGTCGTTCGGCTCCTTCCTCTCGGTGATGGGACCCCGCCGCCTCTCCGCCGACGTGGTGACGAAGCTCGACGCCTCGGTGCGGGCCGCCATGAACGAGCCGGAGTTCAAGAAGTTCATGGACAACGCGGGCTTCGGCGTGAACTACCGCAACCCGGCGCAGTTCCGCGTGTTCCTGACCCAGCAGGCCGCCAAGATGAAGGAAGTCCAGGCCTTCATCGACGCCGACTGATCCCAACCCAGCCACTCCAGGCCGCCCCCGAACAGCCCATCCGCCGTCAGGGGGCGGCCTCCTCTTCTCTCCCCTTCCCGGAGGACCTATGGAACAGGAACATCCCGGCTGGGAACTCGCGCTGAGCGTCTTCCTCATCCTGATCGGCGTGGGCGTGTGGATCGTCAGCGCCTCGTTTCCCCGGCTGGACGACGGCTCGCCGGGTCCCGCCCTCTTTCCGCGCGTGCTGGCGGTGGGGCTGATGGTGGGCGGCGGGGTGCTGATCGCCTCGGCGCTGCGTGACCTGCGCTCGCGGGGGGCGACGCTGCCCTTTCTGGAGTCGCGCAGTGGCATGGGCAAGGTCTTCGTCACGCTGGCGATGACGGCGTTGGTGCCCTTCCTGATGCCGTACATCACGCTGGTGGGCGGGGCCGCGCTCGCCTCCGCGCTGTTCGCGCTCCTGATCGGCACGGACCTGCGGCGCTCGGTGGGCGTCGGGGTAGTCACGGGGCTGTCGATCTACCTCGTCTTCGGTCGCCTGCTGGGAGTGCCCCTGTCATGAGCAGCCTCTTTTCCTGGGAGGCGCTGATCGCCCTCACGCTCGGCAGCCTGTTCGGGGCGATCTTCGGGTCCATCCCCGGCCTGACGGCGACGCTGGCGCTGAGCCTCTTCGTGCCGCTGGCGCTGTTTCTCGACCCCGGCCTCGTGCTGCCCGCCGTGATCGGCATCTCGACCGCCGCCATCTTCGCGGGGGACATCGGCTCGATCACGGTCAAGATTCCCGGCACCGCCGCCTCGGCGGCCTACAGCGACGAGATCAACCGCATGGGCAAGAGCAGCATGGGCTACGCGATGGGCGTGGCGACCCTGCCCTCGGCGGTGGGCGCGATCATCGGCGTGGCGATTCTCGTCGCGGGGGCGGGCCTGCTCGCGGGGTTCGCCAAGCAGTTCTCCTCCTTCGAGTACTTCTGGCTCTCGGTGCTGGGCCTTGTGGCGGGCGTCTTCGCCACGCAGGGCAAGCTCGTCAAGGGCGTGATCTCGCTCCTCGTCGGCATCCTGATCGCCACGGTGGGCCTCGACCCCACCCTCGGCTACTCGCGCTTCTCCTTCGGCTCCCCGGAGCTGCTCGGCGGCATCAGCTACGTGGTCGCCCTCATCGGCCTCTTCGGCGTGTCCGAGTTGCTGGAGCAGGTGTACAAGGGTGTCGTCAAGACGGAGGCGGTCGTCACCGACGAGGAGCTGCGCCGTCAGCGCCGCAACCTCCAGCACGACTACTGGGTGCGGCCCACCCGCCTGATGCTGCGCGAGAAGGGGGCGATGGTGCGCGCTTCCCTCGTGGGGACGGGCGTGGGCTTCCTGCCGGGGGCGGGGGCGGACCTCGCCGCGTGGCTGTCGAGCAGCCTGGAGCGCATGGGGGGCCGCAAGGCCAACCCCACCCCCGAGGAGACGGCGCGTCAGGAGGAAGTCGTCGTGCTGGCGGGCACCGCGTCCAACAACGCGGCGGTGGCGGGCGCGTGGATTCCGGCGATGGCGCTGGGTATTCCCGGCGACACGCTGACGGCCATCGTGCTGGGCGTCTTCCTCATCGCGGGCATCACGCCGGGGCCGCAACTGTTCACGGAGAACCGGGCACTCGTGACGCAGATTTACGTCGCCTTCGCAGTCGCCAGCGTCATCATCATGCCGATCATGGGCATCCTGTCGGCCTACGGGGTGGGCTTCATCACCCGCATCCCCTTCAAGCTGCTGATGGGCTTCATCCTGGGCCTGACGGTGGTGGGGGCCTACGCGATCAACAATAACCCCTTCGACATCTTCGTGATGCTCGCACTGGGCTTCTTCGGCTTCCTGCTCAAGCGCGGGGGCTTCCCGCTCGCGCAGGTCGTGCTGGGCATGGTGCTGGGGCCGCTGCTGGAGCAGAACTTCATGGTCAGCGTGATCAAGGTGCAGTGGGACCTGGCGAGCTTCTTCACCCGCCCTATCGCCCTCGTGCTGATGCTCGCCACCCTGCTCGTGATCTTCTTCGGCATCCGGCTCAACAAGGCGTACCAGAAGTCCTTGCAGGCCCCCGCCGCCGGGACCGACGTGCCCGTAGGCTCGGTGTAGGGCGGGCCATGAGAAGGGCGGGAGACGGGTTGATAGCCCTGCTCCCGCCCTTCTCATGGCCGTGCAAAAAGCCTTATGCTGCTCTCGCCTGCGGGCGGGTTGCATGACAAGCGGGAAGCAGGGAGGCCACTCCTCGATAAGAGGAAAGGACGCCCGCTGTTAGCAGCAGCATGGCGTCCGGAAAGGTGGTGCTCTCTTGCGACACAAGAAGCCTACCAGAAAACGGAAGCCGGTTCAACCGAAGCGAGTGCTCGAATGGGCGGGAGTCATCATCGCCATCCTGACAGCACTCAAGCTTTTGGTTGAACTGATCAACTCCTTCCTCACCTGAGTTAAAGCCTCTCGTGCGTGCCCGCCGCGTTCCCAATCCTGCCCAACGGCACGCCCCGACTCACAAGGTCGGGGTTTTGCTATTGAGGAGCGCGAAAGAAATAGGCAGCCTCCGCCCCGTCCCCATCCCGCGTGACAGACTGGCCCATGACGACCGCTCCGCCCGCCACGCCGCGCATCGTCACCGTGCGGCAGAACATCCTCAAGGCGAACGACCACACCGCCGCCGGGAACCGGGCCGCGTTCCGGGCGGCGGGAGTGCGGGCCATCAACCTCGTCTCCAGCCCCGGCGCGGGTAAGACGGCGCTGCTGGAACGGACGTTGCGTGACCTGAACGGCAGACTGCGCCTCGCCGTGGCCGTGGGCGACCTTGCCACCGAGAACGACGCGGCGCGGCTGCGGGGCCACGGGGCGCAGGCCGAGCAGATCGTGACAGGAACGGTCTGCCACCTCGACGCGGCGATGGTCCGGGACGTGCTGCCGCGCTTCGACCTCACCGCGCTGGACGTGCTGTTTCTGGAGAACGTGGGCAACCTCGTGTGCCCCAGCAGCTACGACCTCGGCGAGGCGGCGCGGGCGGTGCTCCTCTCCACCACCGAGGGCGAGGACAAGCCGCTGAAGTACCCGACGATGTTCAACACGGCGGACGTGGTGGTGATCACGAAGATGGACCTCGCGGACGCCGTGGACTTCGACCGCGACCTCGCCCGCGAGAACATCGACCGCGCGAGGCCGGGCGTGCCCGTGATCGAGCTGAGCAGCAAGCGGAGCACGGGGTTGGAGGCGTGGTACGCCTTCGTGCGGGGGGAGTCGGTCTGACGCGGCTGACTAACCTTCGCCGTCCGCTGCTGGGAGAGAACGCGCCCATCACGACGGAGGCCGCCCGTGTCGTTCACGTCCCCATGACCGCCGCCGACCGTCGCCGGGTGCGCCGCCGCCTGACCGCTCCCGACGGGGTGGAGTTGCGGCTCGCCCTCCCGACGGGGACGGTGCTGCTGCCAGGCAGTGTGCTGGACACGGTGGACGGCGTGGCCTACGTCGTCGCCGCCGCGCCCGAGGACGTGGCCGCCGTCACGCCGCGCTCTCTGGCGGAGGCCGCGCGGGTGGCGCACGTGGTCGGGAATCTGCACCGCGACTTCGTGGAGGACGGGGATGTGTTCCTGGTGCTGTGGGATGCTCCGATGGAACTGCTGCTGACGCGGCTGGGCGTGCCCTTCACACGGGAGGCGCGGCCCTTTCATGGGCGGCCCTCCTGGGAGCATGAGGGATGAGTCGGTCCCTGAGCCGTCTGCTCCAACTCGCGGACTCGGCCTTTCCCACCGGGGCGTATGCCTTCAGCGACGGGCTGGAGACATTGACCCAGCGCGGCGAGGTGCGGACGGCGGCGGACCTCCACGCCTTCCTCTGCGGGCAACTCGCGCACGGGTGGGGCGGGCAGGACCCCCCCGCCTGCGCCCTCGCGTGGGGAGCCGGGGCGGAGGACTTGGCCGATCTCGACGCCCTGCTGGACGACCTGAAGCTCGTTCGTGGGCCGCGTGAGGCGAGCCTGCGCGTGGGGGCCAATCTCCGCCGCGCCGCGCTGCACCTCTGGCCGGATGAGCTGGCCCTGTTGCCGCCGACCCGTCACCATGCCACCACCTTCGGGGCGGTCGCCTCCACCCTCGGAGCCGGACGCGACGACACCGTGACCGCCTACGTCAGCGCGTGGCTCCTCGGACGGGCCACCTCCGCCACACGGCTCATCAAACTCGGCGGGCTGGATGCTCAACGCGCGGCACGGCTCGCGGAGGAAGTGGCGTGGCGCTGTGTTCAAGATGCCTTACAAGCGACCCCTGCCGACCTGTGCAGCTTCTCCCCCCTCCTCGACCTCGCCGCCAGCGAGCAGGCGGGGCTGGAAAGCCGCTTGTTCCAGACGTAAGAAAAACATCGTTCCACACGCTCCTCCCTGACCGCTGAAAGCTGACACCTGATCGCTCCCCCAAGAAAGGACCCCACCCTTGACCCCCACCCCCCTCAAGATCGGCGTCGGCGGCCCGGTCGGTTCCGGCAAGACGGCGCTGCTGGAGGTGCTGTGCCGCGAGCTGCGGGACCGCTACGCCCTCGCCGTGATCACGAACGACATCTACACCTACGAGGACCAGCGCATCCTGACGCGGGCCGCCGCGCTGCCGCCGGAGCGCATTCGGGGCGTCCAGACGGGCGGCTGCCCCCACACCGCCATCCGCGAGGACAGCTCGCTCAATCAGGAGGCGGTGGAGGCGCTGCAAGCCGACTTCCCGGACATCGAACTCCTGTTCATCGAGTCGGGCGGCGACAACCTCGCGTCGTCCTTCTCGCCCGAACTCGTGGACGCCTGGATGTTCGTGCTCGACGTGTCCGGCGGCGAGAAGGTGCCCCGCAAGGGCGGCCCCGGCGTGCGGCAATCAGACCTCTTGGTGATCAACAAAATAGACCTCGCTCCCTTCGTGGGTGCGCGGCTGGAGGTCATGGACGCCGACGCCCGCGCGCAACGCACGGTGGGCGGGGAGGTGCGGCCCTACGTGTTCACTGATCTCAAGCGGGGCGTGGGTGTGGGCGACGTGATCGCCTGGATCGAACATGACCTCCTCTTCCGCGAGGTCGCGCCACCTCGCATCGGCCTACAGGTGCCCCAGCCTTGAGCCTGCTACGGCACACCCGCACGGGCCTGCTCCACCTGCACTTCGGGATGCGGAACGGGCGCACGGTCCTCCTCCGCGACCTGCAAAAAGCGCCGCTGATGATCGTGCGTCCCTTCGAGCTGCCCTGCGGCACCCTGATGGTCTTCGTGGTCAACCCCACCGGGGGCGTCCTCGGCGGCGACCACAGCGAGTTGCGGGTGACGGTGGACGGGGGGGCGCGGGCGCTCGTCCTCACCCAATCGGCCACACGGGTACAACCCTCGCCGGACGGGGAGGCGGCCACGCAGGAGCTTCACCTGAAGGTGGCGGCGGGCGGGCGGCTGGAGGTCTACCCGGAGCGCACCCTCCCTTTTGCCGGGAGCATCTTCCGCCAGCACCTCCGCGCCGAGCTGGAGGAGGGCGCGGAACTCGGCGTCACCGAGACGCTGGCGAGCGGGCGGGTAGGCATGGGCGAGCGGCTGCGCTTCGGCGAGTACGCGAGCCGGGTGGAGGTCTGGCGGGCCGGGCGGCGGGTGTATCTGGACGCCCTGCGCCTGTGCCCCGGCGACCATACCCGAGCGCCCGGCGTGTGGGGAGGGCACAACTACGCGGCGTCGGGTGTATGGGTCGGAAGTGGGGAAGTGAAGGATTGGCCCGCCGTGCCCGGCCTGCTGGCGACGGGAAGATCGGCGGGCGGGGCGGTGTGGCTGCGGGCGTCGGCGGAGCGGGGACCGGAGTTGGACGCAGCGTTGAACGTGGCGCGGGAGAGCCTCCGGGGGCAGTTGTTCGGGGCGGCGGCGTTGCAGATCAGGCGGTAGGAGCGGTGTGTTTCTCCTCTCCCTTGAGGGGGGGGCCGGGTGGGGGTGAACCGCGAACGCCCCACCAGCACGGCGGGAAGAACGTTGCCCTCATCCTCCAACTGACTCTGGGACGGAGTGCCCGCTCACCCCCTCCTAACCTCCCCCCAGGGGACGCCTGATGTGAATTGCGAATTGGGGGAGAGGGCGTTTTCGTCATCTAGCAGAAGGACGAGCGGTGCTCGTCACTCCCCTCCCTGGCCCTCTGCTTCGCAGCTTTGCAAGTCCTCATAAGGAGGGAGGGAGAACAGAGCACATCTGGCACGCTGTCTTTCTCCTGCACATCAAGCGTTCAAGGTGGAGGGACTTTTCAGCCCATACCGCTCAGCACGCGAAAGAAGGCCCGGAACCCACCCCGAGCCTCCCCCATTCACCCTCCCCTCAATGCTGCGAGCGGTAGGCCCAGCCCGTCAACCTCGATTCCAGCAGGGCGAAAACGGCATACAGGAGCACGCCCATTGCGCTCACGAGCAGCACACCGCCGAAGACGAGCGGCACCTGAAAGGAGCTGGCGGCCTGGTTCATCATCACGCCAATGCCCTTGTTGCTGGCGGCGAGTTCGCTGATGATGCTGCCGACAAACGCCAGCGTCACGGCGACCTTGAGGCTGGCGAAGAAGTACGGCAGCGAGCGGGGCAGGCTGACCTTCGTGAAGACCTCCCACGGTGAGGCCCCCAGCGCCCGCAGCACGTCGCGCGGCTCGGGTTCCACCGTGGCGAGGCCCGTGGCGACGTTCACGACGACCGGGAAGAACGAGATCAGGAAGGCCGTCAGCACCGCCGGGACCGCGCCCACCCCGAACCAGATGACCAGCACGGGTACGAGCGCCGCTTTCGGGACCGCGTTGAAGCCGATCAGCAGCGGATAGAGCGCCTGGTACGCCGTGCGGTTCAGGCCCACGAGCGCCCCGAGCGCCACCCCGAGGACGACGGCGAGCGCGAAGCCCAGCAGCGTCGTCGTCAGCGTTTGAATGGCGTGCCCGGCCACGGCGGGGGCGAACTGCACCAGTGTGGCGAGCGAGGCGCTGGGCGTGGGCAGGATGAACGGCTGGATGGCGAACACCCGGCAGACGAGTTCCCACAGCAGGAAGAAGGCGAGAATGCTCAGCACGGGGGGCGCGAGGTTCCGCAGACCCGACCGCACCGCACTTCCCCGCGCCGCCGGGGTGGGCACGGGCACCGCCTCGACCGCCGACAGTGGTTCCGTGGGATGGGTTTCGCGCGTCACGACGCCACCTCCATCAGTTCCTCGGCGCGGATGGGGTCGCGCACGCCGCCGACATGCTCGCGGAGTTCCTGCACGATATGGCTGAACTCCGGCGAGAAGGTGCCCTCCAGCGTGCGCGGGCGGGGCAGGTCCACCTCCCGCCGCAGGATGATCTGGCCGGGGCGCGGACTCATCACGTACACGGTGTCGGCGAGGAGGGTCGCCTCGCGCAGGTCATGGGTGACGAGGAGGACGGTGGGCCGCGCGCCCATCCACAACGCCTGAAGCGCCAGCCACAGCTCCTCGCGGGTGAAGGCGTCGAGCGCCCCGAACGGCTCGTCGAGCAGGAGGATGCCCGGCTGGTGGATCAGCGCCCGCACCACATTCGCGCGCTGCTGCATCCCGCCCGACAGTTCCCACGGGTGCTTGTCCTCGAAGCCGCCGAGACCGACCGCCGACAGCATCCGCCTCGCACGGGCGACGAACGGCGCTTTATCACGACGATAGGCCGCCTTGTGCGCGGGCGAGACCTCCAGCGGAATGAGCACGTTCTCCAGCACCGTGCGCCACAGCAGCAGGCTCGGGTTCTGGAAGGCGAGGCCCACGTTGCCGCTGGGCTTCGGCGGCTGGCCTCCTACCGTGGCCGTTCCCGCCGCCGGGGGCAGCAGCCCGGAGACGAGCTTGAGCAGCGTGCTCTTGCCGCAGCCGCTCGGCCCCACGAGGGCGACGAACTCGCCGGGCCGCACGTTCAGCGTGACGTTCCGCACCGCCTCCACCGGCCCACTCTTCCCGCTGTAACGCAGGGTCACGCCCTGAATGTCGATGCCTGTCTTGTCCATAGGGGGAACTCCGGGGAGCGGTCAGCCGTCAGCATTCAGCCGTCAGCGAGGTGGGACGGGTCAAGAAACATCGTCTCTTTGCTCCTCCCCCCTTGCGGGGGAGGCCGGGTGGGGGGTGACAGGCGTCAGCCTGCCCAACCCGTCACTTCACCTTGCGCTGGGCGGCGGGCGGCAGGAAGGTCGCGTTGAAGACGCTGGTGGGCGAGAGCGTCACGGGCAGCTCGAACGCTTTTTTCACCGTCAGGATGCTCGCGCGCAGGCGGTCGGGGCGGACAGAGCCGAGGCCGAGGGCGCGCACGTCACTGCTCAGGACGTTGCCGTTCATGGCGAGCTTGAGGCGTTCGGTCTCCAGCGCGACGTTGGCGAGGGCGTTGCGCTTCTGCACGGCGACGACCCCGGCGGCGGGGTCCTTGATCGCGTCCTTGAAGCCCTGATTGACGGCGGTGAGAAAGCCCTTCACGACCGCCGGGTTCTTCTGCGCGTAGTCCGCCCGCACGATGATCGCGTTGCCGTACAGCCCGCGCACGCTCTGGGCGTAGGGGAAGACCGTCAGTTGGTCGGCCTGCACCCCGATCTGCCGCAGATTCAGGAGGCTGGTGAAGGTGAAGCCGCTGATGGCGTCGGCCTGACCACGCGCGAGCATCGGCTCACGCAGCGCCCCGTCCACGCTCGTCCACTTGATCTTGCTCTCGTCGATGCCGTTCGCCTCCGCGAAGGCCGAGAACAACCGGCGCGAGGCGTCCCCCACGGGCGCGGCGATGGTCTTGCCCTCCAGGTCCTTCGGCGTCTTGATGCCGCTGCTCTTCAGCACGAGGATGGAGTGCGGCGGCGCGTTGTACACCATGTACACGGCCACGAGCTTCTGCCCCGGATTGCGCGCGTTGAACTCCATCATCGCGTTGATGTCCCCGAAGCCGATGTCGTAGGCCCCGCCCGCAATCTTGTTGATGGCGTCGCCCGAGCCGAAGCCTCGGTCCACCGTCACGTTCAGGCCCTGATCCTTGAAGTACCCCTTGTCCACCGCCAGCAGGTACGGCGCACTCGGCCCCTCGAAGGCCCAGTCCAGCGTGAACTTCACGTTCGTCTGCGCGCCCGCGACCGTTCCCAGCCCCAGCGTCAGAGCCGCACAGATGGAAGCAACTTTTTGCATGATGTCTCCTTTGAGGTGAGGCATGGTGGCCCCGCTGGTTGCAGACTGTCACAGGATTCCTTCACGGTTTACACAAATATGTAGACATTAAGCTTTCGGCGTCGCCGTTACCTGCGAATTGTTCCTCTGATGTTTCATCCTCGGCGCGAGGGGGCGGGGGCGCTGGAAGTCAGGAGAGGGCCTGCGCTTTTTGCTCCTCCCCCTTGAGGGGGGAGGTTGGGAGGGGGTAAGCGGGCATGGCGTCCGAGAACAGTCAACGGTCAGAGCCTATCCATCACGCCCCAGCCGCTCGCACGTCCCCCCACCCCAGCCATCTGCTTTGCAGCTCTTCGAGTCACCCACGAGGGGAGAGGGAGCAGAACATCCCACCTCTCGGCCTGCTCTTCCCATAAAGCTGCACGCCTCATCCAGCTCTGGCAGCAGAACCACCGCAGTGACGCAGGCTCGCTTTACCCCTTCCCCGCCGCGCGGGAAGATGCGTGTCGTGCTTTCCTCGCTGCGGCAACTGCATCCGAACGTGCGCGTCCGGCTGGTGACGACCTTTCTCGGCAAGGTGACGGGGACGACGGTGGTGCCGTTTCTGGGGCTGCTGTTCGCGCGGGAACACGGCCCGGTGGTGGCGGGGCTGATGCTGGGGGCGGGGTACGTCCTGCAATTCCTCGTTGGGTTGTACGGCGGCGCGGTCTCGGACACGCTGGGGCGCAAACGGGTAATGGTGTGGGGCGAGGGGGCGAAGGTGGCGGCCTTCGCGGTGATGCTCGTCGCGGCCCTGACCGGGGCGGGCAGCGGGTGGATTTTCGTGGCGACGCTCGTGCTGGCGCTGGGCAACGGGCTGGCGTCCCCGGCGGGCGAGGCGATGCTCGTGGACGTGAGTACGACGGAGAGCCGGGCGTTCATCTACGCGGTGAACTACTGGGGCAACAACCTCGGCTACCTGCTCGGCGTCCCGTTGGGGGGGCTGCTGTTCCGTGACCACCTGCCCGTCTTGCTGGGGCTACTCGTCGCCGTGAGCGCCGTGATCCTGTGGGTGACGGCCACGCGGATACAGGAGAGCTGGAAGCTCACGCCGGGGGCACGGGGAGCGGGGGCGGTCGGGCTGGGCCAACTCCTCGGCAGCTACCGCCTCGTGGCGCGGGACCGGGCCTTTCTCGTGCTGACGCTGAGCGGCGTTCTCGTGCTGACGGTCGAGTTCGCGCGCACGACCTTCATCGCCGTCCGGCTGGACCACGACCTCGTGAACGCCGTGGCGAGTGTGCCGGGGCTGGGGGCGGTGGCCTTCGACGGGGCACGCGCCCTGAGCCTGATCACGGTGGTCAACACGCTGATGATCGTGCTGGGCACCGCACCCGTCGCCCGCTTCGTCACGGGCCGCGACCCCCGGCGCTGGATGATCGTGGGCTTCGGGCTGTTCGGGCTGGGCTACGCGGCGGCGATGCTGCTCTCGGCCCCGCTCGCGCTCGTGCTCGCCGCGCTCGTGTTCTCGGTGGGCGAGCTGCTGTACGTGCCCACCCGTCAGGCCGTCGTGGCGGACATGGTGCCCGCCGAGCGACGTGGGGCGTACCTGGCGGTGAACGGGCTGGTCTTCCAGCTCGGCAAGTGGCTCGCCGCGCTGGGGCTGATGCTGTGGCCCGTCCTCGGAAACGTGGGGATGGCGGCCCTGCTGCTCACGCTGGCGGTGGCGGGAAGCGTCCTGGGCTGGGGCGCGACCCGCCGCCTGCCGGAAGCGGGGAGAGTAGGGGAAGTGGCGTCGTGAAGATCAAGCGGTGAGGGAAAACCAGGCAGCAGGAGCGTTTTCATCGTCTGGCAGGAGGACGAGCGGTACTCGTCACTTCTCTCCCCAGTCCTCCCCACAAGGAGGGAGCAAAAAGCACGTCTGGCAGGCTCACCCTCTCTTGCACACCGAGCGTCCCCTGGGGGGAGGCAGGGTGGCAGTGAGGCAGGACAAGCGACCCTGAGAACCCAGGCCGAACCCCGACCCTCCTTTTTTCCCTCCACCACGTTTTGCATCCGGTCAAGACCGCGAAGTGGCCCACGTTGACGGCCTTTCTCCCACGGGCTTAAGGTGGGGGGGTTCCGCCTGCCTCTCCACGCGCTGGGGAAGGGAATCATCCACTCGTCGCCGTGGCCGCCGCCTCTCCGAAAGGAGCTTTCCCATGACCGCGACTCCCTCCGCGCCCTCGGTTCCCGCCGCGCCGCCGCCGCGCAAGTCGGCCTTCGCGGCCCTTCAGGAGATCGGCAAGGCGCTGATGCTGCCCGTGGCCGTGCTGCCCGCCGCCGGGTTGCTGCTGGGCTTCGGGTCGGCCTTCAACGACCCCAGCTACTCGTGGAACGCCTCGATCCCCGACTGGCTCCAGTTCATCGGAACGTTGATGGTGGGCGCGTCCAACGCCATCTTCGGGAATCTGCCCATCATCTTCGCGCTCGGCGTCGCCATCGGGCTGGCGGGAGGGGCGGGGGTGGCCGCACTCGCCGCGCTGGTCGGCTTCCTCGTCATGAACGCGACGATGAGCGCGTACCTCGGGCTGGGTGACGCGGAGAAGTTCGCGCAGCTCGGCAGGGAGCAGCCGGGGGCCTACGCGACGGTCCTCGGCATCCCGACCCTGCAAACGGGCGTGTTCGGCGGCATCATCATGGGTCTCCTGTCGGCCTTCCTGTACAACCGCTACAAGGACATCCGCCTCCCCGCCATCCTGGGCTTCTTCGCGGGAAGGAGATTCGTGCCCATCGTGACGGCGGCGAGCGCCATCGTCCTCGGCATCGCCTTGACGTACCTGTGGCCGCCCGTGCAGCTCGGCCTCAACGCTTTCTCCAACGTGGCGACGGAGGGCGCGCCCGTCGTGGCGAGCGGCATCTTCGGGTTCATCAACCGCCTGCTGATCCCCTTCGGGCTGCACCACATCTGGTACCAGCCGTTCTGGTTCCTGGCGGGCGAGTACACCAACCCCGAGACGGGCACGGTCGTGCGCGGCGACCTGACGCGTTACATCGCGGGCGACAAGTCGGCGGGCATCTTCATGACGGGCTTTTTCCCCATCATGATGTTTGCGCTGCCCGCCGCCGCGCTGGCGATGGTGCAGGAGGCGCGGCCCGAACGGCGCAAGGTCATCGCGGGCATCATGGTGAGCGCCGCGCTGACGAGCTTCCTGACGGGGATCACCGAACCCATCGAGTTCGCGTTCATGTTCGTGGCCCCGCTGCTGTACGTCTTCCACGCGGCGATGACGGGCCTGAGCTTCATGGTCATGAACCTGCTGGACTCCCACAGCGGCTTCACCTTCAGCGGCGGGGCCATCGACTACTTCCTGCTGATGCCCAAGAGCACCCGGCCCTGGCTCGTGCCCATCGTCGGGCTGGCCTTCGCCGCCCTGTACTACGTGGTCTTCCGCGCGGCCATCCGCCGCCTGAACCTGATGACGCCGGGCCGCGAGGCCGTGACGACGGAAGACAGCGCCACCGCCACCGTCACCCCCAGCGGCGGCGACCGCCCCCTCGCGCTCGGCATCCTGCGGGCGCTGGGCGGGCCGAGCAACATCCAGAACCTCGACGCCTGCATCACCCGGTTGCGCGTCACCGTCAATGACAAGGCGCGGGTCAACAAGGGCAGCCTTCAGGTTCTGGGCGCGGCGGGCGTGCTGGAGGTCGGCAACAGCGTGCAGGCCGTCTACGGCACACGGAGCGACCAGATCAAGGAGGAGATGCGCCGCGTGATCGAGGAGGGCGCGTACACCGCGAGCGACGAACCCGCCGCCGCGACCGTCCTCACCGCGCCCGCCGACGCCGCGCCCGCACCCGTGCCGCCGCCCGTGGACGCGGCCCCGGTGGGACCCACACCCCGGCCCGTTCCCCAGACACCGCTGGCAGGAACGTCTGCCGGGCAGCCCGGCCTGCCCGCCGACTTCGCCCTGCCCCTCGTGGGCCGCGTGCTGCCGCTCTCCGAGGTGCCCGACCCCGTGTTCAGCGGCAAGATGATGGGCGACGGGTTCGCCATCGATCCCACGGTCACGTCCGACGCGGTGGTGCGCGCTCCCTTCTCCGGCGAGGTCGCCACCCTCTTTCCCACCGGGCACGCCATCGGGCTGCGGGCCGACAACGGGCTGGAAATCCTCGTCCACGTCGGCATAGACACGGTAAGGCTGAACGGGCAGGGCTTCACGCGGCTCGTCGCGCAGGGCGACCGGGTGACGGCGGGGCAGCCGCTCCTGCGCGTGGACCTGGCGGGCATCAAGGACCGGGTGCCGAGTCTCGTCACGCCCGTCGTGTTCACCAACCTCGCGGACGGGCAGCGGGTGGAGGTGGAGGGCGAGCGGGTGCGCCTGGTGTAAGTGGAGGCAAGAAGCCTGCGCGGTCGCCTCGTCCTGCCCGGCGGGGTGAGGCCCGGTGAGATCAGCTTCGGCAAACGCATTGAGGCCGTCACGCCGGGGAAGGGCGGTGAGTGGTTCATCCTCCCCGGCTTCATCGACACGCACGTTCACGGCGGCGCGGGCGGAGACACGATGGACGGCCCCGATGGGGTGCGGACGCTCGCCCGCTTCCACGCGCGGCACGGGACGACGACCATCCTGCCGACAACTATTACGAATCCGTGGGACCGGGTGCTGGCGGCGCTCTCGGGCGTCCGTGAAGTGATGGGAGAAGGTGTGGCGGACGGTGCGGATATCCCCGGTGCCCATCTGGAGGGACCGTTCATCAGTCCGGGCAGACTGGGCGCGCAACCGCCGAACGCGGTGGACCCCACACCCGACCTCGTGGCGGAGGTGCTGGGAACAGGTGTGGTGCGCGCCGTGACGCTGGCCCCGGAACTGCCCGGCGCGGTGGAGGCGGGCTTGGCATTCGCGGAGGCGGGTGTACGCGTCGGCGTGGGGCATACGCGAGCGGACGCGGAGGGAGTGACGGCCTTTCTGACCACGCTCTCGGAGGCGGATGCCCGCACCTGCGCGACCCACCTCTACAACGCGATGGGCGGTATCGAGGGCCGCACTCCCGGCCCGGCGGGTGCCCTCCTCGCCGATCCGCACGTCTTCCTGGAAGTCATCCTCGACGGCATCCACGTCCACGAGACGAGCTTCCGCCTCGCCTGCGCCGCCGCACCGGGCCGGGTCCTGCTCATCACGGACGCCATGCGCGCCGCCGGGCTGGGGAACGGCGAGAGCGAACTCGGCGGGCAGCCCGTCACCGTGCGGAACGGGAGGGCAACCCTGAGAGACGGCACCATCGCCGGGAGCCTGCTGACGCTGGACGCGGCCCTGCGAAATGCCGTGCGCGCCGGAATCTCCCTCCCCGACGCGAGCGCCATGCTGAGTGGCGTGCCCGCCCGTTCCCTCGGCCTCACCGACCGGGGACGCCTGGAAGGT
The DNA here is from genome assembly GCF_036543075.1 of Deinococcus sp. YIM 134068. Lineage (NCBI taxonomy): Bacteria > Thermotogati > Deinococcota > Deinococci > Deinococcales > Deinococcaceae > Deinococcus > Deinococcus lichenicola. The sequence goes on from NZ_JAZHPF010000002.1 coordinate 182,918, forward strand.
GGCCTGCGCGCCGATCTGGTCGTTTTGGACGCCGAGTTGAACGTTATTCAGGTCTACGTCGCCGGAACCCCAATATTGGAGGACACCCCATGACCGACCCGCTGATGCTGCGAGAAGCCCGCGAGACGCCGCAAGTCGTCACCCGGCAACTGCGCGAGAACGTGGAGGTGAGCCGTGCCCTCGCCGCCGCCATCCGCGAGCGCCGTCCGCCCTACGCCGTGACCGTGGCGCGGGGCAGCAGCGACCACGCCTGCACGGTCCTCAAGTACGCGCTGGAGACGCAACTCTCGCTCCCCGTCGCCAGCCTCGGGCCGAGCGTCCACACCCTGTACGGCGCGCGGCTCGACCTGCGCGGGGCGCTGGTGATTGCCGTGTCGCAGTCCGGCGCGAGTCCCGACGTGGTGGAGAACGTCCGCATGGCCCGCGAGGGGGGCGCGACGACCGTCGCCCTCGTGAACGTGGAAGGCAGCGACCTCGCCCGCGAGGCGGAGTTCGTGCTGCCCCTGAAGTGCGGGGAGGAGAAGGCGGTCGCCGCCACCAAGAGCTACCTCGCCAGCCTGACCGCCTTCCTGCCCGTGGTGGCCGACCTCGCCGGGGACGAGGGGCTGGGCCGGGCGCTGGAGCGTCTGCCCGACGCGCTGGAGCGGACGCTGACGCTGGAGGACGCGGCCCGCGACCTCGCCGAACGCTACCGCTTCGCGGACAATCTGCTGCTGCTGGCGCGGGGCCTGCATTTCGGGGTCGCGCAGGAGGCGGCGCTGAAACTCAAGGAGACGTGCGGGATTCACGCCGAGGCGTACTCCGCCGCAGAGTTCAGCCACGGCCCCAAGCGATTGCTCGCCGAGGGGGTGCCGCTGCTGGGCTTCGCGTCCGCCGACGCCGCCGCCGAGGCGACCGAGCGGGCTTACGCGGACCTGCGGGGCAGCGGGGCCGACCTGCGGACGCTTGGCCCGGCGGCGGGAAGTACGCTGACCACGCCTCAGACTGGACATCCTCTCACCGACCCGGTGCCGAGTGCGCTCGCCTTCTACCTCTTCGCCGCGCACCTCGCGCTGCACCGTGGGCTGGACCCCGACACCCCGCCGCTGCTGAGCAAGGTGACGAAGACGCGGTGAGGGGCGGGCGTCACTCCCCCAGTCGCTCGGCCCGTTGAACGCCGAAGAGGTAGCCCAGCACGGCGGTCACGAGGGCAGGAAGGCCGAGGCGACCACGACCTGAAACATCTCTCGGTAACGCTGCTGGTGGAGGTCGGAGAGCTTCTGGTAGGCCTGGACCGTCTCGTCCGTGACCGTCACCGGATAGCTCGGGGCGGTGTAGAGCCAAGAACCCATGATCATCAACGTGAAGACGACGCCGACTCCGATCAGGACCATCAGGACTTGCAGGGCAGCGTTTTGCAGGGCGGGGAGCGCCCGGTTCTCGCCGGGATTCAGGGTCCGGTCTCTGGGATCAGAAGAAATCGGAGGTTCCGAGCCTCCAATCTTGATGTCCGGGCCGCTCAAAGGATGATGACCCTCTGCTCCTCGCCGCTCCGGTCCCGCTTGCGAAGCACCAGCTCCTCGTCGGGCGAGACGATCCGGCGCAGATTGGCATAACCCGTCAAAGCTCGCCGCACCGCCTCGGCCTTACTGATGCCCTGATCACGGGCCATCTCGCTCATCACCTCGTCCAGTCCGGGACCGAGTTCCAGGTTGAAACGTGATTTGCCCATAGCGTCCTCCTTTCCCCCAATCTTACATCAAGTCGACATCATTCTCCCGCAGCATCCCCAACGCCACCCGCGCCGCCGCCTCGCTGTGGTCGCGGTGCCGCACCGTCACGCCGGGCAGGTGCCGGGCGAGGAGGGCAGGGAAGTGGGGACTGACCCGCAGCGCCCCCCCCGTTGCGGTGACGGGCAGCGGGCCGACACGCCCCCGCACCCGGCGCGCGAGGTCGGCGAGGGCACGGGCGGCCTCGTCCAGCAGGGCCAGAGCCACCCGGTCTCCCCCATCGGCGGCGCGGCCCACGGCGGGCGCGAGGGAGGCGATGGCGGCGGCCCCCGGCATGCCGTAGGTAAAGGCGCGCAGGGTGTCCCAGTCCAGCCAGCCCGTCACATCCGAGATCTCGGCGGCGAGTGGGGAGGCGGGCACCTCCCCCTCATCCAGCCGGTCGGTGAGCCAGCGGAGCGCCGCTCGCCCGAGGCTGAAGCCCCCGCCGTCGTCCCCGAGGCGGTAGCCGCGCCCGCCCGCCCGCACGACCTCTCCAGCCCGCGTGACGTGGTAGGCGATGCTGCCCGTACCCGCATAGAGCAGGATGCCCGCGCCCGGTGTCAGATGCGCCCGGTAGGCGAGGTCGAGGTCGCCCTCCACGCTCACCCGGTCCGGTGAGAGATTCAGGGCCTCGGCAAGTGCGTTCTGTGCAGTGTGAGCGGCGGCACTGCCCGCACTCAGGCCGGGGAGGCCGGCGTGTATGGCCGCTGGACGCTCGGGGAGGGCGTCGGCCAGAGTTTGAAGAGTTTGCTGTCCCGCCCCCGTTCCCAGCAGCGCGGCGGTCAGGGGTGGGACGACCCCACGGGCGACGGGCACGCCCCTTCGCGCCAGCGTCCATTTCGTCCCGCTGCCGCCCGCATCCAGCCCGAGGGTGAGCGGAGGGCGGGGCGACTCCTCCGGGGTCATGCCGGGAGTGTAGGGCAGCGGGAAGGTGCCCACCCCAACAACGCGGCGGCAGGCTTGTTCCCCCTTCTGATCGGTGGGGACGGACGACGGACGGAAGGCCGGGGCAGCCTCTTGCATGTCCTTCGACCCCTGGCAGTACGCGCTGGGCACCGTGGCCGCCCTCCTGATCGGCTTTTCCAAGACGGGCGTGCCGGGGGCGGGCATCCTCGTCGTGCCGCTGATGGCGCAGGTGTTCGGCGCGCGGCTGTCTGTGGGGGCGACGCTACCGCTGCTGCTGCTCGGGGACTGCTTCGCGGTGGCCTTTTACCGCCGGGACGCGGACTGGGCGTGGCTGCGCCGCATCGCCCCGTGGGTGACGGGCGGGCTGTTCGTCGGGGCCGTCACCCTCAAGGTGCTCGGCGACCTGCGCCTCCCGTCGGACCCCCTCGGCCCGGTCATCGGCGTGCTCATCCTCGCCATGCTCGCCCTGACGCTGCTGCGCGGGAGGCTGGGCGACCGGCTGCGGCCCCACTCGCCCACGGGAACGGTGCTGACGGGCGTGCTGGCGGGCTTCTCCACGATGGTGTCGAACGCGGCGGGGCCGGTCATGGCGATCTTCATGACGGCGGCGGGGCTGCCGAAGGAGCGGCTGCTGGGCACGTCGGCCTGGACCTTCCTCATCTTCAATCTGGCGAAAGTGCCCCTGTTGCTGCTGCTCACGGCAGACAACCCCGCCGAGCCACTCTTCACCCCCGAGACGTTCCTCTTCGGTCTGACGCTCGTGCCCGCCCTGGGACTGGGGGCGCTCGTCGGGCGAGTCCTGCTGCCGTTCATCCCCGAGCGGGGCTTCAGCCTGCTCGTGCTGGGGCTGTCGGCGGTGGCGGCGGTGCGGCTGATCGTGTGACGCCGCATGGCCGGAGAAACCAGACCCAGCGTCATGACAGCCTGGGCAAGGCTCCCTCCCACGGTTCGAAGCCGACGGCCCACGGCTCCCCGCTCAGACGGGCGCTCAGGGCACCGTCAGCGCCGCCAGCTCCGTCACCCGGCCCGCCTCCGCCGTCACCAGCTCGCCCGTCACCCCGCCCACCTCCACCCGCACGGCCCGCTCCGGCACGCGCAGGAAGCCGTAGCCGCCCACCCCGTTCGTCGTCGTGCGGGCGACCTCCTCGCCCGACTCGCCCAGGAGGCGCACCGTCCGCCCGCCGAGAGGGGCCGTGCCCGCCGTCGTCAGCGTGCCGCGCAGCGCCCGCAGCGCCGAGGGGTCGGGGCGGGTCCAGCGGGCGGGGGTCTCGAAGGGGCCGCCCGGCCCGGCGATCCTGGCGATGAGTTCGGGCAGCACCTCGGCGGTCGTGCGCTTCCCGGCGTTCACGTCGGCGTCGGGCGTGCGGTAGGAGTACCCGGCCCAGCCCAGGCCGAGCGTGCGGGCCTTGCGAATCTGGTCGAGCGTGCTGTCCTGATCGTTGAGGTAGATGGACGCCCCGCTCACCTGCCCGACCCCCGGCGAGCGCACCTTCAATCCCGCCGCGTAGGCCGCCCAGGTGTTGAACCACCCCGCCTGCTCGGGCACGAAGTCGCGCTTGTAGTTCATCATCACGTTGAGGTCGAGGTAGCCCTCGCGCACCCAGGTCAGCCAGTCCTGCAAGACCTCGTTGTAGGTCCGGGTCGTCGTGAAGGCGTCGTCGGTCGTCGGCCCCACCGTGTAGGTGATGGTCGCGGCGTTGACGCTCACGTCGGGCTTGACGGCCTTCACCGCCAGCGCCGTGTCGCGCACGAGGTTCGTGATCTGGGTGCGTCGCCACTCCGACCACGCGCGGTCCTCCGGGGCGGGTGTGCCCGTCGCTCCCGTCTCCGCGCGGAAGCGGGCGAGCGCCGTCTCGTTGTAGCCCCACTGGGACGGCCCGCCCACCGGGTTGAAGTCCGGGTAACGCACCCGGTCGAACTGAATGCCGTCCACGTCGTAATTCTGCACGACGGACACATACATGTCCTTGATGTATTCGGCGGCGTCGGGGTGGCCGGGGTCGAGGAGCCAGTCGTTCCCCGCCTTGAGGGTGGCGTCGGCCTTCACCATCATCCAGTTGTCGCGCCCCGCCTTGTCCGGGCCGTGCGCGTTGAAGGCGTGGGCGGGGCTGGTCGGCGGTGTCGTGGAGTTCCAGATCGCCGTCGTGATGATCCAGGCGTGGACCTGAAGGCCCGCCGCGTGCCCCTTCGTGATGAGGTCGGCGAGTGGGTCAAATCCGGCGAGCACGGCGGGGTCGTCCGTCGGCGGCATGGCGGCCTTCAGGCAGTAGCAGTCGCCCCGGCGGCCCACCTGCGCGAAGAGGACGTTGACGTTCATCGCGCGGGCGTCGGCGATGAGCTGGTCCACCTCGGCGGGCGTCTTGAGGCCGGGACCGAAGGCGTCCACCCACAGGCCGCGCAGTTCCAGCGGCGCGTTGGCCGGAATAGGTGCGGGTGCAGTCGGAGCGGGCGTGGGCGTCGTCTGAGCGGCGGCGACGGACAGGCTCAGCAGGGCGGACAGGAGAGCGGTTTTCATGGTTTGCCCCACAGCATGACGGATGGAAGGCGATTGGGGGTGGAGGTCGGGCGGGGTCTGTCTATGGGCGGGACGGCGAGGGGAGTTGATGGGTTCGGTTGCTGGGGTGCCAGGCCCGCTCACCCCCTCCCGGCCTCCCCCCTCAAGGGGGAGGAGCTAAAAAGCCCAAGCTGTCGCTCTTTTCTCCCTCTCCCCTCGTGGGAGAGGGCCGGGGTGAGGGGGCGACGTGGCGACTCCACCGCCCAAGTCCCCCCTACCCCCGACTTTGCGTGTCCGCCGCATCCCGCAGCGCGTCCCCGAAGAAGTTAAAGGCGAGCACCGCCAGGAAGATGAACAGGCCCGGAATCAGCAGCCACGGATAGAGCCGCAGCGTCTGGAAGTTCTGCGCGTCCTTGAGCAGGAGACCCCACGAGGTCATCGGCTCCTTGATGCCCAGCCCCAGGAAGCTCAGGGCGCTCTCTCCCAGGATGTAGCCCGGCAGCGCGAGTGTGGCCGTCACCACCAGGAAGGAACTCAGGTTGGGCGTGATGTGCCGCAGGATCACCCGCAGGTCGCGGGCACCGATGGCCTGCGCGGCGGTGACGTACTCCACCCCCCGCGCGGCGAGCACCTGCCCCCGCACCACCCGCGCCAGCCCCGCCCACCCGATCAGGGACAGCACCGCCACGATGCCCACGTACACCCACGTACTCGGCCACCGCGCGGGGATGAGCGTGGAGAGAGCGAGCAGGATGGGCAGGCGCGGAAAGGAGAGCAGCACCTCCACCGTCCGTTGAATCAGGTTGTCGATCCAGCCGCCGTAATAGCCGCTGACGCCGCCCAGAACGATGCCGATGGCGAACGAGATCAGCACGCCGATCACGCCCACCGTCAGGCTGACCTGTCCGCCCACGAGCGTCCGGGAGAGCAGGTCGCGCCCCAGTTGGTCGGTGCCGAGCGGGAAGAAGGTGTTCCCTTCCGGCACCCCGAAGAGGTGGATGTTGGAGCGCAGGCCGAGCAGGCGGTATTCGTCGCCACGCACGAAGAGGCGGATGGGCACGGGGTTCTGCCGGTCCTCCACGTTCTTGCGGGCAAACGTCACCGGGTCGCGTTCCTGCTTGAAACCGTAGACGAAGGGAGAGCGGAGTTGCCCCTCGTGGACGATGTGGACCCGTTGCGGCGGCTGGTAACTCGCCTCCTCGTGCTGCGTGGTGATGCCGTAGGGCGCGAGGAAGGGAGAGAACAGCGCCAGCCCGTACAGCACCAGCAGCAGCCACCCGCCGACTACACCGAGCCGTGACTTGCGGTAGCGCCGCCACGCGAGCGCCCACGGGGAGGGGGTGACGGGAGTGGGGGTGGTGGGGAGGGCGGTCATGGGTGCCCTCGGCAGCTTGTCGCCTGTAGCTTGTCGCTTGTAGAAAGTTCCCCGTCTTTTTCCACGAGCCACGAGCTACACGCCACAAGCCTCACGCATACCTCACGCGCGGGTCCGCCCACGCCAGCGCGAGGTCGGCCAGCAGGTTGCCCACGAGGAGCAGGAACGCGCTCAGCATCAGCAGAGTCAACGCCGTGTACTGGTCCTTGTTGATCAGGCTGTCGTACAGCAGCGGGCCGATGGTCGGGAGATTGAGGACGATGGAGATGATGATGGTGCCGCTGATGAGGGTGGGCAGGCTCAGCCCCGCGAGGCTGATGAGGGGATTGATCGCGTTGCGGACGGCGTGACGCCACACCACGCGGTTTTGCGGCAGCCCCTTCGCCCGCGCCGTGCGGATGTAATCCTGGCTCAGCACGTCGAGCGTGGAGGCGCGCATCTGGCGCATCAGGCCCGCGACGCCCTCCAGCCCGATGGCGAGAATCGGAATCCACAGGTGGTTGAGGAGGTCCAGCACCCGCGCCCACGACCACGGCGCGTCGATGTAGTCCGGGCTGAAGAGGCCGCCCACGTTCGTCCCCCCGAATTGCAGCACGAGCGCGACCAGCAGCAGCGCCGCGAGGAAGTCGGGGATGGCGAGGCCGATGTAGCCGAGGAAGTTCGCCACGCTCGCCGCGAGGCCGTGACGGTTGAAGGCCGTGTACAGCCCCAGCGGCACGGCGACGATCCATGTGAACACCAACGTAATGACGCTGATGAAGATCGTCCAGCCCATCAGGTCTCCAATGACGCTGACGACCGGGCGGTTTTGCAGGAACGAGTACCCGAAGTCGAACCGGGTGACGACGCCCCACAACCACCGCCCGTACTGCACGATGGCGGGTTGATCCAGCCCGAGCTGACGGCTGATCGCCTCCGCCGTCTCGCGGGAGAAGCGCGGGTCCTCCAGATACTGGTCGGTGAAGCTGCCCGGCTGAAGCTGGATCACCGTGAAGCACACGGCGCTGATGACGAGCAGGGTGGGAATCATGCCGAGAAGTCGGCGGAGGGTGTAGGTCAGCATGGGGGGTCAGGGGTGAGTGGGAAGTGGTCAGTAGGACGCAACAAGTGACCCTCCGAACTGGGGCAGACGCGCTTGGACATGGAACGTGAGTGGTGAGTGGAGCCGAGGTCATCCACTCACCACTCACCACACCCCACTTACTTCTGGTAGATGAGCGGCACCGGGTTGTACCCCGGAATCACCCCGAGGTTGTAGATGTAGTTGCCGTACTTGTTGCTGATCGCGCCGATGTTCTCGGGCTTGGCGAGGGGCGTGACCGGCAGGTTCTGGGCGAAGAGGAGCTGCCAGCGGGTGTACAGCGCCTTGCGGTTGCTGCGGTTGGTGGTCGTCGCCGCGTCGTCGAAAATCTGGTAGATCTGGCGCTCCCAGGGCTGCATCCGGGCCACGTTGGGCTTGTCGCCGTCACGGGCGGGCTGGAGGCTGCGGTGCCAGTAGTACAGCGCGCCGCCGGGCTGCCAGATGGGCTTGCGGAGTTCGGGGTCGGGCTGGTCGCCGAAGGCGTGGAGGATCATCTCCCAGTCGCCGCTCTGCCCGGTGGAGAGCAGGTTCCGGGCGAGGATGCCCTTGAGGTTGACCTTCACCCCCGCTTTGGCGAAGTCGTTCTGGATGATCGTGGCGATGGCCGGGTAGACGCTGGAATCGGTCGCGTAGGTGAGGTCGAACTCCAGGTTGCGCCCACGGGTGATCTCACGCACGCCGTCACCGTTGGTATCCCGCAGGCCCAGCGCGTCCAGCGCCGTGCTGACGGCCCCCAGGTTGAAGGTGCCGAGCTGACGGGTCGTGTTCGCGTACCAGTCCTTGTTGATCGGCGCGACGCCGTGCCCCGGCTGGCTGGCGAGGCCGTTGTACACGGTCTCGATGATGCGCTCGCGGTTCAGGGCACCCTGCATGGCGCGGCGGAAACGGACATCGCTGAAGAGTTTGGCGAGGGCCGAGTCCTTCGCGTCGAAGTTGTACGCCACGAAGGGCGGGCTGCCGAAGAGGGCGGTGGAGCGCGTCACCTTGAAGGCCGCCCCCGCCACCTCGCGGCCCTTGAGGTCGGGGAACTGGGCACCCGTGATGTTGAGCTGGTCCGCGTTCCCGGCGAGGAACTGCGCTACCTGCGCCTGCGGGTCGCGGATGATCAGGAATTCGAGCTGGTTGAGGTAGGGAAGCTGGGTCCCCTTCGCGTCCACCTTCCAGTAGTTCGGGTTCTTGGTCAGCGTGACCTTCTGGCCCGCCGTGTAGTTGCTGAGGCGGAAGGGGCCGGTGCCCACGATCTCGGCGGGGGCGGTGTTGCCGGGCCAGGCGTTGTTGATGTCGGCGGCCTTCGCCCCGCCCTCCTGCGAGAAGCGCAGGAGCTTGTGCTTCGGCATGACGAAGGAGCGCATCTGGAGCAGGAAGGCCGGGCTGGGGCGCGGCAGGACGAACTGCACGGCGTTCGCGCCCGATTTGCGGACCTCGACCTGCTGGCCGTCGAGCTTGAAGGAGGCGGCGTCGCCCGCGCGGGCCTCGGGGTTCATGATGATCTGGCTGTAGGTGAACACCACGTCGTCGGCGGTGAGGGGCTGGCCGTCACTCCACTTCACGCCCTGCCGCATGCGGAAGGTGTACGTTCGCCCATCGGGGCTGACCGTCCACGACTCGGCGAGGGCGGGTTCCACCTTGTACGTCGCGTAGTTGAACTCCACCAGCCCGTCGAACATCTGCTGCGCGAGCAGGCCGAGGTTGTTGTCGATCACGCCGTAATAGTTCAGGCTCTGCGGGCTGTCGCCGAGGACGAGCGTGTAGGTGCCGCCGGGCTTGCCGTCGGTGACGCCGAGGCTGCCGTAGCCCGTCACCTTCTTGGGCGCGGCGGCAGCGGTTCCGATCAGGGCGAGCGTGACGAGAGCGAGCGTGCTGCGCTTGAGCATGGGGAACCTCCGGGGCAGGGCGTAGGATGGGGTGCGCTTCAAATGGGCTGAAGGTTACGGCTCAGCATAGGACCACTTCCATTCCTCTGCAAGCCTCGCGGCCTGGTGGTCCGCGAGTGGTATGGTCGGGGGGATGTCCTCCTCGTCCCCACCCTGGTTCGTCCCGCTGAACCCGGAGAGCGCCACTCCTGTCTACGTGCAGGTGGCGCAGGGGCTGGCGGCGCGCATCGAGGCGGGCGCTATCGAGCGCGGAAGTGCCCTGCCCGCCGAGCGGGACCTCGCCTCGGCGCTCGGGGTGTCGCGGGTGACGGTGCGGCAGGGGCTGGCACTGCTCGCCCAGCGCGGGTTGTTGACACGGCGGCACGGAAGTGGAACGTTCGTGAATCCACCGTCGCAGGCCGCGTCCGCCCCCCGTTCCCTCGGCCTGCTGACGGGCTTCTCGGAGGACGTGCGCTCGCGGGGAGGCACGCCGGGGGCGCGGGTCCTGGCCTTCGAGTGCGCCCGCCCCACCCCGCAGGAGGCGATGACGCTCGCGCTCTCGCCCACCGATGGGGTGTACCGGGTGCGCCGCCTGCGAACGGCGGACGGCGAGCCGCTGGCCGTGGAGGAGAGCACGCTGCCCGCTGCGACCGTGGGGCCGCTCACCGAGGAGGACGTGACGGACGCCAGCCTGTACGCGCTGCTGCGGGCGCGGGGGCTGAGTCCGGTGCGGGGCGTGCGGCACCTGCGCGCGGTGAACGCCGACCGCCAACTCGCCCGCTGGCTGGGGGTGCCGACGGGCGCGGCGCTGCTCGCCACCGAGCGCGTCTCGTGGACGGTGGGGGGACGGCCCGTGGAACATGCCCGCGCCCACTACCGGGGCGACCGCTCCGACTTCGTGATGGAACTGCACGGCGAGGATGGAACGTGACGGCTCCCCGCGTCCTCGGGTTGATGAGCGGTACGAGCGCGGACGCGGCACGCGGGGCGGCGTTCGCCTTCCTGGGTTACGTGCGAGCGCAGGGCTGGACGAACACGCTGCCGCAGGTGACGGGCGCGCGGGTCGCCGTGAGCGCCGGCAAACTCCTGCTCCCACCCCCGGAGGCCAATCCATGACGAGCGAGCCGACCTCTCCCCCACCCACCGACCCCCGCCGCACCGAGGGTCTGCACCCGGCGTATCCCGACCTCGACCGCCTGGACCCCCTCGCGCTCGTGCGGGCTTTCACCGACGACCAGCGGGACGCCGTGGAGGTTGTGCGGGCGGCGGCCCCGGCCCTCGCGCGGGCGGTGGAGGCGGCGCTGCCCCGGCTGGAGCGCGGCGGGCGTCTCGTCTATGCGGGCGCGGGCACGAGCGGACGCCTCGGCGTGCTGGACGCGACCGAACTCACCCCGACCTTCTCCTGGCCGCCCGAGCGGGCCGTGCCCCTCATCGCCGGGGGCGAGCGGGCCATCCGGCAGGCGGTGGAGGGGGCGGAGGACCGCGAGGGGGGCGGGGCGGAGGACGTGCGCGCGGCGGAGGTCGGACCGGACGACGTTCTCATCGCCGTTGCCGCGAGCGGGACTACGCCCTACGCGCTGGGGGCGATAGCGGAAGCACGGAGGCGAGGGGCGCTCACCGTGGGCATCGCCAACAATCCGGGGACGCCCCTCCTCGCCGCCGCCGAGTGCCCAATCCTGCTGGACACCGGGCCGGAGGTCATCGGCGGCAGCACGCGTCTCAAGGCCGGGACCGCGCAGAAGATCGCCCTGAACACCCTGTCGAGCGCCCTGATGGTGCGGCTGGGCAAGGTCTACGGCAACCTGATGGTGGACGTGCGGGCGAGCAACGCCAAGCTGGAGGGCCGCGCCCTGCGCCTGACCCGTCACGCGACGGGGGCGGGCGAGGAGGAGGCACGGGCAGCCCTGGCAGCGGCGGGCGGACGGGTGAAGACGGCCATCGTCATGCTGCGCCTCGGCGTGGACGCGGCGGAGGCCGACGCCCGGCTCATGGCGGCGGGCGGGCACGCGCGGGCCGCGTTGGGGGAAGGGTGATTCCGGGGCGCACTCAAGCCCTGCTGAACCGCGCCGTTCGGGAACAGGGCCTCTGCGGCGCGGCCCTCGGCGTGGTGGATACGGACGGACGGCAGGGCACGTTCCTCGTCGGACAGGCGGCCCGCGAACCGGAAGTCGCCCCACTGGACGAGGGGACGTGGTGGGACCTCGCCAGCCTCACCAAGCCGCTGTTCACCGCGCGGGAGGTGCTCAGGGCGACGGAAGATGGCTTGCTGGACCTCGACGACTCCCTCTCCGCCCACCTCCCCGATCTCGCGTGGATGCAGGAGACGCCGCTCAAGGCCCGCACACTCCGACACCTCCTGACCCACACGGCGGGTCTGCCCGCCTGGGCACCGCTCTACACCTGGGGCGAGGCGGGGACAATTCGCGCCCGGCTCCTTCAGGAACCCTGGCCCCTCACCGAGCCGGGCGGGGTCGTCTACAGCGACCTCGGATACCTGCTGCTGGGCACGGTGCTGGAGCGGGTGCGCGGCAGGCCCCTGCGCGAGTTTGGGCTGGACGAGGGCCTGACCTTCACACCCGACCCGGCCAATAGTGCCGCCACCGAGCGTTGCCCCTGGCGCGGGCGGGTGCTGCGCGGCGAGACGCACGACGAGAACGCCTGGGCGCTGGGCGGCGCACCGGGCCACGCGGGGCTGTTCGGCACGCTGGCCGGGGTGCTGGCCCAGGCCGAACGCCTGTTACGTGGCGGCTGGCTCTCCCCCGCCGCGCAGGCCGCCGCCCTCCGCCCCCACGCGGAAGGCCGAACCCTCGTCTTCGTGAGCGCGGCTCCGGGCTGGAGCGGCGGCGGTCTGTGCGGCCCCCACGCCTTCGGGCACACGGGCTTCACCGGAACAGGGCTGTGGGTGGAGCCGGAACGCGGCCTCGCGTGGGTGCTGCTCACGAACCGCGTGCATCCGTCGCGCCACGGCACGCTCGATATTCAGGCGCTGCGGCGGGCGGTGGGGAATACGTTGCTGGCGGGATGGGGGGAGAGCATGGGCGGCCAGGACGGTCCTCTTGGCTGACCAGGGGAAGACACGCCGTTTACCGTTCTTTCTGTTCCCCCCTCCCCCTGGAACGCTTGACGTGCAAGAGAAAGCGAGCGTACCAGACGTTGTGTGTTTCTCCCTCTCCCCTTGCGGGTGACTCGGAGAGCTGCGAAGCAGAGGGCCGGGGAGAGGGGTGGCGAGCGGAGCCTGCCCGCCTACAAACGAGAAAAACGCCCCACACGGGGGCGCTCTCCTTCAGCCTGTCTTCCCTTACTCCACGATGGCGTCCGCGCCGCCGAGCGATCCCTTGAGGGTGGAGGCGACCTTGAAGGCGACCTTCTTCCCGGCGGGAATCTGAATCTTCTCGCTCGTGCCGGGCCTGACGCCCGTGCGGGCGGCGGTGGCCTTGACGCTCAGGGTGCCCAGGCCGGGCAGCCCCACGCTCTTGCCCCCCTTGATCGCGTCCACGACGACGCCGAGCATCGCGCTCACCGCCTCCTCGCTCTGCTTCTTGGTCAGGCCGGTCTTGTCGGCGACGAGTTCCACGAGCTGGGTCTTGGCGACCTTGCCGCTGCCGCCGCGCCCGGTGTCCGCCGTGGCGACATCATCCACCTCGGTGCGCTCGGCGGCTTTGGCCGTGCGGGTGGAGGCCTTCGCGGCGGGCTTCTTGGCGGGGGCCTTCGTTGATTTTTTCGTCATGGTGGGCAGCATGACATATCTTTTCCCGCGCGTGAAGGGGGTCCGGCGGTGGGAACGCCGACTGGCACGCATCCCAGCCCTGCCGCCAAAAATATTTGTCGTGCTGGCGCAGGTTTTTCAAATGTTTATGAACTCACTATAGATGCTGAGCTTGGGCTGGAAGGCGGTGTGGACGGCCTCTTCGAGGACAGGGCGGAGAGAGAGCAGGGCGGTTTTTGGGGAGGGACCCACCCACCTCATCCGGCCTGGCGAACGGCCAGACCTGCCCACACACGCGCTTTTGCCCTACACTCGGGGCATACATCCCTCAGCCGTTTCAGACGACCGCGCAAAGTTGCGGCGTCCACGTGCCTGTTCCACACCACCGGAGGTTTTGCCATGACCCAAGACGGCCTGCTCCCCGCTCCCACCGAAGTTGCCCAGACGCCCGCACCCCGCTCCTGGCCCGCCGGGAAGCCGCGCACGCTGACGCAGCCGCGCGTGGGCCTGATGCACAACCTGCGCGTGAGCGCCGAGCGCTACCCCGACCGGGCGGCGATGTGGTTCTACGGGCGCGAGCTGAGCTACCGCGAGTTGCGCGAGGGGGCCGAGCGGCTGGCCGGACACCTCGCCGCGCAGGGGGTGGGCCGGGGCGACCGCGTGGCCGTGTGGATGCAGAACAGCCCCGCGTGGGCGATGGCCGCGCACGCCGTCTGGCACCTCGGGGCGGTGGTCGTACCGCTCGCACCCATGTTGCAGGCGCGGGAGTTCGGCTTCTTCCTTCAGGACGCGGGCATTCGCGTCGGCGTGGTCGGGGCGGAGCTGTACGAGCGGGCGAAGCAGGGCGGGCTGGCCCACGCGGTCGTGGCGAACATCATGGCGGGCACGGACGCGGGGCGGTCCGGCGTGCCGCTTCCCGACGGGCTGGACGTGACCCCGCAGCTCCAGGCGGGCGACGTGACGCTGGAGGACGCCCTGACCTCCCACCCCGCCCCCGCCGCCGAGGTCGGGCCGGACGACCTGTGCGTGATGCCGTACACGAGCGGTACGACCGGGCTGCCGAAGGGCTGCATGCACACGCACGGCTCCGTTCAGGCGAACGTCTTCGGGGCGGGCGTGTGGGTGGACGGGAGCGTGGAGGACGTGTTTCTGGCGACCCTGCCCTTCTTCCACGTCACGGGCTTCGTGAACAGCCTGCTCTCGCCCCTGCTGGGCGGCGGAACGGTGGTGGCGATGGCCCGCTGGGACCGGGACGTGGCCCGCACCCTCATCCGCGAGCGCGGCGTGACGATCTGGACGAACACCGCCACGATGGTCATCGACCTGATGGGCAGCCCGAATTTCGACGCGGCGGACCTGAGCAGTCTCCGCAGTGTCACGGGGGGCGGCGCGGCCCTTCCCGCCGCCGTGGGCCAGCGCCTCCACGACCTGACGGGCATCACCTTCTGCGAGGGCTACGGCCTGTCCGAGACGATGGCGCAGACGCACACCAACCCGAAAGGCCGCGCCAAGCTGCAATGCCTGGGCATCCCGCTCTTCGGGGTGGACGCCCGCGTGGTGGACCTCGACACGGGCCGCCAGCTCGGCCCCGGCGAGATCGGCGAGATCGTCATGCACGGCGATCAGGTCATGCGCGGCTACTGGAACCGCCCCGAGGCCACCGCCGAGGCGTTCATGGACATAGGCGGCAAACGCTTCTTCCGCTCGGGTGACCTGGGGTACGTGGACGAGGAGGGCTACTTCTTCTTCACCGACCGCCTCAAGCGCATGGTGAACGTCTCGGGCATGAAGGTCTGGCCCGCCGAGGTGGAAAGTGCGCTCCACGGTCACCCCGCCGTTCAGGAGGCGTGCGTCATCTCGGTCCCCGACGAGCGGACGGGCGAGCGGGCGCGTGCCCTCATCGTCCTCAAGCCCGGTCAGCAGGCCACGGGGCAGGACATCGAGACGTGGGCGCGCGACGTGATGGCGACATACAAGGTGCCCCGCGACTACGTGTTCGTGGACTCCCTGCCGCGTGGCGCGACGGGCAAGGTGGCGTGGCGGCAGCTTCAGGAGCAGGCGCGGGCGCAGATGCAGGGGTGAGGGGATAGGGGTTAGGAGTTAGGGGTTAGGAGAGAGGTCGGGTGGGTGGGCCTCTCTCCTCTTTTCTGAGCGCGTTGTGATCGGGGGCTGATCGGCGAAGGTGGAAGACCGCCCAATTCAGGTCGCATGGAGAAAGGACGTTCTCCTGCGGGCAGTTCGCGGAATCGCCTGCTAACTCACCGGGCCGTAGGCCAGAGGATCGAAGACGATCCTTCACTGCATGGAGGGCGGGCAATAGCTCTAATGAAAGCGATGTTGCAATCCCTCTGATTACGCTGTAAACTAAATTAGTCGAAGAAGATATGTCCAACACAGCCGAATGCCGTCCGGGCAAAGGTGGAGGGTCGTCGTGTGCCGGGTCAGCCTGGCCGGAGCAGACAGGAGAGAACGCATGGGCACGTTCCACGCCGTCGTCGCCAACTCCCTCGCCGCGTTCGTGACGAATACCTTCGTGTGGTTCGCCGTCACCTTCTGGGTGTACCTGGGGACGAGATCGGTGGTCGCCACGGCGGTCATGGCGGGGGTGTACACCGCGACCGTCGCCGTGTCGGGCATTTTTCTGGGGTCGCTGGTGGACCGCTTCCCCAAGAAGACGGTGATGCTGCTCTCCGGGATCGGGTCGCTGCTGCTGTACGCCGGGGCGGGGGCCGTCTACCTCGCCGCGACGCCGCAGGCGCTGGCCGACCCCGCCCATCCGCTGCTGTGGCTGTTCATCGTGCTGGCGCTGTTTGGGGCTATGGCGGGAAACGTCCGCTCCATCGCCCTGTCCACGCTGGTCACGCTGCTCGTCCCCGAGGAGGGGCGGGACCGGGCGAATGGGCTGGTCGGCACGGCGAACGGGGTCGCCTTTCTCGCCGCCTCGGTGTTCAGCGGGCTGGCGGTGGGGACGCTGGGGATGGGCTGGGTGCTGGCGCTGGCCGCCGGAGTCACGCTCCTCGTCCTGGGGCACCTGTGGACGCTCGACCTCCCGGCGCGGGCAACCGATCATTCCGGGGCCAATTCCGACCGGGTGGACCTGCGCGGCACCATCGCCGCCATCGGCGTCGTGCCGGGCCTGTTCGGGCTGATCTTCTTCCACACGTTCAACAACTTCCTGGGCGGCATCTTCATGGCGCTGATGGACGCTTACGGCCTGGAGCTGATGTCGGTGGAGGT
The DNA here is from genome assembly GCF_036543075.1 of Deinococcus sp. YIM 134068. Taxonomy (NCBI): domain Bacteria; kingdom Thermotogati; phylum Deinococcota; class Deinococci; order Deinococcales; family Deinococcaceae; genus Deinococcus; species Deinococcus lichenicola. Next base: position 199,318 of record NZ_JAZHPF010000002.1, read on the forward strand.
CTGGGGCCTGCTATGGGGCTTTCTCAGCCTGGGCTTCATCGTGGGCGGCCTGATCGTGGCGCGGAAGGGCCTGGGGCGCTCGCCGCTGCGGACGCTGTTTCTCGCCAATATCGCCATGTGGGCCATCAGCTCGGTCTTCACCCTTCAGGCGTCCGCCCTACTCCTCACCGCCGGGCTGTTCGTGTGGCTGTGCCTGATGCCCGTCGTGGAGGCGACCGAGCAGACCATCCTGCAAAACGTCATCCCGCCCGAGCGGCAGGGCCGGGTGTTCGGTTTCGCGCAGAGCGTGGAGCAGGCCGCGTCGCCCGTCACGGCCTTCGTGATCGGCCCGGTCGCGCAGTTCGTGTTCATCCCCTTCATGACGACGGGCGCGGGCGTGGACCTTATCGGCGGCTGGTTCGGGACCGGGCCGGACCGGGGGCTGGCGCTGCTGTTCACCGTCGCCGGGCTGGTCGGGCTGCTCGTCACGCTGCTCGCCATGCGCTCGCGGTCGTACCGTGTGCTGTCGCGCCATACGCAGGTGCCGGAGAACGGGGCGACGACCACAGAGGCGATCACGGCGTCGTAAGTCACCGACCCCCATTCCCGCCTGCGCTCAATGATCGCCCACCCGACGCCTGCCGAGTCGCACCAGCCGCCGCAGCAGGCGCAGGTGCCGGGCGTAGGCCGGGGGCGGGCCGCTGTGCCAGAGCGCCCCGTAGAGCGCCCGCTTGCCCCAGCGCCGCAGCCGTTGCTGTCCCGAAGCCGTGGGAGCCGCCCCGATGGTCAGGGGAGCCGCGCCGTCAGGACCCCGCAGGGCGTGCAGGGCCGCCAGGAACTCGCGCGCGAAGTGCCCGTACAGCCCCTCGCGCAGAGTTCCTCCCAGGGGACGCGGCGCGATATACGGATTGGTGTTGATCTCGTACACCTGCACCCGCCCGCCCACCACGCCGTAATCGACGCGCCCGTAATCGATGTGGGCCAGCTCGAAGACCTCGCGCAACTGGACCTCGTGGGGATGGTCGTGCAGAAAGCGGGTCTCCTCGGCGACGGTCTCCTGGTCGACCACCATCTCGCCGCCCAGCCCACGAACCTCCCAGTGGCGGCCAAAGAAGATGTCCGTCGGGATGATGCGGTCGCCGACCCGGAAGGCGGCGTAGCGGCGGTACAGGCCCCGCCCGTCACGCTCCCCACGGAACTCGGTCACGATGGTGCCGCCCGGACTCCGGTCCCCGGCACGTCGGCGCTCCAGGAAGCTCTCCAGGGCGGGTGCGTCGTGGAGGAGGGCCGAGGTCACGGCATTGTGCCCGCGCTCCCCCCGCACGAACACCGGGAAGCGGCGCGGCGGGCGGCCCTCGTCGAGGCGGTAGACATCGAAGTCGTTGAGGCCGCGTTCGTGGAGGAGGCGCAGCAGCTCGAAGCGCTGGCGAACGCGGATGGGAGGGTTGAGCAGCCGCACGGCGGGTCCCCCGGACGCGAGCTGCCGCCACACCCACGCCGCCCGCTCCAGTTCCGCGTCGGAGAGCCGTTCGAGGTCCGCGAAGACGTATGTGCCCGGCGGCAACGTCCGGGCAGCGAACAGGGTCGGGTAGGCCAGGGGGACGACGTGGGGCGCGAGGGCCGCTCCCGGCCCGGCGAGAAAGTCCTCCAGGCACGGGTGATCCGGCGTCGTGAGCAGGTAGATCATCGGGTCATCCTCACACCCTCCATAGAGAGTTCACCTCTCGTCTATAAGGGTGCGCGTCGGGAAGGTCAACGTTCCGTCCGCAGATACTCCGCCGTTTCCGCGTCCAGCGCGAGGTCGCCCGCTCCCACGCTGTCCTCCAGTTGTTCCAATGTGTACGCGCCGATGATGGGAAAGACCGGGAAGCTCTCGGCCATCAGCGCCGCCAGCGCGACCGCGTTGGGCGAGCGACCGAGGCGGGCCGCGACCTCCTCCACCCGCTCCAGCCTGCCGAAATTGGCGCTGTTGTAGTAGAGCTTCTGCACCTGCCGGGCCGAGGGGGAGTCCACGCCCTTCCGGCCCGGCCCGTACTTGCCGCCGAAGAAGCCGTTCGCCTGGGACGAGTAGGGCACCGCCGCCAGCCCGGTCTCACGGTGGAGGTCTGCGGTGGCGTCGTCCATCGTCACCAGCGTCGGGTCCCCGATGGAGCCGGGATTGGGGTCGGCGAGGCTCCAGAGCATCTGGTTCGCCACGAAGGGCCGCAGTCCGGCCCGCCCGGCGTAGGCGTTCGCCTCCCGAATGCGGGCCGCGCTCCAGTTGGACGCCCCAAAGGCGCGGATGGCCCCCGAGTCCGCAAGGTCGTTCAGCGTGTCCACGATGTCCTCGACGGGGTGAGCGGGGTCGTCGCGGTGGAGCCAGTAGAGGTCCACCACATCCGTCCGCAGGTCCGCGAGGCTGGCCTCCAGGTCCGATTGGATGTCGCCGCGCGAGAGCCGACCGCGCCGCATGTTCTCCATCGGGGGATGGCCGCCCTTCGTGGCGAGGACCACCCGGTCGCGGTGGCCGCGCGCCGCCAGCCAGCGCCCCAGCATCTTCTCGCTGCGGCTGCGCTCGCCGGGCAGCCAGTCGGAGTAGACGCGGGCGGTGTCGAGGAACGTGCCGCCGAGGTCGAGGAAGCGGTCGAGCAGCCGGAAGGACGCAGCCTCGCCCAGCGTGCTGCCGAGCGCCACCGTGCCGAGCGCGATGACGGAGGGCTGGAGGTCGGTGCCGGGGATGAGGAGGGAGCGCATGGGTGGTCCCCACTGTACGGGAGACACTGGACTTCCTGGGAAAGCGGGGATAGAAGGGTAAAGGGTCGAAGGCGGGAGGCAGAAGGCAGGGGGCCAGGAACAAGTGTCTCCTGTCTCCTGCGACATGCAAAGGAAGTTTCTACGTGTGGGAGAGGATGGTCCCGGCGCGATGCAGCCTGATCCACTTGATCGGTCCTGACGGTCGAGGCCGGATTGTTCTCCCGCTCCCGCGTCCGTGACGCTCGGCTGAGGGTTAGGCGACCGCGTGTGGGGCCTCGTCCGCCCGTGCTCCCCCGACTGCCGCGCTCTGACCTGCGGTGGCACCACACTCCAGCTCCTCGCGGGGACGGCGCTTGTGGGCGTACATGGCGTGGTCGGCGGCGATGAGCAGGGCGGACGCGCTCATGCCCGGCTGGTGGACGCTCCCCCCGGCACTCGCGCCCGCACCGGGGAACTCCACGCCCACGGCACGCGCCACGGCCAGCACCGTCTCCACCGCCTCCGGGACGCTTCCTTCGCCCACTTCGTTCAGCAGGACGGCGAACTCGTCACCGCTCAATCGGTAGACCCGCCCATCCGGGCCGAAGGTGCGCCCGAATCCGGCCCCGAACGCCTGGAGCAGGGCGTCCCCGCGTGCGTGCCCCTGCGTGTCGTTGACCGCCTTGAGGCCGTCCACGTCCACCAGGACCAGCGCGAACTCTCCTGGCCGTTGGGTCACGGCGCGGTCCAGGTCCGCCTCCAGGGCGCGGCGGTTGGGGAGTCCGGTCAGCACGTCGGTCAGGGCGGCGCGGGCGAGGGCGGCGTTGAGGTCCTCCAGTCGGCGTTGCAGTCCACGGACATGCGCCACCGCCACCGCGAAGGCGAAGGCGAACGGCACACCGAACCACGCCAACCGCTGCCCCTCCACCCGTTCCGACTCCGGCAACAGCAGGCCGAAGGCGAAGTGATACACGGTGGCGAGGACCAACGCACTCACCACACCGACCCGCGCACCGAACACCCAGGGCACCAGACTCAGGGGAACCAGGGCAGCCGCGACGACCCCGACGCCGAAAGTGGGAATGGCGGCGAACAGCAGCAGCAGGTACAGCGCCGCCAGCGCCGCCAAAATCGGGAGAGGAAGCCTTCGCATGCCGGGCCAGAATAGCCGCGCCGTTCTCACCGCTTCCTGAACGCCAGAAGATGAAGCGCGGGGCGGAACGGAAGATGGGCGGGAGGCCGCAGAAGGTCGAAGGCAGAAGGCACCCGGCACCCGTCGTCGGCCCTGTGCTTTCCGCCGCCTCCCGGAAGAACATCTCCCAGGACGGGGCCAGGCCGACTCCCCTTCTGGCGACTGGCGACCTCCCACCCCCAGCTCCCCTTACCCCCGCAGGTCCGCCAGCGCCGCCTCCAGCCTCGGCAGGAACTCGTCCACGCGCGGCATCATGAACAGGCCGCGCCGGATGGGTCGGTCGCCCGCCCCGCCCGGCCCGGTCGCCATGTGGTCGGCCACGTCGGGGGCGTGGTCGCGCACGAGGCGCATGAAGAGGCGGTAGGCCTCCGGGTCGTCCACCAGCTCGTTCATCGTGCTGTCGAGCGTGAGCGGGGGTCTGGGTGCCTGTGCCGGAAGCGGGACCGACCAGCGGTGCGGCCCCGAGCCGACCTCGTGCGTCTCCCCGCCGCCGGGCAGGCTCACACGTGCGGTCGTGTTCGCCGGGACCGTGACTTCCAACGTGAACTGCTCATCCTCAATTCGCCACCCCGACTCGGCCCAGCCGTAGGGCGTGCGGTGCCGGGCGCGGGCGTGGGTGAGGCCACCACCGGGGACGGGGCGGATGTCGAGCCGCCTGTATCCCGGCTCAGCGGGAGCCAATCCCGCGACCGTGCGGTGCATCCAGTCCGCCACCGCACCGAGGGCGTAGTGGTTGAAGGAGGTCATCTCGCCGGGATTGATCGAGCCGTCGGGGAGCATGGAGTCCCAGCGTTCCCAGATCGTCGTCGCGCCCATCGTCACGGGGTAGAGCCACGAGGGGCACTCGCGCTCGGTGAGGAGGCGGTAGGCCGCGTCATACGCCCCCACACTGCATAGCGCGTCGCAGATCAGGGGCGTGCCCACGAACCCCGTGCTGACGCGGTAGCGGCTGTCGCGGGCGAGGGCGGCCAGCCGCTCCCCGGCATGTCGTCTCTGTTCCTCGGTGGGCAGCAGGCCGAATTGCAGGGCCAGCGCGTAGGCGGTCGTCGCGTCGCTGATCACCCGACCGTTGGGGGTGACGTACTCCCGCTGGAAGGCGTTCCTGACCTCGGCGGCGAGCGAGAGGTACTTCGCCTCATCCTCGGCCCGACCCAGCACCCCGGCCACCTTCCCCACGAGTTCGGCAGAGCGGGCGAAGTAGGCCGTGGCGACCACGCCAGGCTGCGTCTTGGCCGCGCCGGGTCGCTCAGGTGGCGCACTCGGGTCGAGCCAGTCGCCGAACTGGAAGCCCTTGTCCCACAGCCGCCGCTCTCCGGTCAGGCGGCCCAGGTGGTCCAACCATCCCTTCATGCTCCCGAACTGCCGCTCCAGAATCCCGGTGTCCCCGAACCGCTGATACAGCACCCACGGCACGATCACGGCGGCGTCACCCCATGCGGTCATCGGCGTCAGCGCCATCTCGCCCTGCGTGTTCGGCACCACGAAGGGCACCACGCCGTCTGCCGTCTGCTCGGCGGCGAGGTCGGCGAGCCAGGAGGACAGGAAGCCGGACACGTCGTAGAGGAAGGACGCCGTGGGCGCGAAGACCTGAATGTCCCCCGTCCACCCCAGCCGCTCGTCGCGCTGCGGGCAGTCGGTGGGCAGGTCGAGGAAGTTGCCGCGCATTCCCCACACGACGTTCTGGTGGAGCTGGTTGAGCAGGGGATCGGAGCACTCGAAGGTGCCCGTGCGCTCCATGTCCGAGTGGAGGACGACGGCCACGAGGTCTTCCGGTTTCAGCTCGCCCGGCCACCCCTCGACCTCGGCGTAGCGGAAGCCATGGAAGGTGAAGCGCGGCTCCCACGTCTCCTCTCCCCCACCCCTCAGCGTGTAGCGGTCGGTCGCCGCCGCGTGACGGAGGGGACGGGTGCCCAGCTCGCCATGTTCGAGAACTTCGGCGTGGCGCAGGGTGACGGTCTGTCCGGCCTCACCCCGCACGGTCAACCGTACCCAGCCCACGAGGTTCTGCCCGAAGTCCACGAGCGTCTTGCCGGACGGGGACGGGAAGATGGAGACGGGCGCGACGGTCTGAATACGGCGCACGGGCGGGCCGAGGGGGGCGACGAGCGTATCGAAGTCCCGCTCAACAGCTTTGACCCCGCTCCACTCCCCGTCGTCGTATCCGGGTGACGACCAACCTTCCCGTTCCAGCCGCGCGTCGTACGTTTCGCCGTCGTAGATGTCGCTGCCGAGGATCGGACCCGTCGAGGAACGCCAGGACTCGTCCGTGACCACCCGTTCCGTCGTCCCGTCCGCGTACCCGATCTCCAGTTGGGCGAGGAGGGCAAGCTGGGTGCCGTAGAGGTTGCGTCTTCCACCACCGAAGCCGAGCTTGCCCCGGAACCAGCCGTCCCCCAGAGTTGCACCGATGGCATTCCGGCCCTCGCGCAGCAATCCCGTCACGTCGAAGGTCTGATACCGCAGGCGGTGGTCGTAACTCGTCCAGCCGGGCGCGAGGACGTGATCGCCCACCCGCTCCCCGTTGAGTCCGGCCTCGTACACACCCTGGGCCGTGACGTACAGCCGCGCCCGCACCATGCCCGCCTTAACGTCGAACTCCCGGCGTAGCAGGGGGGCGGGCTGGGGTTTGGAGAGGTCCTCGTCACGAATGGGGGCGACAAAACGGGCGGTCCAGTCCTCCAGCGTGAGCAGGCCAACCTCGGCGGTGGCGGGTTCGCTCCACTCCGAAGCGCTGCCGTCCTCACCCCAGACCCGCACACGCACCATCGCGCGCTCCCGCGAGGTCAGCGGCGCGAAGGGCCAGGGCACCAGCACCGACTCGGCGGACGCGACGCGGCCCGTCGTCTCCCCCCCTTCCCCGCCTTGCCCCGAACGCTCGATCTCGTACGCGGCCTGACGCCATCCCAGCGCGGCGGTCCCGGTGATCCACGACAGCCGGGGCGCGGTCTCGCCGATGCCCAACGTCTCGCGGTGATGCTCGAAGCGCAAATCAGAGATGGTAGGGAGGTGGGCGGTGGTGTCTGTCGGGGTGGGTTCTGAAACGGTCATGCGTGGTTCCTTTGCGTGAAAGTGCCTCTGGGGAAGAGGGAGGGGGCCGTCCCGAACTCGCACAGACGCCCCCGTGGAGGGGATACGGCGGCGCTCAGCCCTTGACGGCCCCGGCGGCCATGCCCTTCATGACCATCTGGTTGAGCAGCAGGTACACGAGAACGGTCGGCGCGACGGCGAGGGCGATCGAGGCGAAGGTCGGCCCCCACTCGCGCTGCCCGTACTGCCCGGTGAAGGCCAGCAGCCCCGACTGCACGGTGCGAAGCTCCGGGTTGCTCGTGAAGGTCAGCGAGACGAGCAGGTCGTTCCACATGAAGAAAAACTGCACGAGCGCGACGGTCACGATGGCGTTGGAAACCATCGGCAGCGCGATCTTGTAGAACACCTGATAGATGTTCGCCCCGTCCACGATGGCCGCCTCGATGATCTCGCGGGCGAAGGACTTGAAGTACCCCACGAGGAAGAACACCACCAGCGGCAGCCCGAACGCCGTGTACGTGATGATCAGCGCGAGCCGGGTGTCGAGCAGGTGGACGTTGAAGTAGATGGTGAACAGCGGCAGGATCACGATCTGGATGGGCACCATGATCCCGGCGAGGAAGAGCAGGGACGCGACGTTCCGCAGCCGCCAGCGCATAATCTCGATGCCGAAGGCGGCCATCGTGCCGAGGACGATGACGAGGACCAGCGACGGGATGACCGACAGCACGCTGTTGATGAAGTAGCGGCTCATGTTGCCTTCCGTCCAGGCGCGGGCATAGTTCTCCCAGTGGAGGGCCTGCGGCAGCGCCCACATGGGATTGGCCGTGAACTCGTCGGCCCCCTTGAGAGACGACAGGAAAATCCACACCACCGGGTACACCGCGATGAAGACGACGAGCAGCACGAGCAGGGTCATCGGGAGCCGCGAGAGCCACGCCCAACGGTTGACCGGCGGCGTCTTGTTCGGAACGGAGAGAGAGGCGGAACGTTGCATGGAGTCACTTCCTCTCTGGGGTCAGGTCCCGCTCCGGCGTGCCCGCCAGAAGATCAGCAGCGTGACGAGCAGGCACTGGAGGGCGAGGGTGAGCGCGATGGTGCTGCCGTAGCCGTACTCGCCATAGGTGAACGAGGTCTTGTACATGTACAGCGTCAGGGGCGTGGTGGCCGTGCCCGGTCCGCCGTTCGTCAGCGCCAGGATGGAGTCGAAGACCTTCAGCGTCCCGTTGAGGCTGAAGATCAGGGACGCGACGGTGATGGGCGCGAGCAGCGGCAGCACCACGAAGCGGGCGAGCGTCCAGCCCTGCGCCCCGTCGAGCCGGGCGGCCTCGATGGTCTCCTCTGGAATATCGACAAGTCCGGTGAAGAGCAGGATCGCGTAGAAGCCCATCGCCTTCCAGATGTCCATGACGCCGATGATCCAGAAGGCGCTCGACCCCTGCCCCAGCCACGCCTGCACCGCACTCTCCAAGCCGACCGCGCTCAGCAGGCTATTCACCAGGCCGTACTGCGGGGCGATGGCGAAGAGCTTGACGAACATCTGCGCGACGGCGACGGTGGGCAGCACGACGGGCAGGAACACCAGCGTGCGGACGAGCACCGACGACTTCTTGAGATAGAAGGCGTACAGCAGCGCCAGCGCGAGGCCGAAGATCACCTGCCCGGCGGAGACGAACAGCGCGTATTTGGTGCCGAACCACAGCGCCTTCCAGAAGGTCGGGTCCTCCAACAGCCGCAGATAGTTGCTTACGCCGACGAACTTGAATCCGGCGATGGGCGAGCCTTCGTACACGGTGTAGCCCAGCGACCAGAGAATCGGGACGAGGACCACCAGCGCGTACAGCAGCAGGGCCGGGCCGACGAAGACGAGCACCGCCCGCCAGTCACGGAGCGTTCTTTCCATTGCCTTCTCCTGGGTGCCTCCCCCGGTGGGGAGGGGCGGCTGGCCCCCACCACAAGGACCAGCCGGGCCGGGGCCTCAGCGCAGCGCGGACTGCAACTGCTGGAGGTAGTCCTGCGGGCTGAGGTCGCCCGTCACGAGGGGCTGCACGTTGTCGGTCGCCACGGAGGTCGCCTTCGGGCTGAAGTACCCCTCGAACCACAGGTAGCCGTTCTTGGCCGTGTCCAGCCGCTGCTGCACGAGCCTCGTCAGGGCGGGGACGTTGGCGGGCGTCTTCGTCACCTTGAAGCCGGTGATGCGGCCCTGCTCGGCGAGCGCGCGGTCGCCGTAGTTGGAGAAGACGGACTTCATCCAGTTGCCGAGCGCGGCGTCGTACTGCTTGGCATTGACCGCCACGCCCAGCCCCGTGTTCACCGACCAGTCGGCCAGGGTGCCCTTGCCCCCCTTCACGGTCGGGAAGTTGAAGAAGCCGATGTTCTGCGCGCCGATCTTGTTCTGCGCCCTGTCGTTGAAGTTGGCGAGGACCCAGCTTCCCATGTAGAACATCGCCGCCTTGCCCTGGAGGAAGGTGTCCACCGCCGTCTGGTAGTCCACGGTGGTCACGCCCCGCCCGAAGTAGCCCTTCTTGCCGAGGTCCTGCACGGCGGTCACGGCCTCCACGAAGCCCGCGTCCGTCACCTTCAAAGTCCCGGCCTTCACCCGGTCCATCACGTCGGGGCCGTACTTGCGGGCCACATAGCCGCCGATCAATCGGGTCAGCGGCCACTTCTGCTCCCCGGAGGCGGCGAAGGGCTGGATGCCCTTTTTCTGGAAGGCGTCGGCGGCCTTTACCAGGTCGTCCCAGGTTCTCGGCTCCTTGAGGCCGTTTTGCGCGAAGAGCTGCTTGTTGTACCAGAAACCCTCGATGTTCAGCTCCAGCGGCAGCGAAACGAGCTTGCCGCCCGCCACCTTCTTGTTGAGCTGCACGGCGACCGGGTTGAGCTTGTTGTAGATGCCGAGTTGCTTGAAGGTCTGCTCCAGGTCCACGACCTGTCCCCTCGCGTTGAGCTGTTGCAGCAGGCTGGGCTGGTCGATGGAGAACAGCGTCGGGAGGCTGCCGCTCGCCGCGAGAAGCTGGAGCTTCTGCGAGAGGTCCGTCTGGGGCGCGTTCTGGTACTGCACCCTCACGCCGGGATTGGCCCGCGTGTACGCCTGCGAGAGCTGGAGGAGGGTCGCCGTGTACCCCTCGGTCTGCGTCTGGGGCGTGAGGTACGTGATGTTCTTGTTGCCCTGCGCCCCAGCGGTGGACACGACGACGCCGAGCACGAGAAGGGCGGAGAGGGAGGCGAAACGTGCGGGCTTGTTCATGGGGACTCCTGGGGGGAGGGGAAGGCGAGAAGTGATGAGAGTTGAGTGGTGAGGGATGAGGCGGGGCTGATGACTGGCGACTGGCGACTCACACCTCACGGAGCAGGACTCACGGCTTCCCCCTTTGCAATCGCCCCGGTCTCGAAGGCGCTCGCCACGGCGAGACTGGCGGCACCGCGCACCCAGGGGGTGAAGTGGCCCTCCTCCCACGGCACGACGACGACGGGGAGGTGGTCGGCGAGTCCGTCGAAGGTATGGGCGTGCAACGTTTCGCGCAGGGGGCCGAAGTAGCTCTCGCCGAACTCGGCCCCCTCGCCGCCGATGACGACGAGTTCGGGATTCAGGGCATTGACGAGGTAGGAGAGGTGGGTACCGAGCAATCGGCCCGCCGTGCCCAGCACCTCCCGCGCGCCCGCGTGTCCGCCGTCCGCGAGGGCCGCGAGGTCCCGGCGACCCAGGCCCGCGTGTTCGGGGTGACGCCCGGTAAAGTCCCGGAGGACGGCCCGCTCGTCGGTGTAGGTGCCCAGGCAGCCCCGGCGACCGCAGCCGCAGGGCCTCCCCCCCGGCACGGCGACGTTGTGCCCGAACTCGCCCGCGCCGCCCTCACGGCCCCGGTAGACCTCGCCGTTCAGGACGAAGGCCCCGCCCACCCCGTACCCCACCGCGACGACGAGGAAGTGGCGGGCGTGCTTGCCGTGCCCGAACAGCCGCTCGGCGGCGGCGAAGGCGTTCACATCGTTGTCCACCCAGGTCGGCAGCCCGGTCTGCCCGGTCACGAGGCGGGCGAGGGGCACGTTCTCCCACCCCAACTTCACGCCGCGGACGGCGGTGCCGCTCGCCGCGTCGATCACGCCCGAGAGGCCGATGCCGACGCCGATCACGCGCCCCGGCCCCACCCCCGCCTGACGCGCGAGGGTCTTGCACAGCCGCCCGACCTGCACGGCGACCTCGCCCGGCGTGGTGCCGCTCAGGGCCTCCGTGCGGTGGGCGAGCACCCGCGTCGAGAGGTCGGTCAGCACGGCCTCGATCTCGCCGCGCTCCTCGCTGAGCTTCATCCCGGCGGCGGCGTGCGCCCCGTAATCGATGTCGAGGTAGATCGGGCGTCTCCCTCCGCTCGCCCCCGCCGCGCCCACGCTCCGCTCCACGAGCAATCGGTCGGCGATGAGTTCGGCGGTCACGCCCGAGATGGACGCCCCGCTCAGGCCCGTGAGGTCGGCGAGTTGCGTGCGGCTGGTCGGCCCCAGGCGGCGGATATGGTTGAGCACATTCCGGCGATTGAGCGCCCGCAGCACGCTTGGGTCCCCCTTACCTGAACTCACGCTCTCACCCCCTGTTGGTTCGTTTACGTTGTGAAGTAACCGGAGTGTAACCTTAAGATCAGCTGAAGTCAACACCGAGAAGTGAGAATCGGTGGGCTTGATGTGAGGTTGTGGGTGAGGTGGGGCGCTGGCGTCGGGGCGCGGGTGGGAGCGGAGAACCCTGGCTTTACGGGCGCGCTCCTGAGACTCCCTGGTGTTCCCAGTCGGGCGGCTCATTCGGGTCTTCTGCCCTTTCTGCCCTGCGCGCGAGACTGGGCGGGTGAGGAGGCAACGCTTCCCCTGCGCCCTTTGCCGCCCACGTGGTTCCTCGCAGACCCGTTCCGCTGGAAGCTGGCCGCTGGCCGCTGGCCGCCTTCCCGGTCCCAGCCCTACCGTCCACTCACCCGAACATCACACCCCCACTCTCCGAGGAAGTCATAAAGAGTGGGACCTGTCCGGGTTCTGTGACAGGTGGGGGGTAGAATCGTTGTCCATGAGGTCCCGTCTTCCAGCCGCCCACCACACGGGGGAAGGTGCGCGGCCATGAGGTCCATTCAGATTCTGCTCGTGGAGGACAACGCCGCCGACATCCTGCTCACGGAGGAGGCGTTCAGCGAGGCGGAGTTTCCCCACACGCTGCACCTCGCCCGCGACGGGGTGGAGGCGCTGGCGTTCCTGCGGCGGGAGGGCGAACACCTGGGTGCCCCGCACCCGGACGTGATCCTGCTCGACCTGAACATGCCGCGCATGGGTGGGCTGGAACTGCTCGATGTCCTCAAGGTCCACGACGAACTGCGCCACATCCCCGTCATCGTCCTGACGACCTCGCGCGCCGAACAGGACATCTGGCGCAGCTACCACCTGCACGCCAACGCCTATATCCCCAAGCCCGTGGCCCTCGGCGAGTTCGTGGAGGTCATCCGCTCCTTCGGGGCCTTCTGGTTCGGCACGGCGGCCCTGCCCCCCGACCGTCAGCCCTGAACCTGAGCGCAGGCGAAAACGGGAGCCTCACGTGTGGACGGCGCGACCCGCCGCTCAGGGTGAGTTCATCCGGCTCGTCACCCTGACCCGGACTGGTGCCGCTTTGCTGGCGCTCGGCATGACGGTACGGTTGCGCTCCGCCTCAAGGCAGGACGTTGCCCGCCGCACGGTAGATGGCGTACCACTCCTCCCGCGAGAGGTGGACCTCGCTCGCCCGGCAGCAGTCCTTGAGACGTTCCACATTCATGGTCCCCGTGACGGGCTGCATCCGCGCCGGGTGGCGCAGCAGCCACGCCATGGCGATGGTCGTGTTGCTCACGCCGTGATTTGCCGCCACCTCGTCGATCTGCGCGTTGAGTTCGGGGAACTTCGGGTTGTCGAGGAAGACGCCCTCGAAGAAGCCGTACTGGAAGGGCGACCACGGCTGGACCGTGATGTCGTGCAGGCGGCAGTAGTCGAGGACGCCACCGTCACGGTTCACGGCGGCGTCGTTCTCCATGTTCACGTTGAGGCCGCCCGTGATCATCGTGGCGTTCGTGATGCTGAGCTGGAGCTGGTTGGCGACGAGGGGCTGGCGGACGTACTTCCTCAGCAGGTCGATCTGCCGGGGGTGCTGGTTGGAGACGCCGAAGTGGCGGACCCTGCCGGAGCTGTGCAGTTCGTCGAAGGCCGCCGCCACCTCCTCCGGCTCCACGAGGGCGTCGGGGCGGTGCAGCAGCAGGATGTCGAGGTAGTCGGTCCTCAGCCGCCGCAGGATGCCGTCCACGGAGGCCAGGATGTGTTCGCGCGAGAAGTCGAACATGCCCTGCCGGATGCCGCACTTCGATTGCAGGATGATCCCCTCACGCACGCGGGGACTCATGCCGATGGCGTCGGCGAATATCTCCTCGCACGTTCCCCCGCCGTAGATGTCGGCGTGATCGAAGAAGGTCGCGCCCTCGCCCATCGCCGATTGCACGAAACGTTCCGCCCCGGCGCGGTCGAGGGAATTGATTCGCATACACCCAACCGCGATCACCGGCACGTCGAGGTCACTGGTTCCGAGCTTGATTGTTCTCACGGCAGCCATTCTCCACCACTCTCCACCGCCGGGGGTGAACACCGCCTACCGAGAGTCTTCCGGGAGGCCGGGCCGAGGCCTGGGGCGGCCTGCGGGGGCGTGTGCTCAGCCAGCCGTCCGCGTCCGCAGGGTGACGCCCCGCAGCATCCGGGCACGCTCCCTCGCCTCGGCGGTCTCGGCGCGCAGGGACCGGGCCTCGTCGGGCTGGTCGGCGGCCTCGAAGTGCCTGCCGAGGTGTTCGAGGAGCATCACGTCCTCGTCGAGCGCCCGGACGGCCTGCCACAGCGACGTTTCGATGGAGTGCCGGACCTCCGAGAGCAGGGTGGCCGCCGTGTAGGCGTGGCCGGTGTGGCAGCGGTAGCGGGTGGTGCCGCCCTCGCGGAGCTGGACGAGGACCCCGTGGCACTCCGGGCAGGTGAAGGGGGAGAGCGGCCCCTGGTTGAGGATGCCCGACTCGAAGGCATTGTCCTCCGAGGCGATGCCCACCTCCAGCTCTATTCTCCGCAGGTCGTCGGCGTTCATGGTCGTCCTTCCCTCACCCTCGTCGGGTCGCGGGGCGACCGCCCAGGCATTCAGGCGGGGGCCGATCTCGCGGGCGGGGAGGATGTCGTCCACCTCGACCTGACGCGCGGCGCTCAGGGGCATCTCGGGGTACTCGGCCTCCTCCGGGTGCTGGACGATGGCCGCGCCGCCCAGATGCTTGATGCTCCACAGGCCCGAGGCACCGTCGTCCTGCATCCCCGAGAGCAGCACCCCGGCCACCCCCGGCCCCCGGTGGTACGCCGCCGAGCGGAACAGCACGTCGATGCTCGGGCGCGACCGGTTCTCGCGCGGGCCACGGGTCAGGCGCAGGCCGCCCTCGCCCAGGAGGAGGTGGTGGTCGGGGGGGGCCACGTAGATGCGGCCCGGCTGCGGCACCTCGCCGTCGCGGGCGTGGGTGGCGGGCAGCGGCCCGGCCCGGCCCAGGAGGTCCGGCAGGACGCTGGGCTGGTCGGGCGGGATGTGGACCACCACGAGCAACGTGGCCGGAAGGTCGCCCCGCAGCCGCTCCACGATCCCCAGCAGGGCCGGAAGCGCCCCGGCAGACCCCCCGATGACCACCACGGGCGGGAGCGACGAGATCGGGGCGTGGGTCACGGTCCACCGACGCTACGCCTCCGGGCCATGCGTCACAACCGCGACGGGCGGCGGCCTCAAGGCATGGTGAAGGCGGAGCTGGTAGGGAGGCGCTGATGAGGAGGGGCAGGCGCGGCCCCTCACCCGCCGGGCGCTAGACTGCCCCCGAAGACTGCCGCCGAAGCCCGCCCCTGCGCCCCTCCCTGCGGAGACCCACGTCATGTCCGAAGAACACCTCGATGCCCCCTCCCACCCCGCCGACCTCCTCCCGGACCTCCCGGAGGCCCCGCCGCCCGGCCCCGACGCGGGGGAGGTCGCGGGGGAGGTCGTCGCCCCGGCCCCGGCCCGGCCCCGCGCCGTGGTGGGCATCGGCGGGTCGGCGGGGGCGCTCGACGGGTACGAACGCTTCTTCCTGGGGCTGCCGCCGGGGGGCGGGATGGCCTACGTGATCGTGCCGCACCTCGATCCGGAACACCGGGGGCTGATGACGGACATCCTGCGGCGCTGCACCCCCATGCCGGTCGTGCAGGTCGAGGACGGCACGGAGCTGCGGCCCGACCACGTGTACGTGATCCCGCCGGGCCGCAGCCTGACCCTGCGGCACGGCACGCTGCTGCTCGACGACCTGGAGGCGGCGCAGGGCCGGACCATCGACACCTTCTTCGCGTCGCTGGCCGCCGACCAGGGCACGCGGGCGGTGGGCGTGGTGCTCTCGGGGACGGGGAGCGACGGCACGCGCGGGGTGCAGGCGATCCGCGAGGCGGGCGGGCTGGTGTTCGTGCAGGACCCCGAGGGTGCCCAGTACCCGGCGATGCCGCAGAGCGCCGCCGCGACCGGGCTGGCGAACGAGGTGTTGCCCGCCGAGGACCTCGCCCCCCGGCTGCATACCCTCGTGACGCGCGCCCCCCAGGGGGACCCGGCGGAGGGGACGGGGGCGGGCGACAACGCGCCCCTCCAGAAGATTCTGCGGCTCGTGCGGGCGCGGGTGGGGCACGACTTCAGCGGCTACAAGCGCAGCACCCTCGTGCGGCGCATCGACCGCCGCATGAAGGGCCACCTGATCAGCGACGTGGCGCAGTACGCCCGCTTCCTTCAGGAGAACCCGGCGGAGGTCGAGGCCCTCTTCGCGGACTTCACGATCAACGTGACGAGCTTTTTCCGCGACGAGGAGGCGTTCGGGGAACTCCAGGCCCGGCTGCGCGAGTACATCCTGACGTTCAAGGGCGAACTCGACACCTTCCGGGTGTGGGTGGCGGGCTGCTCGACGGGCGAGGAGGCGTACTCGGTCGCCATCGTGCTGCACGAGCTGCTGGAGGAGGTGCGCGAGGAACGCACCCTCAAGGTGCAGATTTTCGCCACCGACATCGACCGGGAGGCCGTCGAGCGGGCGCGGCTGGGGCTGTACCCGCGCGAGATCGCCTACGTGGTCTCGCCCGAGCGGCTGCGGCGCTACTTCACCCCGCGCGAGGAGGGCTATCAGGTGAGGGCCGAGGTGCGCGACCTGCTCGTGTTCGCCACCCACAACACCTTCGGGGACCCGCCCTTTACCCGGCTCGACCTGCTGTGCTGCCGCAACCTCCTGATCTACCTGGGGCCGGAGCTGCAACGGCAGGTCATGGCGCTGTTCCACTACGCGCTCAGGCCGGGGGGCCTGCTCTTCCTGGGGGCGAGCGAGACGGTGGGGCCGGAGCGCGAACGCTTCACGGCGCTCCATCCCCGCTGGAAAATCTTCCGGCGAGGCGAGGGTCCCGCCGGGCCGCTGCCGGTCCGGGGCGGGGGCACCTTCCCGGCGCTGGCCCCGGCGGAGGGCGGCGGGGGGGCGCTTCGGCGGCCTGGCCGGGCGGTGGACGTGACGGGGCAGGCCCAGAGCCTCCTGCTCGCCGAGTACGCCCCGCCCGCCGTCGTGGTGAACGAGTCGGGCGAGATTCTGTTCGTCAACGGGCGCACCGCGCGCTACCTCGAACTTCCCAGCGGCAGGACGATGACGAACCTGTTCGAGATGGCGCGCGACGGCCTGCGCTACGAGTTGCCCGCCGCCGTCCGGCAGGCCTGGGTGCGCCGCGAGGCGGTCCGCACGAGTTCGGCGCTGGAGGTCGGGGGCGTGATGCACATGGTGGACGTGACCGTGTGGCCCCTGCACGGGCCGTACCACGGGCTGATGATGATCGTCTTCCAGGACCGCCCCGCCGCCGCCGAGGCGGTGACGCCCCCCGAGAAGCGCGACCGGGTGCTCACCCTGGAACACGAGTTGCAGTACACCGAGGAGTCGCTCCAGGCCACCATCGAGGAGATGGCGGTGTCGATGGAGGAGACCAAGAGCAGCAACGAGGAACTCCAGACCACCAACGAGGAGTTGCAGAGCAGCAACGAGGAGCTGACGACCTCGAAGGAGGAGTTGCAGTCGCTCAACGAGGAACTCATCACGATCAACGCCGAGCACCAGCGGGTCATCACCGACCTCGCGCAGGCGAACGACGACATGAAGAACCTGCTGGAGAGCGCCGGGATCGCCACGGTGTTCCTGAGCAACGACCTGCGGATCAAGCGGTTTACCCCGCGCATCACCCGCGTGATCAACCTGATGCCGGTGGACGTGGGGCGGCCCATCACCGACATCAGCGTGAACCTGCGCTACGACAACCTGACGGCGGACATCGGGCGGGTGGTGGAGACGCTGGAGACCTTCGAGACTCAGGTGCAGACCCTGGACGGCGCGTGGTACCTGATGCGGGTCAGCCCCTACCGCACCTCGGACAACTTCATCGACGGGGTGGTTCTGGCCTTCACGAGCATCGACACGATCAAGACCCTCGAACGCCGGGTCCGCGAATCGTCCGCCGTCGCCGAGGCCGCGCTGGACGCGACGCAAGACCCCGTGCTGATCCTCGACTCGCGCCTGCGGGTGGTGACGGCCAACCGCGCCCTCCACGCCCTGCTGCACACTACCCCCGCCGGGGTGAACGGGGAGTTCCTGAGCGAGATCAACCACTTCGCCCTCGACCTGCCCGACCTTCTGGCCCGCTTGCGCGACGTGATCGCCACCGAGGAACCCATGACGGCCTTCGTGGTGAACGTGAACCTGCCCTACGGGGGCCAGCGCAAGATGAAGACCGAGGCCGCGCCCCTGCGCGACGTGGACGGCCAGAGCGTCCTCTTCCTGCTCAAGCTGGAGGACGTGACCGAGCTGCTGCGCCGCGCCGCCCACGAGGGCGAGGACCTCACCGGGGACGTGTCGTCGCCACCGGGGGAGTGAACGTCGGGGAGGGCGGAAGGCGGAAGGCAGGAGGCGGGAGGCGGGAGGCAGGAGGCCAAGCGTATGCGCCCCCTGCCTTTCGCCTTCGACCCTCGACCCTCGACCTCCGACCCCCCGCGCTCCCGGCACCCATGCTCGCGGAATGCCCGGTGAGCGCCGGGACTGGGAGCCGCCTCTCACCTCGGCAGCGGCTCGTCCGGGGCGAGGGTTCGCCGCCCCAGCGCGAGGCCCTGGATCACGTCCGCGCGCCGCTGCACCTCGCGCGCCCGCTCCAGCAGGGCCGTGACCTGGGGGCCGCTCAGGTCCCCGGCCTGCCGTCCGAGTTCGCCCAGCAGCAGGATGCCCTCCTCCATCGCGCGCAGGGTCTGGTAGAGCTTGTCCTCGATGGCCTCGGAGAGTTCGGCGAGCAGAGAGGGGGCGGTGTAGGCGTGGCCGGTGTGGCAGCGAAAGCGGGTGACGCCGCCCTCCCGGAACTGCACCATCGCCCCGTGACACTCCGGGCAGGTGAAGGGCGAGTACGGCCCCAGCCGCTGCACGCTCGTGGGGGAGTCCGGCCCCAGCGCCGACATGCCGACCTCCAGCATCAGCCGTTCGAGTTCGTGCTCGTCCATCCTGTCCTCCCTCCCCGCGCCGGGCACGCCCCCCTGCACCAGCCGCGCGAGCAATGGTCCCATGTCCTGCGCCCGCAGTTGGTGATCCACGTTCACCTGCTCCAGCGCGTGCCGGGGCATCGGGTCGAAGGCCGCGTCACCTGGGTCTTGCACGACCGCCACCCCGCCCCGGCGCTTGATCGTCCACAGCCCGGAGGTGCCGTCGTCCAGCATCCCGGAGAGCACCACGCCGATCACCCCCGGCGCGCGGGTGTACGCCGCCGAGCGGAAGAGCGCGTCCACCGAGGGACGGAAGCGGTTCTCCTTCGGCCCCCGCTTCACGCCCGCCCGGTGGCCGTCCACGAGGAGGTGGTGGTCGGGCGGGGCCACGTAGATCGTCCCGCCGCGCAGCTCCTCGCCGTCCTCCGGGTGGCGGGCGGGCAATGGCCCGGCGCGGCTCAGGATGTGCGGCAGGGCGCTGGGCGTCTCGGCGTGCATGTGCAGCACGACGCAGAGCGTCCCCGGATACTCGGGCGGCAACCCGGCGGCGAGGTCACGCAGGGCCTCGATGCCCCCGGCGGAGGCACCGATGACGACGATGGGAGGGGAGGTCATGACACCCCCATTCTGCCTCGTCCGTTCCGCCCCCCGCGCCGCCGGGGAAACGGTGGACCCGCCTGCGGCGCTGTGTTGTGATTCAGCCCCCCGCCCACCCGGATGTTTGGGGCCATTTTTACTGTCTGACGCGCACCTGATGAGCTTCATCACAAAGTCTGGGTTAGAGTGGTGTTATTCCTGGGTTAACTCTGAGTGGGGACCGTCGGCAGGAGGCCGTTGGAGGGGGGAGTACGTGACGAAAGTGGACAAGCCGCAGGAGACTCTACGCGATCACGCGGAGGCCCACCTGCACGGCCAGACACCCCCGGTCCCGCCCCCCGACGACCTCCACACGCTGCTGCGCGAGCTTCAGACTCAGCGACACGAGCTTCAGGTCCACCAGATCGAGCTGCAACTGCAAAACGAGGAGTTGCGCCGCGCCAACGAGGAGCTGGAGGAACTGCGTGCCCGCTACACGGACCTGTTCGAGCTGGCCCCGGTGGGCTACCTGACGCTCGACCGCCAGGGCATCGTGCAGGAGGCCAACCTGACGGTGTGCGCCATGCTGGGGGTGCGGCGCGAACTGTTCGTCAGCCGCCGCTTTCCCCTCTTCGTGGCCCAGGAGAGCCGCAGTCACTTCAGCCTGCTGCTCCGGCGCGTGTTCGAGTTGCCGGACAAACGGGTGGCCGAGCTGACGCTGGAGCGCGCGGGCGGCGAGACGTGCCACGTGCAGATCGAGTGCGTGGTCGCCGACACCGGGGACCAGCACGGGCCTCTGTGCCGCATGGCCCTGATGGACATCACGGCGCAGCGGCGGGCGCAGGACGCCGTGATGCGCCTGAATCAGACGCTGGAGGAGCGGGTGGAGGAACGCACCGCCCGGCTGCGCGAACTCGGCGGGGAGTTCGAGCGCTTCGCCCAGTCCATCGCCCAGGACCTGCTCTCGCCGCTGCGGCACATCACGAGCTTCGCCACGCTGCTTCAGCAGGAGGACCCCCCGGTCTCGGAGGCGGGCCGGCGGCACCTGAGCGCCATCCTGAGTTCGGCGGCACGCATGAACACGCTCGTGGGTGCCCTGATCGACGTGTCCCGCGCGAGCAACAGCCGGATGCGCCTGACCCAGGTGGACCTCGGGCGGGTCCTGAAGGAGGTTCGCAAGGAACTCCTGCCCCGGATGGAGGGCCGGGAGGTGGCGCTCACCCACGATGCCCTTCCCACCGTCTCCAGCGACGGCACGACCATGCAGCTCATCTTCCTGCACGTGCTCGACAACGCCCTGAAGGCCACACGCGCCTCTGAGCGGCCCCAGATTCACGTCACGGTTCAGGACACGCCGCCCGAATACATCCTGGGCGTGCGCGACAACGGCCTGGGCTTCAACATGCGCTACCGCGACAAGCTCTTCGAGGTCTTCAAGAAGGTCCACAGCGAGCGCGACTTCCCCGGCGCAGGCGTCGGCCTCGCAGTCGTGCGCCGCCTCGTCGCGCGGGTGGGCGGGCGCGTCTGGGCCGACGGCAGGGTGGGCGAGGGCGCGACCTTCTGGCTGGCCCTGCCCAAGCAGCCGCCGGTGCTGGACTGAGGAGGGTGGGAGTTGGGGTCTGAGCCGTCGCGTCGTCCCCTCACCCCGGCCCTCTCCCACGAGGGGAGAGGGAGCAAAAGACGCCTGAGCTTTTCAGCTCCTCCCCCTTGAGGGGGGAGGCCGGGAGGGGGTGAACGGGCTGAGCCACCCGGCCACCGTTCCTGCCCACTCCCCTACCCCTCCCCCGCTCCCGCCGTCCCCGGTGCCGCCCGCCCCTCCAGCGGACTGGCCCCGCTCACCGCCCGCTGCTTTTGCGCGTTCTGCTCGATCTCCTTTTGCAGGAAGTAGTTCAGGAGCGTTCGCAGGGCGGCGATGGCGGCCAGCTTGCCGATCTCGTCCCAGGTCGGGGCGATGGCGGTTCGCAGGATGTCGGCGGCCAGCTCGAACTCCAGCGCGACGGCCAGCCAGCGGGCGAGGCGCAGGCGCACCCCCTCCTTCGCCTCGTCGGGTTCGGCGGGGCGGGCGAGCAGCATCCGCAGCACGCGCCACGCGGCCTGCACGACGGCGAAGGCGATGATCAGGGCGGCGGCAGTCTCCACCCCCACCGACAGGTAGGACGTGAACTCCTTGCTCAGTTCTTCCACGGATGGACCCCCAGGTGAGGTCAGCGTGGCACGGGAGGGGCGCGTCTTGAACGTTCGGGGCGTCACCCGGTCTTAACGCCGCGACCGCGTGTGGGCGTGACCGGGCTTACAAAAACGGCCCCAAGACGGGCGGCAGAGAGACAGAGCGGGCGCGCGGCTCCTGTTACGGTGCGCCCCAGCGGAGACCTGACCTCACGCCCGCCGTCCCGGAGCACCGTCCGCCCCGCCACGCCTCCCCCCACGCCGCCCCGAGGTGGACATGGATTTCGACGTTCTCGGCCTCTCGCGCTTCCAGTTCGCGTCCACCAGCATCTTTCACTTCTTCTTCGTGTCGCTGACGGTGGGGCTGGCCTTCCTGATCGCGGTGATGGAGGGCATCGCCTACTTCCGCAAGGACAAGGCCCACATCTACAGCAACATGACGAACTTCTTCGGGCACCTGTTCCTGATCAACTTCGCGGTCGGCGTGGTGACGGGCATCGTGCAGGAGTTTCAGTTCGGCATGAACTGGAGCCAGTACTCCAAGTTCGTGGGCAACATCTTCGGCGTGCCGCTCGCGCTGGAGGTACTGATGGCCTTTTTTCTGGAGAGCACCTTCATCGCCCTGTGGTGGTTCGGCAAAGACCGTCTGCGCCCGGTCGTCCGGCTGGCGAGCATCTGGCTCGTCGCCATCGGCACGCAGATCAGCGCCTTCTGGATCGTGCTGGCGAACGGCTGGATGCACCGCCCGGTCGGGTACGAGGTGGTGGGCGATCAGGCGTTTCTGACCGACTTCTCGGCGGTCGTGTTCAATTACAAGGCGTGGCTGTACTTCCTCCACGTGCAGGGGTCGGCGTGGACGGTGGCGGCCTTCCTCGTGCTGGGGATCAGCGCGTACCACCTGCTCAGGAGGCAGGATGTGGAGGTCTTCTCGCGCTCGCTGCGGATCGGGCTGGTGTTCGGGGCCATCGGGACCGTCTTCTCGGCCACGAGCGGGCACCGGGCCGCGCAGGTCGCGCGCTACGACCAGCCCATGAAGTTCGCGGCGATGGAGGCGCAGTGGGAGACCTCCACCTCGCCCGCGCCGTGGTCCGCCGTCGCCATCATCAACGAATCCGAGCGGCGCAACGACTTCAACGTGGAGATTCCGTACCTCGGCTCGCTGCTCGCCTACAACCGACCCGTGGGCAACTACGAGGGCATGATTCCCCTTCAGGAGCAGTACGAGGAGCAGTACGGCCCCGGCAACTACATTCCGCCCGTGACGTGGGTGTACTGGAACTTCCGCATCATGGTCGGGCTGGGCGTCATTCTGCTCCTCGCCGCGTTCGGGGGCGTGTACTTGTGGTGGCGCAAACGCGGGGGCCTGAATGACACCCGCTGGTATCTGCGCCTCCTGCTCCTCACCATCCCGATGCCGTGGATCGCCAACTTCTGCGGCTGGATCACGACCGAGATGGGCCGCCAGCCCTTCATGGTCTACGGCCTGCTGACGACCAGCCAGGGCGTGAGCGCCAACTCCTTCGGCGAGGTCTTCGTCGGCCTCGTCGGGCTGTGGGTCGTCTACCTCGCCCTGATCGGCCTGGACATCTACCTCCTCACGGTGACGGCCCGCGCGGGCGTCCACCACAAGCCGGAAGCGCAGATGGTCGCCGCGCCCGCCCCGAACTACGCGGGCGAGGGATTTCAGGAGTACGACCGGAGGAATTGAGGGAAGCGGTCAGCCGTCAGCCATCAGCCGTCAGCTTTCCTCTCCTGGCTCCTGCTAAGAGCTGAAAGCTGAAAGCTGAGAGCTTACCCCAAAGCACTCAAGGAGGCTCAACACCGACATGGACCTCATCACCCTCTGGTTCTGGCTGATCGCGCTGACCTTCACCCTGTACTTCTTTCTGGAGGGCTTCGACTTCGGGGTGGACATCCTGCGGCCCTTCCTGGCGAAGACCGAGGCCGAGGAGCGGGCGCTCGTGGGCACCATCGGCCCCTTCTGGGACGGCAACGAGGTGTGGGCCATCGCGGCGGCGGGCGTGATGTTCTCGACCTTCCCGGTGTGGTACGGGACGCTGTTTTCCGGGCTGTACCCCGTCTTCGTCATCATCCTGCTCTCGCTGCTGATGCGGGGCGTGTCGTTCGAGTACCGCAATCAGGTAGACCAGCCGCGCTGGCGGGCCTTCTGGGATTGGATGTCGTTTCTGGGGAGCCTGCTTCCCTCCTTCTTCTGGGGGCTGACGATGGCGAAGCTGATCGAGGGGCTGCCCGTGAACGCCGAGGAGCGGGTGGTGGGCGGCTTCCTGGACGTGTTCACGCCGTTCTCGGTGGTGGGGGGCCTCGCCACGCTGCTGCTGTTCATGCTGCACGGGGCGAACTTCCTGCTGCTGCGGCTGCACACGGACACGGTGCTGTACACCCGTGCCCGCGCCGCCGCGCTGTTCTGGGGGGCGCTCGCCACGGTCGCCATCCTTGCCTTCGTGGTGATGGGCTACGTCACCGAGGGGCTGTTCAATTCCTTCGGGGTGGGGCCGTGGCTCTTTCCGCTCGCCGCCGGGCTGACGCTGGGAAGCATCTGGTTCGGGCTGACGACGAGGCGGGACGTGTTCGCCTTCCTGATGAGCAGCCTGACCATCGTCTTTTCCATCGTGACCATCTTCATCGCGCTCTACACGCGGCAGATCGTGCTGCCCTCCACGCTGGACGCGGCCTTCAACCTGGGGCTGCGAGAGAGCGCGAGCCAGCCCTACACGTTGCGGCTGATGACGTGGGTGGGCGGCATCTTCCTGCCCCTCATCATCGGCTACCAGATCTGGAACTACTACGTCTTCCGCGAGCGGGTGCGCCCCGACGAGGGCGGGCTGAACAAGGGGTACGACTGAGCGTGGGGACAGAGGCGAGTTGAGATGCGGCTTTTTGGAGTTGCCAGGCCCGCTCACCCCCTCCCGGCCTCCCCCCTCAAGGGGAGGAGCAAAGGCAAAAGCCTGACGTACACCTGGAGTCGTCCATTTACGAAGCAAGTCGCTAGAGCTTATTACCCCTCCCCCGTTGTGGGGGAGGTTGGGAGGGGGGAACCCAAACGGCATCCCAGCGCACTTTACCGGAAAGCAGGACCCCTCTTGAGCAATGGCTGAGGGCAACAGGTCAGTGAAACCCCTCCTCCAACTTCCCGGTGTCCGGCCCCTCGCGCTCGCCTGCGCGGGTCTGGCCCTCCTCACCTTCGCCCTCGCCCTGACCCAGTGGACGCTCGTGGCGCGGATCGTGAACGGCATTTTTTTGGGGAGACAGGCACCTGAGGTGTTCGCCGTCGCTCTCGCAGGGTTGGCCGCCGTGTGGTTCGTGCGCTCGGCGCTCGTCGGCCTCCGGGATGTGCTGGCCGCCCGCGCCGCCGCACGGGTCAAGCGGGAGATGCGGGGACGCCTGCTGACGCACCTGTTGGACCTCGGCCCCCTGTACGCCACCGGGCAGCGCGCGGGCGAACTCACGGAGGTCGTGACGGAAGGCGTGGAGCGGTTGGAGGGCTTCGTGGGGCGCTTCGTGCCGGGGGCCGCGTTTGCCGCCGTCCTGCCGCCGCTGCTGGCGCTGACGGTGCTTTTCCTGGACCCCCTCAGCGGCCTGATTCTCCTCTTCACCGGACCCGTCATCGTCGTGCTGCTGTGGCTGGTGGGCACGATGGCCGAGGGCGCGGCGCGGGCGCAGTGGCTCACGCTGGGGCGGCTGAGCGCGGGCTTCGTGGACACGCTGCGCGGGCTGCCGACACTCGTGGTCTTCGGGCGCGACCGGGAGCGGCTGGCGGCATTGCGCGAGGCCGACGAGGGCTACCGCCGGGTGACGCTGGGCGTGCTGCGAACCGCCTTTCTCTCCGGCTTCGTGCTGGAGTTCGGCGCGACGCTGAGCACGGCGCTCGTGGCCGTGACGGTGGGCGTGCGGCTGTTCGAGGGACACCTGCCGTTCGAGCGGGCCTTTTTCATCCTCCTCCTGACCCCCGAGTTCTTCGCGCCGCTCCGTGCGCTGGGGGCCGACCACCACGCGGGCATGGAGGCGCGGGCGGCGAGTGAACGGATGTTCGGAGTGCTGGGGCGGGAAGCACCGGGGCGGGGCACCCTTCCCGTTCCTTCGGGACGACTCCACATCGAGTTCCGGGACGTGAGCCTGCGGTACGGGGAACGCGCGGCCCTCTCCGGCGTCACCCTCACCCTGCCGCCCGGCTCGCGCACCCTGCTCGTGGGTGAGAGCGGCGCGGGCAAGACGAGCGTGGCACGGCTGCTGCTGGGCTTTGCCGTTCCGACCGGGGGCGAGGTGCGGGTGAATGGCGTGCCCCTCACCGACCTCGACCCGGCGGCGTGGCGGGCGCGGGTCGCCTACGTGCCCGAGCGGCCCTACCTCTTCCCCGGCACGGTGCGCGAGAACATCCGGCTGGGACGGCCCGGCGCGACCGAGGCAGAGGTCGTGGAGGCGGCGCGGGCGGCGGACGCGCACGCCTTCATCACGGCGCTTCCGAACGGCTACGACACGGACGTGGGCGCGGAGGGGGCACGGCTCAGCGGCGGCGAACGCCTGCGCCTCGCCCTCGCGCGGGCCTTCCTGCGGGACGCGGAATTGCTCATTCTCGACGAGCCGACCTCGCAGCTCGACGTTGGAAGTGAGGAGCGGGTCCGGGAGGCGCTGGAACGCCTGGGCGCGGGCCGCACGGTCCTCACCATCTCGCACCGGGAGGCGCTGCACGGGGGACACGACCAAAGGGTGGAGCTGGACGGCGGGCGCGTCCGGGAACTCGCGGGGGAGCGGGCGTGAGCGGGCTGTGGCGCTTCGCGCGGGGCGGTGGGCGGGCGCGGATGCTCGGCTCGGTCGCGCTGGGGGCGGGAACGGTCCTGACCTCCGCCGCGCTGCTGGCCGCGTCGGGGGCGCTGATCTCGGGGGCGGCGCTGAGGCCGGAGTCGCTGCTGCTCCTGCTGCCGCTCATCACGTCGGTGCGGCTGTTCGGCATCTCGCGGGCGGCGCTGCGCTACGGCGAGCGGCTGGTGTCGCATGACCTGACCTTCCGGCTGCTGGGGCGGGTGCGGGCCGGGGCGGTGGCGCACCTCGCGCGGGTTGCGCCCGCCGCGCTCGTGGGCACGCGGGGCGGCGACCTCCTCGCGCGGGTGCGGGCGGACGTGGACGAGTTGCAGGGCGTGTACCTGCGCCTCTTCGCGCCGTCGCTGGTGGCGGGGGTCGTCGCGCTCGTGACGGTGGCGCTCGTGTGGCTGGTCTCCCCGGCCCTCGCCCTCGTCGCGCTGGGGCTGCTGGGGGTAGCGGGGGTTGTGGTGCCCGCGCTCGCCGTCCGCGCCGCCGCGCCCGCTGGCCGGACCCAGAACGCCGCCCGCGCGGAACTCGGGGCCGCGACGCTGGAGGCCCTTCACGGCCTGCCCGACCTCCTGACCGGGGGAGGACGGGCGGCGGCGGAGCGGCATTTCGCGGGGTTGCTCGCCACGCTGGAGACGGCGGAGACGCGGCGGGCACGGGTGACGGGCGCGGCGAACGCGGCCCGCGACGCGCTCGGCGGGCTGGGGCTGATTGCCGCCCTCGTCCTCGTCGGGGGGGCGGTGGCGGACGGCGAGACGCGCGGCCCCCTCCTCGCCGCGACTGCCCTCGGGCTGCTGGCGAGCTTCGAGGCGGTGGGGAACCTCGGGAGTGCCTGGGCCGCTCATGGGGGACTGCGCGCCGCCGCCGCCCGGGTGGAGGGGCTGCGCGACCTCCGGCCCGCCGTGGATGACCCCGTGAGGCCGCGTGAGCTGCCCGCCGACCCGACATTGCGTTTTGAGCGCGTGAGCTTCCATTACCCCGGTTCGGAAACGGACGTGCTGCGCGACCTCACCCTCACCGTGGGGCCGGGGGAACGGGTCGCCCTCGTCGGGCCGTCGGGAGTCGGCAAGAGTACCCTGCTCGCCCTCGCTCTGCGCTTCCATGACCCGGCGGGTGGACGGGTCACGCTGGGCGGGGTGGACCTGCGGGAGTTGGGGCTGGAGGCCGGGCGTTCCCGCTTCGCCTGGGCACCCCAACAGGCCGAACTCTTCGGCGGGACCCTGCGCGAGAACCTGCGGTTGGGCGACCCGGAGGCGGACGACGCCGACCTGCTGGCCCTGCTGGACGATCTCGGCCTGACTCCACTCCTGGCGCGGCTGCCGGGCGGGCTGGGCGGCTGGGTGGGCGAGTACGGGGCCGCGCTCTCGGCAGGCGAGCGGGCGCGGCTCTCGGTGGCGCGGGCGCTGCTGCGGCCTTCACCCCTCCTCCTGCTGGACGAGCCGACCGCCCACCTGGACCCGGACAACGCCCGGCGGCTCCTGCGGGCGGTGGAGGGCCGCGCCCCTGACCGTTCCATCCTGCTCGTCACCCACCAGCCCGCACTGCTCGGCCCCGGCTGGCGGCAGGTGCGGCTGGAAAGTGCGGGTGCAGGATGAAGCCGTCTTCAGCCCGTTGTGGGAGGAGGTGATGAGAGGTTTGTGGCAACCTCCACGTTTCTTCCACCCGACGTTCTCCCCCGCGACGTAAACTCAGGTTCGTTCCCTTTTTCCCCAGTTCCGATTCTGGAGGTCACATGACCATTTCCGATCCCCCACCCTCCGCCAGCCGGGGACTGACTCCCGACGCCCACGACTTCGCCCGGCTGCTGCGGGCACGCGCCGAGCTGGAGGACCGGGCGCGGCCCTACCTGATCCGCGTCCAGGCGGAGGTCGGGGCGGCGCTGGAGCGGCGCGGCTACGAGGAGGTCGGGGTGCGGCAGGTGCTGGAGGCCCCCGCACATGACCACGTGGCCGCCGACCTGACCCTGGTAGCCGTCGCGCGGCTGCCGGGGACCGGACTGCGGACGCCCCTGCTCAAGGCCCAGTTGCCCCTGACCGTCACCTACGACGAGCAGTTCGTCGCCCGGAACGTGCAGGTCAACCGCCTGACGGTCGCCGAACCGTTCGTCCAGCCCTTCTCGCTGGAGGCCGCGCAGGTCGCCGAGGCGCTCGTGCAGTTTCTCTCCGAGCGGTACATGGCGTATCTGGTCAGCCCGTCGTGAGGAGTGGGAGGCGGCCAGCCGCCAGCGAGCGCCGGGGATTGAGGCTTTCTTGGGCTACCCCCACCTTCCCTCCCCACACGTGCATCCTGGGCGTAAGGAGGCCAACACCATGACCGACCGCGACACGCCCGCCCCCGCCGACGAGAGCGCGGGCTACGGCACCCCCGCCGACACCCGCCCCGAAGTGACCGACGACCGCCGCACTCCCGACGACAACCGCTTCGGCTACGGCAGCGAGGGCTACGACGTGGGCGAGGCCAACCCCTCCAACGCGACCGAGCGGGGCGAGGGAGAGCAGTAAAAAACACGCAGGACAGACGACGGGCCGGGCCAGTTCTCCTGGGTGGGGACGGAGTACGGCCCGCTGTCGGTTGGGGTCCCGTCGAGTCCTCGCCGTTCGCGTCGTCAGACGTTTGGTCCCAACTTGTTCGTGAGCATGTAATCAGAAGCCGATGGGCGGGCTGCTTTGCATCCGTATATGCCTTGACAAGAATATTCTTCGTATGGCATACTCATATCGAGACATCACATCACCTGTGGAAAGGAGGACCTACCTGAACGCCGCGACCCTGAGCGCGCTGGCCGAGCCGCATCGTCTCCAGATCGTCGAGCTGCTGATCCGGCAGCCCCTCACGGTCGGGGAAGTCGCCACCCGTCTTCAGCTCCGTCAACCCCAGGCGTCCAAGCATCTCCGTGTGCTGAGCGAGGCGGGCATCGTCCGGGTCGAGGCGGTCGCCAACCGCCGCATCTGTACCCTGCGGGCCGAGCCTTTCCGGGAGCTGGACGAGTGGCTGAGCACCTACCGGCAGCTCTGGGAGGACCGCTTCGACCGGCTGGACGACTATTTGCAGCAGCTTCAGCAGCGTCAGGACGAGACCGAATCCCAGACCGACCCGCACACCGACCCCGAGGATCAGTAACCCCACCCCCGACCAGGAGGCTTTCCCATGACCAGCACCGCCACTTCCCCCATGATCTCGAACATCGAAGCCGGGCGCGTCCTCGTTCTTGAGCGCGTCTTCAAAGCGCCCCGCGAGCTGGTCTTCGACGCGTTCTCGCAGGCCGAGCATCTGCGCCAGTGGTGGGGACCCCGTGGCTGGGAGATGCCCTTCTGCAGCGTCGACCTCCGCCCCGGCGGCAGGTGGCATTACTGCATGAAGTGTGTGGACAAGGCCCAGGGCGAGTTCTACGGCATGGAGTCGTGGGGGCTGGGCATCTACCGGGAGATTGAGGCCCCGGCGCGGATCGTCTACACGGACTACTTCTCGGACGCGGACGCCAACATCAACGAGAACATGCCGCCGACCCTCTCGACGCTGACGTTCGAGGAGGTCGAGGGCGGCACCAGAGTGACCAACCGCGCCGCCTACGACACCGAGGAGGCCCTGAAGACGGTCATGGACATGGGCATGTTGCAGGGCGTCACCGAGACGTGGGACCGCTTGGCCGGGCATCTGGAGTCTCAGCGGCGCTGAGGGGCCTCCCACTCACCCGCCGGGGAGGGCTGGGACTGACCCGGCCCGACAGGACGACAGGAGAGAGGCAACGGGCACGCCCCCCGAAGAGCTTGCCGACCTCACAACGCCTGATGTGCCATAGAAAGTAAGCGTGCCGGACGTGCTCTCTTCTCCCTCTCCCCAGTCGAGCGGCCAGCCCGGACTTTCCCGTCCAGGCTGGCCGCTCCCTTTTGCCGGTCGAACCTGACGCGCTCAGGCGTCCATCGCCTGCACGTTGATCTGCTGGGCCATCTGGGTCAGCTTGTCGTCGGCCTGCTTCTCCTCCTCCAGCGTCTGCCCCAGCAGTTGCGCGGCCTGGTCCTCGCCGAGAAGCCGGGCATAGGTGCGGGCGGTGCCGTACCCGGCGATCTCGTAGTGCTCGGCGGCCTGCTGGGCGGCGATGAGCGCGGCGTCACGGACTTCCGGGGCCATGTCCTCCCCCATGATCTTCTGGCCCTCGGCAATCAGGCCCTTCATTCCCTCGCAGGTCACGCCGCCGGGCTGCTCACCCATCCCCTGGAAAATCTGCTCCAGCCGCTGCACCTGCCCCTGAGACTGCTGGAGGTGCATCTCCAAGCCCTGCCTGAGCTGGGGACTTTGCACCATCCGGCTCATCTGCTGCATCGCCTGCAAGCCCTGCTGCTCGGCGTCGTAGATGTCCTGAAGCTTGTGGATGTACAACCCCCGCAGGTCCTGCATCTGCATCGTCATGGTCCTGCCCTCCCGTGGAGATAGGTCGTGGATGCCGCCGCTTCCGGTGGCGAGGCGACACGGCGTCAGTCTCGACCGCGCGGCCCGCCGAAAGTTCGGGGAGGAAGTCAAGGCCGCTTCACCTGTTCCGACCACCCGGTGATGACGGGGTGAAGTCCTCTTGAATCGCTCTGACCGGGGCGATGGGGCGGGGAGATCAGACAGACTTCATCCCATTCGGGTGAGCTGTGGCTCAAGGGGGCGGGAGGGGTAGACCCTCCCCCAACGGAGAGCCGAACGGGCGGAACGGTTACGAAGCCGTTGCCGTATCCTCGGCACAATCCTTCCTGTTCAAACCTGGCTGCCCCCGCCCTCGCCCCCTGTTGTGCCCCCCCGTCAAGGAGACCCGCTTGCGTCATTCCACCCATCCCGAGCCGCTGCTGGAGCGCGAACACTGGCGCGATCTGAGCGGCACCTGGCGTTTTTGCTTCGACGACGAGGGCCTGTGGCGTCACCCCGACGAGGTGATCTTCGACCGGGAGATTCAGGTGCCCTACGCGCCGGAAAGCCGCCGCAGCGGGATTCACGACGAGGGCTTTCACCCGACGGTCTGGTACGGCCTGACGCTGACCCTCACGCCGGAGGAACGGCAGGAGCGCCTCCTCCTGCACTTCGGGGCGGTGGACTACCGGGCGACCGTGTGGGCCAACGGGCACGTCGTCGCGCTGCACGAGGGGGGGCATACCCCCTTCGCGGCGGACATCACGGTTCACGCGCAAGCGGGCGAGACGGTGGAGATCGTGGTGCGGGCGCAGGACAACCCGCACGACCTCGCCAAGCCGCGCGGCAAGCAGGACTGGCTGCGCGAGCCGCACTCGATCTGGTACCCGCGCACGACGGGCATCTGGCAGACGGTGTGGCTGGAGCGGGTGCCCGAGACGTACGTGCGGCGGCTGCGCTGGATGAGCGACATGGAGAACTGGCAGATCGGGGTGGACCTGCACCTCGTCGGGCCGCTCGACCCCGACCTCTCCGTGCGCGTGCGGCTGTGGCGCGACAGCGAGCTGCTCGCCGACGACCGCTACGGGGTGCGCCACACGGAGATTTCACGCCGGATCGCCCTCTCGGACCCCGGCATCGACGACTTCCGCAACGACCTGCTGTGGAGTCCGTCGCACCCCCAGCTCATCGAGGCACGGGTGGAGCTGATGCGCGGCGAGACGGTCGTGGACCGGGTGTCCTCGTACACGGCGCTGCGGTCGGTGCAGGTCAAGGGCAACCGCTTCCTCCTGAACGGTCGCCCGTACTACCTGCGGATGGTGCTCGACCAGGGCTACTGGCCCGACGGCGTGATGACGGCCACCGACGACGAGTTGCGGCGCGACGTGGAACTGATGCGGCAGCTCGGCTTCAACGGGGCGCGCAAACACCAGAAGATCGAGCATGCGCGCTGGCTGTACTGGTGCGACCGCCTGGGCCTCGTCGTGTGGGAGGAGATGCCCAGCCCCTACCGCTTCACGTCCACGGCGGTGCAGCGCCTCACCCGCGAATGGACCGAGGTGATCGAGCGCGACATCTCGCACCCGTGCATCGTGGCGTGGGTGCCCTTCAACGAGTCGTGGGGGGTGCCCGACCTGCCCACCAACCCGGCCCACCGCGACTACGTGCGGGCGCTCTACCACCTCACCAAGACGCTCGACGCCTCGCGCCCGGTGATCGGCAACGACGGCTGGGAGCACGTGGCGACCGACATCCTGACCATCCATGACTACGCCGACGACCCGCAGGCGCTGCTGCGGCGCTACGGCACGCTGGAGTCCACCCGGCTGTCGCTGGAGCAGCAGCAGCCCGCCGACCGGGCGCTGACGCTGCCGGGCTTTCAGGCGGTGGGGCAGCCCGTGGTGCTCTCGGAGTTCGGCGGCATCGCCTACATCCCCGACCGCTCCAGCGGCTGGGGCTACAGCGAGTCGCAGAGCGAGGCCGACTTCGTGGAGGACTACGGGGCGCTCCTCGCCGCGATCCACGCCTGCCTGGGCCTGTCGGGCTTCTGCTACACCCAGCTCACCGACACCTTTCAGGAGAAAAACGGCCTGCTGTACGAGGACCGCACCCCGAAGGCCGACCTCCTCAAGCTCGCCCGCAGCACCCAGGGCACCCGCACCGCCCGCGAGATGACCATCGACCCCCTGATGAACCCCTTCGGCAACTCGCCCCGCTGGCTGCAACGCCAGTACAACGCGCTGATGGACGCGGCGGACCCCGAGGAACGGACCTCCGGCGACCTCATCGCGGGCGAGGCGTCGGAGGACTGAGGGAGGCCGGCGCGGTCAGGCCGAACCGGTCCGTGAGGACGTTGGGTCTGGGTGTGATTCTTCCCTCCGGCGCTCGGTATGCGGGAGAGAACGGGCGCGTCACACGCCTCTTCTCTCCCCCTCCCCTTGTGGGGGACCCGGAGAACCGCGAGGCGGGCGAGACGGAGGAGCGGGGCGCGCGGTCCTGATCCCCGTGCGCCCCGCTTCTTCCCCGGTC
This sequence comes from Deinococcus sp. YIM 134068, assembly GCF_036543075.1. Taxonomy (NCBI): domain Bacteria; kingdom Thermotogati; phylum Deinococcota; class Deinococci; order Deinococcales; family Deinococcaceae; genus Deinococcus; species Deinococcus lichenicola. Next base: position 232,254 of record NZ_JAZHPF010000002.1, read on the forward strand.
TCCCGCATCTCCCCCGCCCCATGTTCAAGCCCGGCGGGCCGACCCATATCCGACTTGCTTGCACTCGGCCTTGTGCGCGTACAGGCGGCGGTCGGCGAGCCGCAGCAGCGCCGGAACGTCGGCGGCCTCGGAGGGGAAGGAGGCCAGCCCCGCGCCCATCCGCAGGGTGCCGCCCTCCAGCCGTTGCAACGCCGTGAGGATGCGCTCGGCCTGGGGCACGGCCCCCTCGACCGGGCCGGGCAGCAGGACGGCGAACTCGTCGCCGCCCAACCTGAAGGACGCCGCCGGGGCCAGCTCCTCCAGACAGCGGCCCACGCCCGCGAGCAGCGCGTCGCCCGCCGGGTGGCCGCACTCGTCGTTGACCCGCTTGAAGTCGTTGAGGTCGATCAGGAGCAGGGTCAGGGGCTGGCCCGCCGCCACGTGTCCGGCGAGCCGGGCGTCGAAGGCGCGGCGGTTGCCCAGCCCGGTCAGGGCGTCGAGGTGGGCGAGGCGTTCGAGTTCCGCGTACGCCGCGTGGGCCGCCGAGTAGTCCTCCTGCACGCCGACGAAATAGCGCACCACGCCGCCCTCCCGGATGGGACGAATCCGCAGTTTGTACCACATCGTGCGCCCGTCCTTGCGGTAGTTGAGGACCACCCGCTCGATCGGCTCGCCCCGGTCCAGGGCGTCACGCAGCGCGGCGATGTCCGCCGGGTCGGTTTCAGGGCCTTGCAGGAAGCTGCACGGGTGGCCCACCACCTCGTCCGGGTGGTAGCCCGTCTCGCGGGTGAAGGTCGCGTTCACGTACAGGATGCGCCGCTCGGCGTCGGTGACGAGCAGCCCCACGTCGGCGGCGTCGAGCACCGACCAGACGAGTTCGGCGGGGAGCGGCGGGGCCGGGGCGAGCGTCATCGGCCCGACCAGAAGGGGGCCGCCTGCGGGCTGAGGCCAGCCACCTCCGGGGCGGGGCGGCCCAGGAAGTAGCCCTGCGCGTAGTCGGCCCCCAGTTCACGCACCATGCCGAGTTCCTCCGCCGTCTCGATCCCCTCGGCGACCACCCGGATGCCGAGGTCGTGGGCGAAGCGGACGAGCGCCGTGACGAGCGGCACGCGGGGATCGGCCCCGTGCAGCCCGCGAATGAGGTCGCGGTCGAGCTTCACGATGTCGGGCCGCAGCTCGGAGAGGTAGCTCAGACCCGTGTGCCCGGCCCCCAGGTCGTCGAGCGCCACCTGCGCGCCCTCGGCCCGGTAGCGCTCGAGGATGGATTTGAGGAGCCGCAGGTCGGGGAAGGCCTCGCTCTCCGTGACCTCGAACAGCAGCCGCGAGAAGTCGGCCCCGACCTCGCGGCAGGCGTCGAAGGTGGTGAGCAGGCAGATGTCGGGGTTGTACACCACGCCCGGCGCGAAGTTGATGAACAGCACCTGACCCGCGCCGAGCTGCGGGTACGCCTGGCGGATGGCCCCGCGCCGGGCGTGGGCGTCGAAGCCGCGCGACTGCCCGTGGGCGGCGGCGGCCTGAAGCAGCGGCCCGGCCCCGAACAGCCGTCCCTCCACCTCGGCGCGCACCAGGGCCTCGTACCCGTACACCCCGCCGCCGCGCATCTCCACGATGGGCTGGAGGTGAAAGCGCAGGTGCTGGCACGCCCCCGCGAACCAACCGCTCGTCAGCCGCCCCACCCACTGCTCCAGGGACGCGAGGTGCCACGTCTCCAGCCGCTCCCCGGCCCACGGCGCGGCGAGCACGTCGGGCCGCTCGGTGCGCGAGAACGCGGCGAGGACCTCGCTCAACAGGTCGAAGCCCCGCGCGGGCACCACGAAGGCGTCGTCCCGCACCTCCAGCGGCAGCCCGTGGGCGGCCAGCAACAGGGCGAGCTTGCGGTGAAGGTGACGCGAGGACGCGTGGACGGACAGCGCCTCCAGCCGCGTCACGTCCAGGGGCACGACCGCATGACAGTCGCACGTGGTAAACCCGGTCGCGTGTCCGGTCGCGGAGGCGGGGAGCTGGAGAGTCGTCACAGCGGAGGCAGTCATCAGGGGCGTTTTAGCGAAATACTTCATACAAGGGTCTGACAGGAGAGAATGCAAAAGAAGGGCTTCGGCAGCTTGAAATGAGGCCAAGGATGAGCTTGAGTACCCATCATGGAAGCGGCAGGGAGAAGGCAATGAAACAGGAGAACTCGGTCTATCTGGGCCTCGATCTCGGCACGGGCAGCCTCAAGGCGCTGCTCCTGAGCGGGGCGGGCGAGGTGCTGGCGCGGGAGTCGGCCCCCTACCAGGTCTCGTACCCGCAACCGGGCTGGGCGGAGAGCGACCCGCGCGAGTGGGAGGCGGCGGCGGTGACGGCCACGCGCGCCCTGCCGGGGGAACTGCGGGCGCAGGTGAGGGCGGTGAGTTTCTCCGGGCAGATGCACGGCGTCGTCCTGACGGACGCGGCGCTCGTCCCGCTGCGCCCCGCCGTGCTGTGGCTGGATGCCCGGAGCGTACCCCTCCTGCCGAGGTTCGCGCGCCTCGCCGGACCGCGCCCCAACCCGGTGACGGCGGGCATGGCCGGGCCGACGCTGCTGTGGGTGCGAGGGCACGAGGAAGCGGTGTACGCCGCCGCGCGCTGGGCCTTCCAGCCGAAGGACTGGCTGCGCGCCCGGCTGGGCGGTGATCCGGCGGGCGACCCCTCCGACGCCTCGGGCACGCTGCTCGCCAACGTGAACGGGGAGTGGAACTTGGGGTTGCTTCGCGCCCTCGGCCTGCGCGCGGACCTCCTGCCGCCGCTGCGGGCCTCGGACGAGGTGGTGGGGACGCTCTCGGCGGGGGCGGCTTCCCTCCTAGGCCTGCCGGAGGGCGTGCCGCTCGTGACGGGCGCGGGTGACACGGCGGCGGCGCTGTTCGGGGGTGGCCTCGGACCGGACGAGGCGGGCCTGACGGTGGGCAGCGGGGCGCAGATCGTGCGGCGGCTGGACGTGCCGCGCGCCGACCCCCGCCTTCAGCTCTACCGGGCCGCCGGGCCGGGCTGGTACGCCCTCGCCGCGATGCAGAACGCCGGGCTGGCGCTGGAGTGGGCGCGCGGCGTGCTGGGCCTGAGCTGGGAGGACGCCTACGCGGAGGCCTTCGCTCCCTCCGTGACCGCCCCGCCCGCCTTCCTGCCCTACCTGTCGGGCGAGCGCACCCCCCTCATGGACCCCCACGCCTGCGGCAGTTGGAGCGGTCTGCGGCTGGGGCAGACGCGCGGCGACCTGATGCGCGCGGCGCTGGAGGGGGTCGCCTTCGCCCTGCGCGACGGGCTGGACACGCTGGAGGAGGTCCACGGGCGCGCGGGGACGGTGCGCGTCGCGGGCGGCGGCACCGTGGACCCCCGCTGGCGGCAACTCCTCGCCGACGCGCTGGACCGTCCCCTCCGCCCCGGCGAGGTGCCCGACGCCTCGGCGCGGGGGGCGGCGCTGCTGGCCCTGGCAGGCGTCGGCGGCTCGCTCGCGGACGTGGCCCCGGTTCCCCTCGGCCCGCCCGTGGAGCCGGGGAGAGAGCGGGATGCCGTGCAGGAACGCTTCGCGCGGTGGAAGGAGCTGCAAGGGGCGTTGAGAGCGTGGTGGTCGGTGGGGTGAGGGGCGGCCAGCGGCCAGCTTCCAGCACGACGGCTCGAAGCTCGGAGCGGTGAGCAGCGGCACAAGCTCTTCTTTTGCTCATGGCTCACGGCCAAAGGCTCCCCCCCCCACCCCTCCGGCAAACCCTCTAGACTCGCCCCGTTCTTCCCAGTCGCCGCCCCCTTCACCCCACAAGGACGCACCCCATGACCCAGCCCCGCATCACCGTCTGGAACGAGTACCGCCACGAACACGAGAACCCCGCCGTCCGCGCGATCTATCCGCAGGGCATCCACCAGGCCATCGCGGACGGCCTGGGGGCGAACGGTCTCGGCGAGGTCCGCACCGCCACGCTGGACGAGCCGGAGCACGGGCTGACAGGTAACGTGCTGGACAGCACCGACGTGCTCGTGTGGTGGGGACACAAGGCGCACGGGGCCGTCTCGGACGAGGTGGTGGACCGGGTGGTGGCGCGCGTGCTGGACGGGATGGGCCTGATCGTGCTGCACTCCGGGCACTTCAGCAAGGTGTTCAAGCGGCTGATGGGCACGGGCTGCGACCTGAAGTGGCGCGAGGCGACCGACAAGGAGCGGCTGTGGGTGGTGAACCCCGCACACCCCATCGCGCAGGGGGTGGGCGAGTACCTGGAGCTGCCCGCCGAGGAGATGTACGGCGAACACTTCGACATCCCCACGCCCGACGAGCTGATCTTCGTGAGCTGGTTCACGGGCGGCGAAGTCTTCCGCTCGGGCTGCACCTTCACGCGCGGGAGCGGGAAAATCTTCTACTTCCGGCCCGGCCACGAGACGTACCCGACCTACCACCATGAGGGCGTCCTGCGCGTGATCGCCAACGGGGCACGCTGGGCCGCGCCGACCGCGAGCGCCCCCCGCGCCTTCGGGAACCGCGCGCCCCTTGAGCCGTTGCCGGAGCGCGTATGACCCAGGGAAGCCCCCAACTCCTGAACGTCGGCATCATCGGCGCGGGGGCCATCTCCTCGCGGCACTTCGAGGGCTACCGGCTGGCGGGCGCGAACGTGGTCGCCTTCGCCGATCCCAGCGAGGCCACCCGCCAGAGCCGGGAGGAGGAGTGGCAGGCGCGGGGCTACGCCGACTTCGGGGCGATGCTGGAGCGCGAGGCGGTGCAGGCGGTGAGCATCTGCACGCCGAACGCATATCACGCGCCCGCCGCGCTCGCGGCCCTGTCACGCGGCATCCATGTCCTGTGCGAGAAGCCGCTGTCACTCGACCTCGCCGCGTGTGACGCGATGATCACGGCGGCGCGGGAGGCGGGCGTGGTGCTCCAGACCAACCACCACCTGCGCTCCAGCCCGCTCGTGGAGACGGCCAAGCGCCTCATCGACGAGGGCCGCATCGGGCGCGTGACCTTCATGCGGCTGCGGCAGGCGCACGACTGGGGCGGCTCGCCGGAGGTGCGGGGGGCCTTCGGGAGCCTCGCGGCGAGCGGCGGCGGCACCCTGCTCGACAACGGCTGTCACCTGATGGACCTTGCGCGGCACCTGGGGGGCGAGGTGCGGAACATCCACGCCCGGATGCACACCCTGAAGTTCGACATCGAGGTGGAGGACACCGCCGTCGCCACCCTGGAGTTCGAGAGTGGGGCGCTGGCGAGCGTGGAGACCGCCTGGACCGCGACGGGCTGGGAGGAGGGCTTTTCGGTCTACGGCACGGCGGGGGCGCTGGAATGCACGAATAGACTGGGCAAGCCCCGGCTGCGCCACCTCCACCGCTCCTTCGCCTTCGGGGCGTGGGGCGAGGGCGACGAGACGTGGTACGACTTCGCCAATCCCGGCAACGCGCATGTCCGCAGCGTGGGGCACTTCGTCGCCTCCATCACGGGGGATGCCCCCGTCGTCTGCACGGGCGAGGATGGCCGCGAGAGCGTGCGGCTGGTGCTGGGCGGCTACGAGAGCGCCCGGAGCGGTCTGACGGTGGAACTGTAGCCCCCGTTCAGTCAACCGCGCGTCGGCGCTTGCCTGGAAGGCATGAGAAACCGCACAATCAGGGGTGATGCGGCAGAGCAAGGGCGTCCCGTCCCCCGGTCGCCGACCCCGGAGGTCCAGATGAATCGCACGGAGGAGGGCCTGTTCGTCGGCGCGGCGCTGATCATCCTGACGCTCGCCGTCCTGTACGGCGTGCAGACCTTATTTGTGCGGGCCACCCTCAGCGACGGCACACCCCCCGTCACGGCGTCGCCACCCCGGACACCGCCAGCCCCGGTCACACCGATAGAGACGACCCCGGCGCTCCCCGCGCCTGTCCCGGCAAGCGCGAGCCGGACGCCTCCTCCAGCGCGGCCAGCGGCATCCACGGAGACCCAGACCCAGGCGGCAATCCCGCCCAGGCCCACACGGACGGCGGCCTCCCCAGCACCCTTACCCTCTGCGACGGCCCCAACCGCAACTCGTGTGACGGCGACTCCTGCCCCGACCACCCCCAAAGCCTCGACGCCTCCCCCGTCGCCTGCCGCCGCATCAGCCCAGGTGGCCCCCGAATCGGCGACGCCCAAAGCGACGGCGATGAACACGCCCGTGACGCCTCCAGTTCCCGCTCCAACGACCCAGGCCCGACCTGAACCCGCTCCAGCAGCGACCCCCCTCGACCGGGGCCGGGAGCTGACGCGCTGGCTCTACGGCGAGCGGCTGGACGAGGTGTGGGCAGCCTTTTCCCCTACCGTGCGGGCCGAGTGGGGCAGCCTCGACGCCTTCCGGGCGTACCGCGCGGGCGGGCAGCAGGCCTACGGCGCAGAGATGCAGGTGCTGGACGAGCAGGTGACGCGCGACGGGACCGTCACCTACTACACCCGCACGGCCACCTTCGAGCGCGGCGAGCGGTCCCGCTGGACGGTCATCTTCGGGCTGGACGACCGGGGACGGGTGCAGGAGTTCGGCATCGTCGGGGCGGACCTGTCGCTGGGTGCTGAGTAGGCGAGGGCAACAGTAAAGCCCCCTTAAGCCGGGCGGGGAAAGCGGCGGGGCGGGCCGTGCCACCCTCGGGGCATGACCGACGGGACGCGCGCCGACAACACCGACACCACCCCGAACCCCGACATGGCGACCGAGGACAGCCCGGTCTACCAACCCCCGGCGGGGGCCGAGGAGACCGACCTCGCCGACGCCGCCGTGGACGGAACCAGCGCCTCCCACTACGGCGCGAACGATCCCGGCCTCTACGAGAACACCGACAAGCAGGACTGAACCACCACGCGGGAGCCGGGAGCATGAGGGGGACGCTCCCGGCTCCCGCCTGTTGGGGCAGATGTGCTGACGGCTGGTCGCTGGAAGCTGGCCGCCCCTCTGTGAAGACTTTCTTGGGACCCCATCATCCTCGCCCCACCGTTACGCCCTAACCTAATCCCCGCGAGGTCAATATGCCAAGAGAAGACATGATGAAGAACCACATGATGGCCCACCTCACCGACGCGCTGGGGGAGGGTCAGGACATCGGGCACTACGGGCGGCTGGTGTACACCATCGTCGGGCGGCATTTCGTGGAGGAAGACGAGCTGGTGTCGCTGCTCGCGCAGGACAAGGACTTCAGCGAGGAGGGGGCGCGCGACCTCGTGCGGCAGGTGCAGGAGGCCGACTACAGCCCGCCGGGCCGCGCCAAGATTCTGGAGTACATGGAAAAGCAGGACTTCCCTATCCTTCCGAACGCCGACGACCCCGACGAGGGCAACGTCTACCGCGACCTCGACTTCCCGCAGCATGTCTACGACCACATTCAGGAGTACCGTCACCAGAAGGCCGAGACGGACTGAGGAGTGAGGGATGAGGGGTCAGGTTTTAGGGGTTGCCCTAGCGCCTGACCCCTTTTCCTTTTGACCCATCCGTCTTCGGGCCAACCTGACCGATCAGGTGGAACGGGACATCGAACTGTCCGGGAGGCACGGCACCGCTGTCGAGCCGCCGAGTTGAAGTGAAGGAGAGGGCGGCGGGCACCCTTCCCTCCCGTTCCGACGAGTGGGCCGAGGCCTCCCGCCCGCCCGGTATACTCGCTCCATCCCGCAGCGAGGAGGGGCGACCGTGCCCGAACCCCACATTCACCTTTCCATCGACGGCGGCGTGTACCCGGCGCGGTCCGGCGAACCCCTGATCGACGCCCTGAACCGCGCCCGCGTGGACGTGCCGCAGGTCTGCTATCACCCGCAACTCGGCCCCGTGCAGACGTGCGACACGTGCGTGGTGGAGGTGGATGGGCGGCTCGTGCGGGCATGTGGCACGCAGGCTCAGGCGGGCATGACCGTCAGGACCGCCGTGCAGTCGGCGCAACGGGCACGTGAGGACGCCTTCGACCGCCTGCTCGCCAACCACCTGCTGTACTGCACCGTCTGCGACAACAACAACGGCAACTGCACGGTCCACAACACGACGCGGGCGCTGGGCGTCCAGCATCAGGAGCGGCCCTTCCAGCCCAAGCCCCACGCGCAGGACCACTCCAACCCCTTCTACCGCTACGACCCCGACCAGTGCATCCTCTGCGGGCGGTGCGTGGAGGCGTGCCAGAACCTCCAGGTCAACGAGACGCTGACGATCAACTGGGAGGACGAACATCCGCGCGTCTTGTGGGACGGCGACAAACCGGCGGGCGAGTCCAGTTGCGTCAGTTGCGGCCACTGCGTCACCGTCTGCCCGTGCAATGCGCTGATGGAGAAGTCCATGCTGGGGGAGGCGGGCTTCTTCACGGGGCTGGAGCTGCCCGTCTTCCAGAGCGCGGTCGCCGTCGTGAAGAACGTGGAGCCGTCGCTGGGGTACGGGCCGATCCTGAACCTCAGCGAGATCGAGGCCGCCGGGCGGGAGGGGTCCATCCGGCGGACGAAGACCGTCTGTACCTACTGCGGGGTGGGCTGCTCGTTCGAGGTGTGGACGAAGGACCGTCACATTCTCAAGGTGGAACCGGAGGGTGGTCCTGCGAATGGTGTCAGCACCTGCGTCAAGGGCAAGTTCGGCTGGGACTACGTGAACAGCGGGGAGCGGCTGACCACGCCCCTGATCCGCGAGGCGGGCCGCTTCCGCGAGGCGACGTGGGACGAGGCATTGGATGTGATCGCGCGGCGGCTGACCGAGATCAGGCGGGAGCACGGGCCGGACGCGCTCGCCTTCATCGCCTCGTCCAAGACGACGAACGAGGAAGCGTTCCTGATGCAGAAGCTCGCCCGCGCCGTGGTGGGCACGAACAACATGGACAACTGCTCGCGCTACTGCCAGAGTCCGGCCACGATGGGCCTGTGGCGCACGGTGGGCTACGGCGGCGACTCGGGCGGCATCGCGGAATTGGAGCGCGCGGGCCTCGTCATCGGCATCGGGACGAACACCGCCGAGAGCCACCCTGTCCTCGCCACCCGCGTCAAGCGGGCGCAGAAGTTACGCGGTCAGCGGCTCATCGTCGTGGACCTGCGCGAGCACGAGATGGCGCGGCGGGCCGACCTTTTCGTGCGCCCGAATCCCGGCACGGACTTCGTGTGGCTGAACGCGGTGAGTCGGCACATTCTGGACGAGGGGCTGGAAGATCGGGCCTTTTTAGAACGGTGGGTCAACGGGCTGGACGAGTTCCGGGCCAGCCTGGACGGGTACACGCTCGACTACGCCGAGGGGGTCACGGGCATTCCGCAGGACACCCTGCGCCGCATCGCCCGCGAGATCGTGGAGGCGGACGGCACCTGCGTCATGTGGGCGATGGGCGTCACGCAGCAGATGGGCGGCACGGAGACGAGCACGGCGATTTCCAACCTGCTCCTCGTCACCGGGAATTACATGCGGCCCGGCGCGGGCGCGTATCCATTACGAGGCCACAACAACGTTCAGGGCGCGTCCGACATGGGGGCGATGCCGGGCTTCGTGACGGGGTATCAGCGGGTGGACGACCCGGCGGTGCGGGCACGGTACGCGGCGGTCTGGGGCACCGAACTTCCCATCAATAAGGGCCTCGACAATCACGAGATGGTCCACGCCATTCACGGCGGCCACCTCCGCGCGATGTACCTCAAGGGCGAGGAGATGGCGGTCGTGGACTCCAACGCCAACTATGTGGACGCGGCGCTCGAAAAGCTCGACTTCCTCGTCGTGCAGGACGTGTTCTTCAGCCACACGGCGAGCTTCGCGGACGTGGTGCTTCCGGCGAGTCCGAGCCTGGAGAAGGACGGCACCTTCACGAACACGGAGCGGCGCATTCAGCGGCTTTACAAAGCTCTCGAACCGCTCGGACAGAGCAAACCCGACTGGCAGATCATCCAGCTCGTCGCCAATCGGCTCGGGGCGGGGTGGAAGTACACGCACCCCTCTCAGATCATGGACGAGGTGGCGAGCCTGACGCCGCTCTACGCCGGGGTGAACTACGAGCGACTAGAGGGCTTCCGCTCCCTCCAGTGGCCCGTCCACGCCGACGGCACCGATACGCCGCTGCTGTTCGCGGACGGCTTTCCGTTCCCGGACGGCAAAGCTCGCCTCTATCCGGCCCAGTTCGTCGCGCGGGCCGAGCCGCCGACCGCCGAGTACGACCTCCACCTCAACAACGGGCGGATGCTGGAGCATTTCCACGAGGGGAACATGACCTTCCGGGCGGCGGGATTGGCCGGGCAGGTGCCGGGGACGTTCGTGGAAGTGTCGCCGGAGTTGGCCGAGGAACGGGGGGTGCAGAGCGGCAGCCTCGTCCGCCTCGTCTCGCGGCATGAGGCGGTGTGCCTGCCCGTCCTCGTGACGAACCGGGTGATCGGGCGTCAGCTCTACATGCCGATGAACACACCCGACGCCGCGCAGGCCGTCAACCGCCTGACGGGCAGCCACGCGGACCTGTCCACCCACACGCCCGCCTACAAGGACACGGCGGTGAGGATGGAGGTGCTGGGCGCGGACGGCCCACCGCCCCTGCCGCGCACCAACCACCGCTCCGGCCACCCCACCCCCCAGCTCGGCGTGGAGGTGGAGCGCAAGTGGCGGCGTCCCGACTATGTGTTCCCCGGCTCCGGCCTGCCGATGGTAGAAGGCGGGGCGGATGACTGAACTCCCAGCGAAACGAGGTTGAGATGGCGAAATCCCTGCCCTACACACCGCGCGTCAGAACGCCGCAGGAGGAGTTGAGCGAGGCCAGCGCCGAGAACGCCGAGGCCCTGCTGGAGGGGTTGAAGCTCCTGCGCGCCCTCCACGACCACGGGGTTCTCGACGTATTGAACCGGGGAGTACGCGGCGGCGGTGGAATGGTCGGCGAGACGTTGCACGTGCTGGAGCGGGACGACTCCACCCGTCTCATCCGCAACTTGCTGGAAGTGGGCCGGGCCGTGAGTGACCTCGACCCGCAGAACGTCGGCGTACTGGGCCGCGCGCTGGGTGCGGGCGTAAACGAGGGGGCCATACGGGTGGCACGCGGCGAGCGGGTCGGCCTGCCCGAACTGCTGGGCCTCCTACGCGACCCGGACGTTCAGGTGGCGCTGACGGCCCTCTTCGGCCTCCTGAAGGGCTTCGGCCACGCGCTGCGAACGGCGGAGGACGGCGAGGCGTGACCCCCCGGCCCTCCTCCCCCGCCGTCACGGGAGCGCGCGTGCTGGCGTATGCGGGCGGCCAGATCACCGAGCGGGACGACGCGGTGGCGGTGGAGGAACCGCTCGAACTCCGCGTGTGGGACGGCGAAAAATCCATTCCCCTCGCCGTCACCATGAGAACGCCCGGTCACGACCTCGACCTCGTGCGGGGCTGGCTGCACGCGGAGGGTCTGCTGGACGGAGACCCCGTGTCGCTGGGGCAGGACCCGGACACCCCCAACGTCGTCACCCTGCACGCCCCCAATCCCCAGCGGTTGCTCGCCTCGGCCCGCGTGGGCGTGACCACGAGCGCCTGCGGGGTTTGCGGCAGCGGTAGCGTGGAGCGGCTGGCGGTGCGGGTGTGCCCCCCGGTGTGGACGGCGGGTCTCCTGTCCCCCGCCCTGCTCGCCGGGCTGCCGGGACGATTGAGGACGGCCCAGCCCGCCTACGACGCGACGGGCGGATTGCACGCGGCGGGCCTCCTCACCCCAGCGGGCGAACTGCTGGCGGCCTTCGAGGACGTGGGGCGACACAACGCCGTGGACAAGCTCGTGGGCTGGGCGCTGGGCCGTGGCCTGCTCCCGCTGGGCGACCACCTCCTCGTGACGAGCAGCCGCGCGGGCTTCGAGGTCGTGCAGAAGGCGGCGCTGGCGGGCGTGCCCGTGGTCGTGACGGTGGGGGCACCGAGCAGCCTCGCGGTGGAGACGGCGGCGGCGCTCGGCCTGACCCTGGTGGGCTTCGCGCGGGAGGGCCGCTTCAACGTGTACGCGGGGGCGGAACGCCTGGCCTGGGAGGACACTGCCGGGGGAGGTCCGGGCCTCTCGTCCACGGGGTCGTGATTCGCCCGATGTCTGCCCGATGTGTCGTCCGGTGGCCGCATGGGGTAGCCGGACACTCCTTCAGAACGCACTCGACCGCGCCTCCTTCCCCTTGTTTCCTATTCCAGTAGGCCCGTGCTCGCCTGTCCCACGAAGGTCTCGACCCAGGAGTAGGACAAGGAGGCGTGGCCCTGGTCGCCCCAGCAGTCGCCCCAGGAGTTCTTGACGATGAAGGAGCCGGAATCGTCGGCCACCGCGTGATTCGGCAGCACCCGCCCGATATTCTGGCTGGAGATGAAGCCGGTCACGGTGACGACGTGGTTGAGGTCGAGGTCGGCCCGGCCCCTCACGTAGCGCAACGTCCGGGCGGGCACGAAGCCGTTTGCGTCCGGGTTCATGTTGTTCAAGGGAGGACGCGGCGTTCGCGGTGGGTTTGAAGTAGCGGGCGTCCAGCGTGACCACCGTGGCTGGCCTCGACGGCTCTCCCCGCATGAATCGGGGTGGCTCCGCAGGGCGCGCGGTACACGGGGCCACACGCCGCTACACCCCGCCTGCCTCGGCCCCCGCCCCCGGCAGCGCCTCCCCGCAGCGGCGGCAGAAGCGGGCGTCTGGCTCGTGGCCCTCCAGCCCGCAGCGGGGGCAGGACGGGCGGCGTCCCGCACCGGAACCGGCAGACCCGGCAGCCGCTCCCCGCCTCCCCGCCTGCGCCTGCGCGATGCCCACGGTGACGATGCCGGTGGGGACGGCGATGATGCCGTAGCCCAGGATCATGGCGACCGAGGCGAGGGCCTTGCCCCACGGCGTCTTGGGCGCGATGTCGCCGTAGCCCACGGTCGTCAGGGTGACGATGGCCCAGTAGATGCTCGTGGGGATGCTGGTGAAGCCGTATTTGGGTCCCTCCACGACGTACATCAGCGCCCCGATGATGGTCACGAGCGTCAGGACCACCGCGAGGAAGACCGTGATCTTGGCGAGGCTGGCGCGCAGGGCCTCGGTGAGGACGCTCGCCTCGCTGAGGTAGCGCGCGAGCTTGAGGATGCGGAAGATACGCAGCAGCCGCAGCGCCCGCACGATCAGGAGGTACTGCGCCCCCGGAAAGAACAGCGCCAGATACGCCGGGATCAGCGAGAGCAGGTCCACCAGCCCGAAGAAGCTGCGGACGTAATTGCGGGGGTGCCGCGCCGAGATCAGCCGCAGCGCATATTCCACCGTGAACAGCAGGGTCAGCGCCCACTCCACCTGCCGCAAGACGGGGCCGTACCGCGCCCGGAAGCCCGCCACGCTGTCGAGCATCACGGTGAACACGCTGACCAGAATGGCGGCGATCAGGAGCAGGTCGAAGAGACGCCCGGCGGGGGTGTCGTTGTTATAGATGACGTTGCCGAGCGTCACCCGCCACGCCGCCCGCCGGTCCTGATCCTTTGCCCGCGCCCTCTCCGTCACCCCCGGAGTCTACCGGGCGCGGGGGAAGGGCGGCTGTATCGGAAGGAGAACGCCAGGCCGATTCCTGCGCGGGCGGGAGCACCTGGGCGGCGGATCACCCGCGAGTCACGCCCAGGTCACGGGGACCTGCCTAAGCTCGGTGGCGAGGAGGGCGGGCAATGGGCGACCCTCCGAGACACCACATCCAGTGAGAGGAAAGGGAGGCGGGCGAGATGACGCGAGACGTGGACTTCGGGTGGGACAGACTCCCCATGCACATGGGCGAGAGCGGCGCGGCGCGGGCGGAGCGGGGAGAGCCGGGGGACGACTGGGACCCCCGTGAGGAGGACGCCCCGGCCACAGCAAGCACCTCCGACCCCGTGCGGCGTCCGGGCGGAGGCACGCCGAGTGGACCACGCGGCCCGGAGACCGACGGGGTGACGACGACGACGGACTGAGCCTGTGCGGCGTGGGACCTCCCGCGAAGGTGGGGGCTGGGGGCGGCAGAAGGTCGAAGGCACGCGCCCCTGGCCTTCTGCCTTCTGCGACCCTCACAGGACGCCCAATCAAGGGGTGACGACCGTTCCGGGCGGGCCGGGCTGAAGGATGAGCTGAATGCTCGCCTGAAGATGCCCCTCGAACTGGGCCGCATCGGGGTCGGGGTCGGGGGACGAGGGGAGCGGGGTTTCCAGCACCCGCTCAGCCTGAAGGACGAGCTGACGGGGGGCGGCGGGATGCCCCGCGACGAGGTGCAGCAGCCGCCCCGCCTCCCCGGTTCGCCCAAGCCGCGCCATGACCTCCGCCACGCCCTCCAGGCAGGGCAGGATGACCGGCCACTGACGCAGGGGCCACGCCTTCCCCAGGCCCTGCACGAAGAGGCTGTGGGCCGGGTTCAGATGCCCCTCGGCCAGCTCGACCCGGCCCAGCGTCTCCAGCACCTCGGCCTCCAGCGAGGCGTCGCCCAGCGCGCGGATGAGCGTCAGGGCCTCCTCGCCGTGGTCCCTGGCGCGGCTTCCCTCTCCCAGCGCCGAGAAGACGACCGCGAGGTTGTTCAGGAAATGCACCGTGACGAGGGACAGCCCCAGCTCCCGCGCCTGCCCCAGCCCCTCCTCCAGCACTCCCCGCGCCTCCCCGAACCGCTCCGTCAGGATGAACATTGCCCCCAGGTTGTTGAGCGTCCGGTTCACGTCGGCCACGAGGCCGAGGTCCCGCCCGAGCCGCAGGGCTTGCCCATACCACGCCTCGGCGCGGCGGTGGTGGCCCAGCCACTGCTCGGCGGTGCCCAGCATGTTCCACAACCGGCAGGTCGTCGCGTCCTCGCGGCCCCCGGTCAGGGACAGCGCCCGCTCCCAGTACCGTTTGGCGCGGGCGGGGCGGCCCCCCCGCAACTCCAGCACGGCGAGCACGTCCAGCCCCTCGACGACCGCCTCGTTCGCCGTGTCGTCCAGCAGGCCCAGCCCGCGCTCCACGAGGGCACCCGTCTCCCCCGGCGTGCCCAGCCGCAGGTGGAGGACCGCCCGGTGGATCAGCAGCTCCCCCAGCGTCACGGGGTCGGCGTTCGGCAGCCCGGCGAGGTGGTCCGCCGCCCCCGCCAGCACCTCGATGCCGTCGCGGTAGCGCCCGGAGCGGTCGAAGAAGACCCGCAGGACGCGGGCGGCCCCCCGCAGCGCCGCGAACTCGCCGTGGCCCGTGGCCCAGGCCCAGGCGGCGAGCAGGTTCTCGTACTCGGCCTCCAACTCCCGCAGGGCGGCGCGTTGCCCCGGCCCGGCGAGCGCCTCCCCCCTCCCCGCGAGGAGACCCAGGAAAAAGCGGGCGTGGGCCTCCCGCGCGGCCTCCCCCTCGGCGGGATGGGCGCTCAACTTCTCGGCGGTGTACTCGTACAGGAGGGGATGGCGACCGTAGCGGCCCCCCGACATCGGCAGCAGCAGCGACTTGTCGGTGAGGGTGGCGAGGACGGGCAGGGAGACCCCGGCCACGCGGGCGGCGGCCTCCCGGCGGAAGGGACTGCGGAAGACCGAGAGCCGCGCCAGCGCCCCCTGCTCGGCCCCGTCCAGCAGCCGCCACGACTGCTCGAAGACCACCCGCAGGCTCGCGTGCCGCGCCGGGCCGCGCCCCCCCACGTCCGTCAGGAAGTCGAGGCTGCGGCGCAACTCGGCCACGATCTCCTCCACGGGCAGCACCCGCGCCCACGTCGCGGCCAGCTCGATGGCGAGCGGCGAGCCGTGGACGAGGCGGCACAGCTCCAGCACCGCGTCGCGGTTGTGCGCGGTGAGGGCGAATCCCCGCCCGCTGCGCTGCGCCCGCTGGACGAACAGAAGGAGGGCGGGGTGGTCGTCCAGCTCGTCCCCCGACTCCTCCGACCAGCGGCGACCGAGCGGGACCAGCCCCTCCAGCGGCAGCACCCATTCCTCCTGCACGTTGAGGCGTTCGCGCGACGTGACGAGAAGTTTGAGGTGCGGGCACGCCTCCAGCAGCGCCACGAGCTGCCCGGCGGCCCCGATGACATGCTCGAAGTTGTCCAGCACGAGGAGGAGGTGCCGGGGCGCGAGGAGCCGGGCGAGCTGCCGGGCGGGGTCCTCGGGTCCCTCCAGGCCGAGGTGCAGCGCCTCCACGACGGCGGCGGTGAGGTGCGCCGGACTCGCCACGGGCGCGAGGTTCACGAAACACACCCCGTCCGCGAAGGCCCCGGCCTCCTGAAGGGCACACGCCGCCTGCACCGCGAGGCGTGTCTTGCCCATCCCGCCCAGCCCCACCACGCTCAGGAGGCGGCACACCGGGTCCAGCATCCGCCGCAGGGTCTCCCGGACCTCGGCCTCCCGCCCCACGAACGAGGTGCCGAAGGTGGGCAGCCGGGAGGCCGGGGCGGGGGGCGCGGGCGGAGACGGGGGGGACGGGGCGGGAGCGGCTTCCGGGCGCAGCAGGCGGCGGGCCTCCTCCGCGCTCAGCGGCAGCGTGAGGCCGTACCGCTCCGCCTCACGCCGCACCTCCGCCGCGTGGGGGCTGTGGCCCGCCAGCAGCAGGAGGTACAGCCGCCGCAAGTCCTCCGGCTCGGGTTCGGGGGCACCGGGCAGGAGGTACGCGGTCTCGGCGTGGCGCGTGGCGGTTGCGTCCTCGCCCCGCGCGGCGGCGGCCTCGCCCAGCGCCAGCCTCGCCTCCCGCACCCTCGCGGCGAGCAGTTCGCGGCTGTGGAAGACCCATTCCTCCAGCTCCGCGCTGGGGTCGGGCAGCTCCAGCCCCTCCAGGAAGCGGCCCGCGTACAGCTCCACCACCCGCGCGTGGTGCCCCCCCCCGGAGGCGGCGAGCAGGTCGAGCGCGTCGGTGGGCACGCGCGACACGAGGCGGGTCCCCTCCGCCGCGAGGCTCCCCGGTGCCCCCGCCCGCAGCCGCCGCACGGCCACCCGCAGGCTGTTCGCCGGATCGGTGGCGTGCGGCCAGAAGAGGTGGTGCAGGTGCGTGCGCTCCCGTGGCCCCTCCAGCGACAGGTACGCCAGCAGCAGCAGCAGCTTGGGCTGTTGTCGGGGACCGTCTTCCAGCCGGAGGTCGCCCAGGGTGCGTAGCATACTCCATCCTATTCCTTCTGTAGCCGAAGTGACAGGCGAGGGGAAGGCGACGGGGGGAGTTGGCAAGCAGGTTGTTCGGAGGTTGGAGCAGTTGACAAAAAAATTGTCATGCAGAGCATCAGCGAAGCATCTCGAAACGAGATGAAGGAGGCCCTTCGCTGCGCTCAGGGTGACAACCCTTCTTCTGTTGACTGCTTTAAACCCGTTCGCCCCCTCCCAATCTCACCCACGAGGGGGAGCGGCAACCCTCTCAGGCTTCTGCTTTCTGTTTCCCCTCTCTCGTGGGGACTCAGGGAGCCGTGAGAGAGGGGGCTGGAGGGAAGGTTGTGGAGGGGGTTGTGGGCGCAACCCGCCCTCTCTCCACGGCATCACCACCCGGCCTCGTTCACGCCCCGGACACGGGGGGCGGCGCAGGGTGGGCACACAGGTTTCGGCCCCAGAGATGGGCGCGGCGGCACCGTTCCGAAGACGGCACGCCCCGCCCGTCCCGCCCGCTGCCCCATTGGAGGAACCATGCCCGTTCTGTCGCGCCTCAAGCTCGCCGAACTCAAGCACCTGCACCTGCACGGCACGCTGCCGGGGGAACTCCCGGAGAGCCTCATCCTGCGGCGACCCCCACCCCCCGTCCGGGGTCGCCCACGCGCCGAACTCCGCGTCCCCGTCCTCACCGAGGGGGACGTGACGGACACCCGGCTCTTCGAGGACGCGGCGAACCCCGCGCTGCGCTTCTGGCTGCCCCGGTATGCGCTGGCGACGGAGGACACGTCGGCTGGCCCCCGCTACCGGGCGCGGCTGGCCGGGCAGGCGGGGCAGTGGCGGCTGGACTTCACGCTCGGGCGGCACGCGGCACCGGAACTGGGGACGCTCCCGGCGGACGTGGGGATGCTGGACCACACCACGGAGGCCCGGCTGCGCTGGGAGCGGTCGGGCGTGCTGCGCGAGCTGCCCTTCACCGAACGGCTGGAGCACCCCGACGGCACGCTGGGCGTGGCCCTCACCGTGGCGACGCTGCCCGAACACGACGAGCTGTATACGGCCCTGACGAGTCAGGACGCGGGGGCGACGCTGATCGTCACGCGGACGGTGCGGGTGGGCGTGCGCGTGGTGGAGGAGCCTCCCCCCCGCCCGGTCTTCCGCGTGCCGAAGCGCGTCCCCTTCGACGATGCCCCCGGTCCCCGGCCCCGCTTCCCGGTGAGACGCCTGTCCCCGGACCTCCTGGACCGCCTGATCCAGACGCTGCCGCCGACGGAACCCGGCCCGGACATCCTGACGACGGATCGGCTCACGGTCCTCCCGGTGGCGGACCTCGCGCGTTTTGCCCGGCCCGCCGGACTGCGGGTGGCGCGGACGCCGCACCTCCTGGCGGGGGGACTGCTGACGGATGCCCGCGCGGACTTCCTCGCCGCCCGGACCCTGGACCGCACCCTGGTGCGCGATCACCGTAGGCTCCTGCCCCTGAACCTTCCGCTCCCAACGCCGCAGGTCACGGTGGGGACGCCGGAGTTCTTCGACCAGGGAGGCGAGCTGTGGGCACGCTACCCGCTGCGGGTGACGAACGCGGCGGAGTACGGCGACGACCTCTTCGCCCCGTCGCCCGACCTGCCGCCGTGCGGGACGAACACGAACTCGGCGCGGACGTGGGTGGACATCTTCGACCCGAACAACTCACGGCTGTACGGCTTCTGCGCGCTGGGACGGGCGGCGGACCTGGAGGGGCTGTGGGTGGCCGTCCCCGTGCAGACGCGGCCCGCCGGGGTGAGCGTCGAACTCGTGGACCGCCGCGCCGGACGCTCGGCCCGCTCCGCGACCGTGGCGCTGCCGCCGCCGGAACTGTTCACGGAGGTCACGCGCAGCCTGACGAGCGAGGAGACGCTGTTCTTCCACCCCGGTCTGCACGCCTACGTCTTTCCCGGTCAGGGCATGCCGGGCACGGGAACGGCCCCCGGTCTGACCCCCCACACCCTGCCCTTCGGCGGGGCCTCCCACCGCTACTACCAGGACCACGTGCGCCCGGAGACCTTCCGCTTCCTCCCCGACGTGTTCAAGCTGGCGCGGGAGGACGACCCGCCTCACAGGCCCCGGCTGACGCTGGAAGCCCTCGCGCCGAACCGCTACCGCCTGACCTTCGTGGCGCGGCCCTCGTCCGACCTCGACCGACTGGAGGACGCGCGGGTGAGGCTGGCCCGTCACCTCCCGGCGGGACATCCCCGGCCCGTGCGGCTGGAACCCTTCCACACGAGCCATGTCCGCTTCATCCCCGACAACGAGGGGTTGTACGCGGGCGGGAGCGTCCAGACGACCAACTTCACCGAGGTACGGGGCGCGGTGGAGCTGGAGGGCGAGGCGTTCGCCCGCGTGTGGGACGAGTTGACGGGGGCGCTCACCGTCGGGCTGGGGGGCAAGCTGCGCGCCGAGGTGGGGGGCCTGCCCGCCGAGGAGGTCGGAGTCGTGCTGCGGCTGGACGACACGCTGGGCGAGTGCCTGAGCGTGAGCGCCGAGGCCGACGCTGAACGTGGCGGCTACCGGGTCACGCTGACGAACACGGTGGAAAGCCCGCTGCGGGTGAGCGAGTCGCTCGTCAGCCCCTTCGTCACGTCCGCGAGCGATCCGGGGGCCGAGTTGCGCCCCGCACGCTGGGACATCTGGAGCGCCCTGTCCGACCCCCTCCGCCCCGGCGAGGAGATTCGCGCCCTGCTCAAGCCCGTGGACGCCCTGACGCCGGGAGACTCGCTGGCGAACTGGCTGCCCGTCGTGGACACCGACCGGGTGCGCGCCGTGCCCGACGTGGAGCGCATCACGGCGGGGATGCTCGTGGGCACCCTGCGGACCTTCGAGCGCGTGGTGACGGTGGAGGTGCCCGCCCATGTCTTCGCCCACGCGCCCGACCCGGCGCACCCAGAACGGCGGCTCCTCGCGGTCCTCGTGGACTTCGAGCGCGGGGACACGGCGGAACTCCTGCCGCCCGCCACGCCGGACGTGCCCCTCGTGCGCGGCGAGGCGACCGTCGCCTTCCCGCTTCTCGACCTGCTGCTGGGCAGGCCCGCGAGCGAGTACCACTACCGCGTCCTGCCCGTCTACACCGACGGCCCCGGCCAGCCCGGCGAGAGGCGCAGCGACGTGACCGAGCGCCTCGTCGTCGGGCTGGGGTGAGGGGCGACATGCTGCCGGACTTCGAGTTCGAGACCCAATTGGAGGGCTGCCAACTCTACCCGACCTTCGGCGGGGCGGGGCCGGGATGGGTGACGCCGCGCGGGGTGGCCTTCGCGTCCGACGGGGACGGCCTGCCCGACTTCCGGCTGGCCCTCGTGCGGGGCGGCGGACCCTTCACCCGGACCTCGGCCCGGTTGGAGCTGCGGCTGGAGGCGACGTATGACCTCGCGGGGGCGGGCGTTCCACCCGCACAGCTCACCCCCCTCCTGCCGTCCTCCGGGCACCTGCGCCTCTCGTTGCCGCTCTCAGGGTCGGGGCAGGCGGAGACATTGGCCGTGCCCCTGACGTGGAGCACGCTGGGCCGGGCGCGGGTGACGTGGCGACTCGGCGCGGAGGCGGGGGCGGTGCTGCGCGGGGCGCTGGAGGGGGGCACGCTCGCCCTCGGCGCGAACGTCGTGCTGGCCCTGCGCGGGGTGGCGGCGCGGGGCGGCGGGCACGTCACCTTCGACCCGCAGGCCCTCGTGCGGACGCTCGCCGGAGTGCGCGACGACCGGGGGCGGACGACCTACGAGGCGCTGCAAACCTTCCTCCGTGCGCCGTGGGACGGCCAGCCGTGGCGCTGGCAGCCCTCGGGACGTGGGGATGAGACCCCGTGGGCCGCCCTCCTCGACCGCTGCCTCGCGCGCTTCGGTCGCCTCGCCCCGCCCGAGGACGGAGACCTCTCCCCCGCCGTCACGTTCGACGAGCCGCCCCCCGGTGAGATGACATGGCCGCTGGACGACGTGCTGGAGACGTGGCGACCCGTGCCGTTGGAGTGGCGTCCGCTGGAAGCCATGCGCGGGTGGGCGGAGCGGGCGGGCACAGAACGCTTTGTCACGCTGATCTCCGCCCCGCCCCTGCCACGCGGCGAGGTGCCGTTGGAGGCGGTCGGCAACCTGCCCGCGCATCGGGTCAATGTGTTGGAGGTCGGCGCCCACGTCGCGGTCCCGGCGCGGCCCCCGTTCCGGCCCCAGCCCGTCCACGTCACGCTGACGCTGACGCCGCAAGACACGGCAAATGCGACCCTGCGCCTCTCACCGGGCGAGGTCCCGGCCTACGAGGTCCGCCCCTACGTCCTCTTGACGAGTGTGACGGCGGGCAGCCCGCGCACCCGCGTCCTGACGGGTCCATCCCGCCCCGGCTCGGGCGAAGTCCTCGAACTCGGCGTGGCCGACCTGCCTGCCCACTTCATCCCCGTTGCCGCCGAGGCCGCGCTCCTCGAACGGGCGGTCCTGATGGGGGCTGTGGCGTGGACGGAGGCGGACGGGGAGCACCACGTCCCGATTCGGCTGGAGCGGGGGCGGGCCGAGGTGAGTGTGGCCGTGCCGCTGGGCGTGGAACCCACCCTCTGCCTGAGAGCCGAGGCGCTGAGCAGGGGCGCGAGTCTGGACCTTCCCACATCGGACATCGAACGCCCCGTCACCCTCTGGCACCTGCCCGGCTTCGGGGCGCACAGGGTCCGCTTCGTGGCTCCGACTGGAACCTCCGCCCTGAGCGTGGAGGTGGAGACCGAGGCGGGCGGCCTTCCCACCACCCTCCACCTGCGCCGCGACCGCCCGGAGGCCGAGTGGTCCTACGTCGTGGACGACCCCTTCCGCCCCGGCTACCGCTTCCGCCCGCTGCCGGACGGGGCGTGGTCGCCGTACCTCTCGCCCCTCGCCGTGCGCGAGGTGACGCTCCACCAACCCCATGAGGAGGTTCCCACGTGATCGGGACCGACCCTACCGAGGCCACCGTCTTCCCCGACCCGCAGGACGCCGAGCGGTTCCTGTACGTGCCCGGCGACCCCACGCCCGAACTCGGCCCGAACGGGGCACCGAGCCTCACGCTGCTGATGGCGGGCGCACACTCACGGCTGCAACTCGGTGCGCGGTGGACGGTGGATGAGGCGACGCTCGACCGCCTGCGCCGCCGCCTTCTCACTCAGCACCCGGAGTTGAACTCTGCCCGGCTCAGCCTCCAGCCTGCCCCCGCCCGCGTGCGTGAGGTGACGTTGCTCCTGAAGGGGCGCGAACTCGCCCACTCGTCCTCCTCCGGCTTCCTGCCCTACGCCGCTGTCTTCGCCATACCACTCATCACCGAGGAGGACCGCGCCGCCGCCCTGCGCGCCGTCCACGGCACCGAGGGGGAATTGACGGTGCGCTACACGGCGGACGTTCAGGGCAAGGACGGGTGCTGGCAAACCGTCACGCGGGAGGGGGACGTGGGGCGCTGGTTCCGGGGCCGCTCCGCCGACGGCCACCTCCTGTTCGCCCCCGGTGCGGACACACCGCCCGTCTCTCCCACTCCCGACCTGCCCACCGCCGTGACCTTCCACGTTGGGGCGCGGGCGCGTGACATGCCGCTCGCCTTCGTGACGCTCGCGTGGGGGGCGGAGACGGCCACCCTGGGGCCGCCCGACTTCGGCCCCGCGTCCCTCGGCACCTCGAAGGGTCCGGTCGAGGTCACGACCCGCTACACGACGGGCGGGAAACCCTACACGACGTGCCTCATCCCGGACGGGGACACCCACGACCTCACCCCCGCCGACCTCGGCCTGTGCGAGGTGGTCCTCGACGCGGAGGGCTGGCACGAGCGGGACGTGCGCGAGGTGCGGGCACACGTCATCTACCGCGCGGCGGAGGGCGGCACCGACGACGAACGCACCGTTCACCTGCGCGGCGAGACGTGGACGACCCGCTGGTGGCTCGTGACCCGCCCCTCCCTCGACTCCTCGACCTCCGACCCCTCGACCCCTGGCACCCCCACCCTCGCCGGAACCCTGGAGGTGTCCCTCAAGATCACGCTCCCCGACGGCCAGACCCTCATGCCGCCCCGCTTCCGCGCCACCGACCCCCACCTCACCCTCACGCCCCCGCCCGCAGAGGACGGGGAGACCCAGGAGGCCCCCCATGATTCGGATTGATCAGCAGATGGTGCTCAAGGAAGTCCCCGACGTGACGATCTGGCGCGACGACGCCCTCGCCCACGTCTTCTACGTGCTGCCCACCACGCCGCGCTTCCGGCTTCAGGGTGGCAAGCCCGTGTTCAAGTTCATCAAGTACCGGATGCCGAAGGACCGGGCGGACGGGAAGAAGGGCGGCGGCTTCGTCTTCTTCGATACCGAGATCGCCGTGCCCGACGCGCAGCTCGCCAAAGTCACCGAACTCCTGCAAGCCGACCTCGACAAGAAGCACGCCGAGGAGCATCGGCCCGGCGCGGCCCCCCGCGTCCAGTACGGGACGATGACCTACACACGCGGCAGCGTGCGCCTGCTGCTGGAGGAAAACGGCGTCCTCGTGGAGAGGGTTCGTGGGGCGGGCAAGCCGTCCTTGTACGGCAACAACGTCGCGGCCTTCATGGTCGAACTCTCGCCCGAGGGCGCGACCGTCATCGAGGCGGCGATGCAGGGGCAGGGGGCGTCCGCCGTGCAGGTGGTGTACGACCTCCACTTCTGGGTGAAGCTGCCGCCCATCCTCGCCGTCGTGGACTTCAACGCGACGAAGTTCTACGACTACGCGAAGTCGGTGGACCTCGAGGTGAGCATGTGGACCGAGGACCACTACCGCGAGAGCCTGCGCGAGATTCTGATCGAGAGCCAGTCGGGCACCGCCCGCATCGAGGCCAACTTCGCCCTGAACGACCCGGAGGCCGACCGCAAGCTCAAGGACCGCCTGCGCGAGTGGGCGCAGCGGATGCTGGAAGACACTCTCACCCGCGTCTCGCAGCAGCAGGCAGCCCCGGCGCAACCCGGCGGCCCCATCGACTCGCAGAAGCTCTTCGACAAGACGCTGGAAGAACTCGGCGGCGACGACCTCGACAACTTCCAGCAGAACATCACCCAGCAGAAGTTCCAGAACTTCCACTTCGAGTTCCGCGAGGACTCCGCGACCGAGTGGAACCTCGCCCCGCAGGGCACCCTGCCCACCCTGATCTCCCTGCTCGACGAGCGCGGCCAGCCCATCAAGTGGGCCGACTACTCCCTGCTCATCGACGCGGACGACCCCTTCTTCAAGCAGCTCAACATCAACGCGCAGGTCAACGCCGACTTCGCGGGCCTGCCCCTGCACAGCGTCGAGATTCACATCGAGTACCCGAAGGCGAACGGCGGCAAGGAGATTTTCGACCACCGCTTCGCCACCCCCGACGAGACGGCGAAGTTCAACCCCTTCCTGGAGGGCAACTCGCACAAGTACACCTACTCCTACGAGGTGAACTACAAGGGCCAGAGCCGGACCTTCAAGTCCCCGCCCGTCACCACCGAGGACCAGTACCTCACGATCAACCTCGACGACACGGGCATCTTCAATCTCGACACGGTGAGCGGCGACATCGACTACGAGCAGGTGAAGTTTGCCCAGGTGGAGCTGCGCTACCCCGCCGGGGCCGCTACTCCCCTCGTGCAGGAGAAGTTCACCCTCGACAAGGCCACGCGCACCCACCGCACCCAGGAGGTCATCTTCGAGGCGGTGGACCAGCCCTACGAGTACCGGGTGAAGTACGTGCTGGACGGCGGTAAGGAGATCGAGACCGGCCCGGTGAGAGACGCCGCGCGGCCCTTCGTCCTCAACGACCCGTTCGTGGAAACGCGCTCGGTCACGGTGCGCGCCACGGGCGACCTGAAGACCAGAGTGCAGACCATCTTCCTCGACCTCGTGTACGAGGACACGGCGAACAGCTACCGCCAGGCGAGGTCGGTCGCTCTCGACACGAACACGCCCGCCGAGGAATGGCTTATCCCGATCCTCGCCGGGTCCACGGGCAACCTGAAGTACTCGGGAACGATCCGCTACTTCGACGGCACCGAGGAGCCTGTCCCCGAGACCATCGACACCCGCCCGACCATCCTCGTGGGGCCGAGCGTGCGCGACCGCCTCGCCGTGACGGTGCTGCCCGACTTCATGTTCGACAGCGCCGACGTGCGGCTCGTGCGCGTGGCCCTGAGCTACACCGACGAGGCCAACGGCGTGAACAGCCGCAAGGAGTTCACCTTCCGTGCGGGAGCCGACGCAAGCCCCGCCGAGTGGAGCGTGGACCTCAAGGACAAGACGAAGACGGAATACGCGTGGGAGGCCCTGTTCTTCCTCAAGCCCAGCGGACAGAAGAAGGCGGAGGGGCGGACGAGTGAGTTGACGCTGATTCCGGAGTTGCCCGCGTAGGGAGCGGTCAGCGGCCAGCTTCCAGCGGCCAGCGGGAGGGGGAGTTGGGCGGGGCGTTGCTTGGGTTGCCATGCACGTTCACCCCCTCCCGGCCTCCCCCCTCAAGGGGGAGGAGAAGAAGAGCGAAAGCAAGAGCTTTCTTCTCCCTCTCCCCTCGTGGGAGAGGGCCGGGGTGAGGGGGCGTGTGACCACCCCCGCCGCCCAACTCCCCCAAACGCCCAACCCCTCATCCCTTGCCCCAGAGGTCCCCATGCTCTATCTCAAACCGCCCTACCACCTCATCAACGGCGTCACCGTCTTCCGCGACCACGAGGACCCCCTCCAGTTCTACTTCCTGCCCGCCGCGCCGCGCCTGACGGTCTTGCAGGACGAGGGCGGGCAGCGCATCCCGCAGTTCCAGCTCATCAAGTTCCGGGGGCAGGCGGGTAACGGCGGCTTCCTGAACTTCGATGTGAACCTCGGCGTGCCGGGGGAGACGCTGGACGAGGTGCGGCGCGAGTTGCGGAGTCAGGAGCGGCTGACGGCAGACCCGCGCCTCTCGCCCGTCCTCCTCGAAGACGGCAGCGTGAAGATGATGCTCTTCGGCAAGCAGTCGCCCGCGCCGACGCCGACCGGCCCCACCCCCGGCCCGACGCCAACGACCCCGCCCACGCCCAGCCCCCAGTTCGTCCTCAAGATCGACCACCACGCCAGGCCCTCGCTCTACGGCGACAATCAGGCGGCCTTCTCGGTGCAGCTCGACAAAGAGGGCGTCACCGTGCTGGAGCAGGCGATGAAGGGCGAGATGTCACCCATCGGCATCGTGTACTCGCTGAATTACCTCGCGTTGCGGCCCGCGTACAACGTGCGGCTCTCGGTGGACTGGGAACGGGTGCAGCACCACTTCGAGGAACATTTCGGGGTGGACGCGCTCTTCTTCCAGGCGGACATCGACAAGGTTGTGGACGAGCTGATGGACAGGCGGGTGATCGTGCTGGAGGCCGACACCTTCGTCCCGGAGGGCGACGAGGAGGACGGCGTGACGGGCCGCCGCGACCAGGCGCTCGACCAGGTGCGCGACATGATCACGGACGCCTTTTTCACCCCGTCGCTCAATCCCTACGAGGAGAAGCGTGACGGCTGGGACAAGGCGGCGGATTTCCTCGACCGGCTCTCGCAGGGACCGGCGGGCGGACAAGATGCCCTGTTCAGCTACAGCCGCCTCGACTACACGCGCATCGACCGCAAGTCGCTGAACATCTCCATCAGCGAGCGCACCACCGTCAAGCGGTCGATCTACCCGCAGGGGCACCTGAGCGGCATCTTCCGCACCCTCACCCGCGAGGGGCTGGACCCGGAGAAGTTCATCCTCTCCGTGGACCTCGACGACCCGTGGTTCGAGCGGCGGCGTGTCCACGTCGTCGGGCGCTCGGATTTCGCGGCGGACGGCATCAACTCGGTGAACGTGCGCCTGCGCTACGGCAACCAGCCGAAGAACGTGCTGCTGGACGCGGGCAAGGCGACCGCCGACCTTGAGTGGGCGAGCGTGCTGCAAGGCGGCGGGATGGTCCGCCCGGTGCAGGCCGAGTACACGGTCAACTTCAAATCCACGGACGGCGGCGAGCGGCCCTCCCAACTGACCTCCGAGCCTTTCACCTTCGAGGGCGACAACCTGGAGATCGACCCGCGCGGCGACGGCCTCTACGCGCTGGACACGGTGCCCATCGTCGCGCTGAACTTCCCGTGGGCACGCTACCCGGTCATTGAGGCACAGTTGCGCTACACGGACGCGGCGGGCGGCATCCGCCAGAGCGACACCTTCCTGCTGCGCGAGGGGGAGGCGGAGGCCCGCTGGCAGCGCTTCGTGCGCGACCCGGAGAAGGCCGACTTCCTGTACCGCCTGATCTACCGCGCCGCGAACGGGCCGGATGAGGTCGGCGAGTGGACGGCCTCCTCGGACGACCAGATCATCGTGCGCGACCCCCACCCGCGCAAACACGTCCTGTCCGTCGTGCCCAACTTCCGCTGGTCGGAGGTGGACCGCGCCTTCGTGGACCTCATGTACGAGGACCCCGAACACGGCATCCAGCACGCCGAATCCTTCGAGTTCACGGAGACGCAATCGGGCACCCGCGCCTTCGTGGTGGACCTGGAGGGGCCGGAGAGGCGCGAGGTGAGCTACACGGTCACGGTGCTGCTGAGGGACGGGCGGGAGGTTCAGATTCCCCGCTCGGTGACGCGCGCCCCCCGCGTGATCGTCTCCGCGCAGATGAACGGCCACCGCGTCATTCAGGTGCGCCCGCCCGCCGCCGACGCCTTTGGGCAGAAGCGCCTCAGGTCCGTCCTCGTCTCCCTGCGCTACAGCGACGCCGACCACCGCCTGAGCTACCGCGACGAGTTCACCTTCACGCCCGGCACCCTCGAACCGCAGTTCTTCGAGTTCGACTACGCCGACCCCGCCAAGCAGCGCTACGCCTTTGACCTCAAGTACACCTTCGTCAACAACCTCCACCGCACCGTTCCCGATCAGATGAGCGCGGACGGGCTGTTGCAGGTGCCGCTGCCGGCGTAGGGGGCGGCCAGATATTAGCGGTCAGCCGTCAGCAATCAGCGGTCAGCGGGGTAAGAGTTGGGCGGTTCGTTGAGTGGGTTGCCAGGCCTGCTTCACCCCCTCCCGGCCTCCCCCCTCAAGACGCTTGATGTGAATTAGAAATTAAGCGTGCCGGATGTGCTTTTTTCTCCCTCTCCCCTTGCGGGAGAGGGCCGGGGAGAGGGGTGGCGAGCCACGCTCGCCCTTCTCCTGGACAGCAAAAACGCCCCTGCCGCCCGATCTGCAATTCACATCAGGCGTTCAAGGGGGAGGAGAAAGAACGCGAGAGCTTGAGCTTTTTTCTCCCTCCCTCCTCGTGGGGGAGGGTCGGGGAGGGGGGGCGACGTGACGACTCCACCGCCCAACTTCCCCAAACACCTAACCCCTCATTCCTCCCCCGGAGGTCCCCATGCTCCTACTCAACAGCCCGCGCTCCATCGTCGTGGACGGCCTGACCGTCTTTCCCGACCACTCCGACGAGAATCAGTTCTGGGTGCTGCCCGGCCCGGTACAGCTCGGGAAACGACGCGCCGACGGTCGGGCCTCGTTCTCGTTCATCAAGTTCAAGCCCGCCGCCGTGCAGGCCGGAGTGAAGGGCGGCGGCTTCCTGATGTTCGAGGTCGGCCTGCCCCTCGATGAGCGGGCGCAGCGGCGCATCCTCACTCGGCTGCGTTCCCTCGCGCCCGATCCCCGGCTGAGCCTCGTGCAGTTCGACAAGGGAACGGTGCGTTGCATATCGCTCGACCTGGAGGGGTCGGGGGGGACGGCCACCGATGCCCCGCCCGGTGCCTTCCGTGCTGTGGAGGAGATTCTGGGGGCAACGACGCCTTCCCTCCAGGGCGACAACACCGCTGCCTTCAGCCTCACGCTGAGCCAGGAGGGCGCTATCATCCTCGAACAGGCGTTCCGCAAGGGGACGACTCCAGTGGGCGTGGTGTACGACCTGACCTTCACTGGCCTGCGCCCGGCGCTCGACGTGGAGATCACCGCCGATCTGGAGCGGGTGTATCGCCAGTTCAGCGCCAATCTCACCGGGCAGCTCTACTGGTTCAAGGCGAGCATCGATGCGGGCTTCGAGAAGCTCGTGCAGGATCAGGTCATCGACATCAAGGTGGTGAACGCCTCCACCGACAGCGACCGCGAGCAGAAGGAGAAGTGGGCGCTCGACTTCTTCAAGGACCACCTGCTGACCCAGTGGTTCACGCCGACGCTGGCACCGGGCACGCTGGCGGGAAGCGGAGGGGGCGGCACGACGACGCCGACGAACCCGACAACCCCAACGACTCCCACGACTCCGACCAACCCGACCAATCCCACGACGCCGACGCCCACCAACCCGCCTGGAGGGGGCACGACCACGCCCACTCCGCCGAGCGGTGGCACGACTCCAACCAATCCCACACCAACCCCGACCAACCCGACGACCCCGACTCCTCCGGGTGGCGGCACCGTCAGCCCGGCCCCCGCAGGTGTGGCGACTGCCACCGCCGTTCGCCAACCCGCGACCCTCGCCATGACGGGTTCGGACCCCACGCCCGCGCCCGCCGGATTCCGCATTGAGCACACGCCGTCGGCAAGCGGACAGACGGAGACGCTGCGGCTCCTCGGAGGCGACCCGGCCTTCGCGCCGACCCTGCGGGTGAACGGTGTGGAGGTCCCGGTGGCGGACGACCGCACGGCGAGCGTGGAGGTCGCCCCCGGCGCGAACCGCGAGCTGGAGGTGGAGTACGGCCCCGTCAGCGGTATCGAGTGGCTACGCTTCAACTACGATGAACCCGTCGAACCCGGCTGGAGCGCGGTCACTCCCCCCAGCGGCGTCTTCGCCCGCTACACCGAGGGCACGCCGTCCGACCCGCAGGACGACTGCTTCACCTCGTCAAAGGCCGACTTCCTCGCCTTCCTGGGCCGCCTCGCGGAGCCGAAGACGGTGCGTCTGGAGGGGCAGGCGAGCTACGAGGTCAAGCCGCGCACCGCCGCACAGGAGACCGCGTACACGGCGCTCAACGTGCGGCTCTCCCAACGGCGTCTTGATGTAGCGACGGCGCTTGCCCGTAAACGTGGCGTGCAGATCGACCCGACCTCCCGCGCGTCGGGCCACACCAACTCGGAGGTGCTGTTCAAGGACGGCGACCCCGGCAACGACCCCAGCACGAGCCGCAACGAGTGCAACGACTTCCGCTCCGTGCTGGTGAGCGGCACGACCCAGCGCCGCACCGTCTTGCGCGCCATACTGAACCGCCCGGCGGATGGGGTGGACCCTGGCCCGGACCCGCAGCCCACCCCGACTCCAACTCCAACGCCTACCCCGACGCCTACCCCGACGCCCACACCTACGCCTACGCCAACCCCCACGCCCGAGGACAACAGCGGCTTCAGTGTCGCGCTCAAGCTCAGGTTCATCCAGCAGGAAGAGCGGCGGACGATCAAGTTCAAGTACAACCGCTCGGACGCCGTGCAGCGCACCTATGCGCCGCAGGGCTTCATCGGCCTGATGCTCGACACGCTGGAGAACAAGCACACGTACTTCCTGGAGGTGGACCTCGACGACCCCTTCTTCCGCGTGTTCACGGTGACGGTGGAGGCCCCGCTCGACTTCGAGCGCATCGGCCTCAAGTCGGCGCAGGTGGCGCTGGACTACGGCGACCCCGCCGACCCGGCCAACCACAAGCACGGCGACTTCGTGTTCGACCGCGACCACCCCGGCGCACGGACCTTCGAGGTCTTCATGAACGCGGCGCGTGAGACCTCTTACCGGTACACGGTGCAGTACCACTTCGACCCGCAGAGCGCGTGGGCCGGGGGGCGCTTCAGCTACGACCTCCCCGCCCGCCGCACCGAGGACCGGACCCTGCTGCTCAACCCGTATGAAGACCTGGGCTTCCTGGAAATTGACGTGGTGCCGGGCCGCATCGACTGGGGCGTGGTCCGCAGCGTGGACGTGGCCCTGAGCTACGGGGACCCCGCGCAGGCCTTCACCCACGAGACGACCCTGATCTTCACGCAGGCCACCCCCGCCCAGCGGTGGGCGCTGCGCCTGAGCGACCCGGAACACCGCGAGTTCACCTCCCGCCTCACCTTCCACCTCACGGACGGCACGACGCGCGCCCTGCCCCCGCAGACCCACCGCGCCACCGCCGTCTCCCTCGACGACCCGTTCGAGGGGGCGCTCGACCTCCTCTTCTTCCCCGCCTTCGACCCGGCGACCACCCGCGCCGCCTTCGTGGACGTGGTGTACGACGACCCCACCAACGGCTACCACCGGGAAGAACGCCTGCGGTTGGAGGGGGGGCAGGAAGGAAGTCTGCGGCTGGCCCTCCTCGACCCGGCCCAGCGCACCTACCGCTACCGCGTGACCCTGGTGGACGCGGGCGGCGGTGTGAATCAGGGGGCCTTCCAGACGACGGATTCCAGCATCGTGTCGGTGAGTTGAGGGCAGCAGGAGGGCGGTGAGCGTCAGCCGTTCGCCGCCCGTCCGGCATACCAAAGGAGTGAGGCAATGAGAAACGACGTGGTGATCTACAAGATCGAGCTTCCGGCGGGGCAGGACGCCGGGGCATTCGTGACGTTCATGCGCGAGGAGTACCTTCCGGCGGTCTACCTGGGACCGACCCGCGCCGGGCAGACGATGGACCTTGTGCTGTGGCAGGCCGAGCCGCCGCCTGATGGGGCGGGGCACCACTTCTTCCTCCACATGGTCTGGTCGGGCATCAGGGGGAGCGCCGCGCGTATCCGCCTGAACGACGACACCGATTCCGTGGAGAGCAAACTCCAGTCCTTCGGGGCCAATCTCCAGCGCCTCGGCCTCTACACCGAGGCTGCCCGCTGGTCGGAGGACAGGGCGGAGACGGTGGCCTGAGCGACGACACGCCGCTCTCTCCATGCCGATGAGGTGGGGCCGCCAGAGCGACGGTTCCCACCTTTCTTCCCCTCTCACACCCGCCGCTGGGCGTCAATCTCCCCCGTCACCGTCGTCTCGACGGCGTAACCCTCGATCTGCCTCGGAATCTGGCGACCCACCGAGGCGTCTCGCAGGTACACCACGATGGCGTCGTCCCCGATGGGCGAGCGGCCAATGCCGATGCCCGTTACGCCCGGAATGTCCAGCAGCGTGCGTTCGTGCCGTCGCCGCACGTCCTCGATGGCGGAGGTCTCGGCGACGGCCTCCGCGTCCGGGTCGTAGGTCATGGCGGCCTCCTCGCGGAAGTCGGCGGGCGGGGTCTTCTTCGGCTGGTCTGGCATCGTGACCCTCTTTTCTCGTCGTTCTCGACGGAGTAGCGTTGCGTGGATTATTGGCCCAACACTACGCCTCCTTCACGCGAGGCGGTCACATTCAAGAAGGGCCGCCTCCCCACGTGAGGAAGCGACCCGATCCTTTCTGCTGGCGGCTGGAAGCTGGCTGCTGGCTGCCCCTCCCCTCAGGTGTACAACCGGATGTCCAGCGC
Organism: Deinococcus sp. YIM 134068; assembly: GCF_036543075.1. NCBI lineage: Bacteria > Thermotogati > Deinococcota > Deinococci > Deinococcales > Deinococcaceae > Deinococcus > Deinococcus lichenicola. The sequence continues at coordinate 264,475 of NZ_JAZHPF010000002.1, forward strand.
CGCCAGCACCCGCGTCATCCGGTTGGCGAACGTGACGTTGCCGCCGCCCGCGAACAGCAGGCCGACGGGGCTGCGCTGCGCGTTCCACGTCCAGATGGAGGAGCCGGAGTCGCCCCCCGCACTGAACAGGCCGCTCGTGCCCTGGATGGCGATCTGGTCGCGGAACTGGGCCACCCGCCCGCCGCCGTAGTTGACGTTGATGGTGGCCCCCAGCCCGGTGATGCGCCCCTGGGTGAGCTGGGTCGTCCGCCCCGACTTGCCCACGACCATGCCGAGGGCAGGCAACGCGGGCACGCTCCCGATGCGGAAGAAGGCGGGGCTGCCGCCGCTGAGGTACACGATCTCGCGCCGCACCCGGTCGGGCCACGCCCAGCCCGTCGCGCAGTCCACGTAGTTCACGCCGCCCGAGAAGTTGATGGGCACGAAGCGTTCGAGGATGGCGACCTGATCCTGCGGGCAGCGTCCGCCGTCGGTGGGGCCGGGCTGACAGATGCAGTCGCCGAAGACGGCCCCGTTGCTGTTGGCGATGACGTGGTTATTGCTCAGGATCATCAGGCGCGAGGTGCGCGGGGCGGTGCGCCCGACGGCGAGAGCGCCTATGGTCCCCGCCGTGATCCTGAAGTGCCCGACCGAGATGCCGCCCGGCGTGGGCCGCAGGCGGAAGCGATGCGGCTGGGCGTCGATCAGGCCGGTGACGACCACGTTCACGGGCACGTCGTCGCTCGCCGCCGCGCGCACGCCCATCACGTCCACGACCGCCGCCTTCACGCTGTCCACCGAGGTCGGCTCGGCCACATATACGGTCAGCGCAGGCAGGCCCGGCTCGCCGGACGGATTGGGCGCGTCGCTCCCCGCGCCGATGGCGACCCCCTGGATGTTGCCCGCCGCGCCGAACGCCTCGAAGGACCGTGCCCCCGCCGAGGTGGACAGGGAGCGCAGCATCCCGTCCTCGATCCCGCGCTTGATCTCCAGCAGGTCGCGGCTTACCCCGGCATAGGCATCCGGCGTCTCCGACACGGCGGCGGCCTCGGCCTCGCTGTCTTGCGCGTCGGGCGCGGTGAACTGATCGACCGCCTCCTCGCCCCCGTTGTTGCTCGGCGTGCCCCCCTGATCTGCGCCCGTCTGTCCCCCACCGCTCGGCGGGTCCATGAAGTCCTGTCCGTTGTCGTTCGTCATGTGCGTCTCTCCTCCCCATGAGTGGCTGGCCCGCTTCCGACGCCGCGCCTGTTGCTGTCTTCATGGTCTGTCTTCACGTGAAGACGGCCCTTCCCGGCCTGTCATTGAGGTCCGGCGGGAACGGTGAGGAGATGGTGCGCCCACGCCCGTGTCCCCCTCGTGACGGCGGCGTGACGGCCCCGTGACGGAGCGGGGGGCGTGACGCTGAGCACCCGCTTAGGACTCCTCTCACTCGCGCCCTACCCCGCCGCTGTAGACCGGGGCCAGCATCCGGGAGCGTCCCGGCTTTTGCGTTGGGATGGGAGGAGAGCGTATGACGGAGCACAAGAACAACGAGGACACGCTGGGAACGGCGGTGGAGGGCGTGGGCGGCGCGACCGATCCCCGCATGGTGCAGGGCGAGGGCGAGCGGACCCTGACCACCCGGCAGGGCCACCCGGTCCCCAACAACCAGAACCAGCGCACGGTGGGCAGCCGGGGACCGGCGACGCTGGAGAACTACCACTTCCTTGAGAAGATCAGCCACTTCGACCGCGAACGCATCCCCGAGCGGGTGGTCCACGCACGCGGGGCGGGGGCGCACGGCGTCTTCGAGGCCTACGGGAAAGTCGGCGACGAGTCGATCTCTAGGTACACACGCGCCAAGCTCTTTCAGGAGGCGGGCAAGCAGACACCCGTCTTCGTCCGCTTCTCGACCGTCATCCACTCCAGCCACTCGCCGGAGACGATGCGCGACCCGCGCGGCTTCGCGGTCAAGTTCTACACCGAGGACGGCAACTGGGACCTCGTGGGCAACAACCTCAAGGTCTTTTTCATCCGCGACGCGATCAAGTTCCCGGACGTGATCCACTCGCTGAAGCCCGATCCCGTGACGAACCGTCAGGACGGCGGGCGCATCTTCGACTTCATGAGCAACACGCCGGAAGCCATGCACATGCTGACTCTGCTGTTCTCGCCGCACGGCATCCCGGCGAACTACCGCCAGATGCAGGGGTCGGGCGTGAACACCTACAAGTGGGTGAACGACAGGGGTGAGGCCGTCCTCGTGAAGTACCACTGGGAGCCGGTGCAGGGGATCAAGAACCTGACCCAGCCCGAGGCCGAGGCCATCCAGGGCAAGAACATCAACCACGCCACCCAGGACCTGTACGAGGCCATCGAGCGCGGCGACTTCCCGCAGTGGGAACTCCTCGTCCAGATCATGTCGGACGACGACCACCCCGAACTCGACTTCGACCCCCTCGACGACACCAAAATCTGGCCGCGCGACCAGTTCCCGTGGCTGCCTGTCGGCAAGATGACCCTGAACCGCAACCCGCAGAACTACTTCGCGGAGGTCGAGCAGGTGGCCTTCGGCACGGGCGTCCTCGTGGACGGTCTGGACTTCAGCGACGACAAGATGCTGGTGGGCCGCACCTTCTCGTACTCGGACACGCAGCGCTACCGTGTGGGGCCGAACTACCTCCAGCTCCCGGTCAACGCGCCGAAAAAGCACGTCGCCACCAACCAGCGCGACGGGCAGATGACGTACCGGGTGGACACCGCGCCGACCCAGAACCCGCACGTCAACTACGAGCCGTCCAGCTTGAGCGGCTTGGAGGAGGCCCCGCGCGACCGGCCCGACTACACCCCCTGGGTCGAGGGGCACCTCGTCCGCGCGAGCCTCGAGCGCACGAACAACTTCCAGCAGGCGGGCGAGCAGTACCGCGCCTTCGAGGACTGGGAGCGTGACGACCTCATCAACAACCTCGTGGAGAACATATCGGCGGCCCAGCCGCACATCCAGCAGCGCATGGTCGAACTCTTCACCCAGTGCGACCCCGACTATGGACGCCGTGTGGCCGAGGGGCTGGCCGCGCACCGCGTCCCCAGCCGCACCGAGAAGGAGGAGGGCGCTGTCGTCCAGGCCGAGGAGCGGGCGAAGGAGGCCCAGCCGTACTGAGCGGTTGAAGAGGGCAAAAGCTCACGCGTCAGCAATAAAAATGTCCGGCCCTTCGAGTGGGGGCCGGATGTTTGTTGGGCGGGGTATTGTCGGGCGGCTTTTGGGAGTTGCTGCTCGCGTCCCCTCCCTCCCAGCGTCCCCCACAGGGAGGGGCTTAAAAACTTCAGAGGTCGCTCTTTTTCTCCCTCTCCCCTTGCGGGTGACTCGGAGAGCTGCGAAGCAGAGGGCTGGGGAGAGGGGTAACGACCCACGCTCGCCCAGGCCCTACCGCCTCCGCCCCGCACTCAGCAGCGCCACCACCAGCCCCGCCGCCACCACCGCCACGCCGATCTTGCGCGACTGCATCGCTCCTTCCGTATAGACGCTGACCTTCTGCACCATGCCGGGGTAGTCGCCGCGCTCGGCGAGCTTGCCCGTGGGCAGATAGAGGCTGTCCGAGCCGGGCGGCAGGGGCGGCTCGCCGCTCTGGGTGCCGGGAATGACGCCCGCCTCCATCGCCTTGTCGGTGGCGCGGGGCGCGAGGTTCCCGAAGGCGGCGATGCCCCGCCCACCCCCACCCACGAACACGTCCCGCATGGGATGGGCCGCCGCATGGAGAATGGCGCGGGCCACCGTCTCCGGCGCGTACACGGGCGGCACATGCTGGGGCTTGGTATCCAGGTAGTTGCGCGCGTTGAGGGGAAAGGGCGTGTCGATGGGGCCGGGCTTGACGAGCGTGACCGAAACGGGTGCCCCCTCGTCCTCCAGCTCCATCCGCAACGCGTCGGTGAAGCCCTTGACCGCGTGCTTGGACGAGGCATAGAGGCCCTGCAACGGAAGTGAACGGTCCCCGACCACGCTACCCACGTTGATGAGTGCGCCGCCGCGCGCTTTGAGCGTCTTGAGCGCCTCACGCGAGCCGTACACCAGCCCCCAGAAGTTCACGTCGTACAGGCGGCGCATGTCCTCCACGTTGAGTTCTTCCAGCCTGCCGTACATGCCGATGCCCGCGTTGTTCACCCAGGTGTCGAAGCCGCCGAAGCGTTCCTGGGCGATGGCCGCGATCCGGGCCACGTCCTCCTCGCGGCTCACGTCCGCGACGACGAAGGCGGCCTGCCCACCCGCGCCCTCGATCTCCTGCACCAGTTGCCGCAGGGCGTCCTCGGAGCGGGCAGCGAGGACCAGCCGTACGCCCTCCTTCGCCGCCATCCGCGCCGTGGAGAGGCCGATGCCACTCGACGCGCCCGTGATGACCATGACCTGCTCGCCGAGGGGTTTGAGGTTGACTGCCATGCGTGGCTCCTTTGGGGTGTGAGGGGACTTGTCCTTCACTCCCCATCATGCTGGGCAGGGTGAGGGGCACCCGGCATGACGGTGAACAGTTCCCGGTAGTTCAGCGCAGGCGGTTGCGCGTCGCCCACTGCAAGATGGCCGCGTTGGCCGCCGCCGCGTTCTCGATGTTGACGGCGTGGGCCGCGCCCGGCACGACCACGAGCTGCGCGTTGGGAATGTTCTGCTGCATCTTCTGCGAGAAGACGACCGGGTACACCGTGTCCTCGCCCCCGGCGATGATCAGGGTGGGCACCCGGATGGTCCGCAGGGTGGGCAGGCTGTCGGGGCGGTTCGCCAGCGCCGCCGAGCCGCCCAGCACGCCGTTCAGCGACGCGCCGCGCATCAGGTTCTCCAGGAACGCCTTGAGATCGGGCCGCGCCTGCTGCGTCCTGCCCGTCAGCATGTCCTTGATGAGATCGGGGACGATGGACGGCACCCCGTTCGCCTGTGCCTGAAGGCCGACGCCCTTCCACAGATTCTGCTCGGTGATGGAGGGCGGATTGGCGGTCGTGGCGATGAGGACCATGCCGTTGAAACGCTCGGGCGCGCGGCGGTACATCTCGAAGAGGATGGGGCCGCCCATGCTCATCCCGCCGATGACGGCCTTCTGCACGCCGAGACGGTCCATGACGGCCAGGGCATCTTGGGCGTAGGTCTGCACCGAGCCGTTGCCGTCGGGTGCCGTGCTCCTGCCGAAGCCGCGCAGGTCGATGGTGATGACGCGGAAGCTCTTGCTCAACTCCGAGCGGTTGTTCTTGAAGAACTCGCCGTTCAGCGGGAAGCCGTGGATGAGCAGCATCGCGGGACCCTGCCCCTGCGACTTGTAGGCGATGCGGGCACCGTTCACCTCCACGACCCCCTCCTGCGGCGCGGCCTGTGCGGCGACGAGGGAGCCGAGCGAGAGAGCGAGGGTGGCGAGGGCGGCGGTGGGACGTTTGAACATAGTGACCTCCGAAGGGTTGGGACGGCGTAGGAGTGGGAGTTGATCTGGAGTGGAGAGCGCAGGGCGAGCTGGCGCTTGCCTCCCCCCTCCCAACCTCCCCCACAAGGGGGGAGGAGTAAAAAACACGGCGTTTCTTGTTCTGGCAGCCCTTCTACCTGAGCAGAACCGGCTGCGCGTCCACCCTCACCCGCAGCAGGCTGTAGGGCTTCACGCGCTGGTCTACCCCGTAGTGGTAGCGGGCCTGGCGGTTGAGCTGGTTGTTGAGGATGTAGAGGTAGCCGCCCTGAAGGGAAAGCGTGTCGGGCCAGATCAGGCGCGGGTCGCGCACGACCGTCTCGAAGTCACCTTCCGGCAGGCGGCGGTAGATCGCGTTCTGCTCGTGGTTGGTGGTGTAGATGTGCCCGGCGGTGTCCTCACCGAACCCGTCGGAGACGCCCTTCTCGCCGAGGTCGCGCACCTGGGCCTTCACCTCGGCGTCGCTGAGGTTCTCGTCGCGCAGGGCGGCGGTGGGCACGGCGTAGAGGCGGCGGGAGGCGGTCGGCGCGTAGTACAGGAAGTCCCCGTTCGGGCTGAGGGCGATGGAGTCGGCGGCGAACCCCAGCGACCGGGCCGGGCCGCCCTGCGGACGTTCCAGCAGCGCCCGCCCGTCCGCGAAGGAGACGAAGCCGGGCACGGGCTTCACGGTCACGTCCGCCGTCAGCTTGCGCCAGCTCCGGCCCGAGGCGAGGTCCACCACGATGAGGCCCGCACCGCTCTCCGCGCCCGAGTCGGTGATGTAGGCCACCCCGTCTCCGCCGTGGCGCAGGTCCACCCGCAGGTCGTTGAGGTAGGTGGTCTTGAGCACCACGCTCGCCGGGAAGCGGATGGTCTTGACGATCTGATTCGTGGTCGTGTCGATGCCGACGAGCTTGGGCGCGTTCTGGCTGAGGATCGGCCCGAGGTTGAAGGTGCCCGTGTCGAGCACCCACAGCCGGTCCTTCGCGTCCACGGTGATGCCCTGCACGCCGACGAAGCGGTTGTCGTCGTAGGGAATGGGCGTGGTGTTGATCGCCGCGTTCGGGTAGGGGACCTCGCGCCCACCGCGAATCTCCGCGAGGGAGTACGGCACCGGGTCCTCCCAGCGCGGGAAGGACACGAAGATGCGGCCCTTGCTGTTCACCGCCACACCGACCGGCATGTGCCCCTGGAAGGCGTGGACGAGTTCGAGGGGCGGTCCCTGTCGCAGCGGCACTTGCGGCAGGACTTGGGCGAGGGCGGAACCCAGCGCCAACGCGGCGAGGGGGATGAGTCGGTTCATGCGGCCTCCGTGGCTCGGTGAGTCAATTCACCAGTAAGAAAGCAAACTGACCGCAGCGGAATTTGCGGACCATGTGAAGAAGGCCATAATGATGAGGATGTAAAGGTGGCGCTGGACGACCTTCTCGCCCGACGATGAACCCGGCTTGAGAAAGCTGACGGCTGGGCTGAGGACCCTCTACGCTGAGTTCAGCCTCCGTTGAGGCAACCCCCAGAGGGTGAGGCAGGATGGGTTCGCTGTCCTCGCCAGCCCGCCAAATGCGCCCATGAGCGAGGACCAGACGAAGACGTTGCCGCCCCAGGAGCAGGACACGCGCCCCGGCATCGAGGCCGAGATGACGCCGCCGCCGGTGTACATCAAGCCGGATTACCTGGCCGCCGGGAAGCTGCGCGGCAAGGTCGCCGTCATCACCGGGGGCGACAGCGGCATCGGGCGCGCGGTGGCCGTCCACTTCGCGCGGGAGGGGGCGGACGTTGCCATCGTGTACCTCGACGAGACCGAGGACGCCCAGAAGACCAAGAAGCTCGTGGAGGACGCCGGGCAAAGGTGTCTGACCATCGCGGGCGACGTGGGCGACCCGCAGTTTTGCCAGGAGGCGGTCCAGCAGACGGTGGACGCCTTCGGTCGGCTCGACATCGTGGTGAACAACGCCGCCGAACAGCACCCGCAGCCGAGCCTGACCGACATCAGCCCCGAGCAACTGGAGAAGACCTTCCGCACGAACATCTTCGGCTACTTCTACATGGCGCAGGCGGCCCTGCCTCACCTGGGGGAGGGCGCGACGATCATCAACACGTCCTCCGTCACGGACTACAAGGGCAGCCCGCAGCTCCTCGACTACTCCTCCACGAAGGGGGCCATCGTCGCCTTCACGCGCTCGCTGTCCATGCAGCTCATCGAGAAGGGCATCCGCGTCAACGGCGTGGCCCCCGGCCCGATCTGGACGCCGCTGATCCCCTCCACCTTCCCGCCGGACAAGGTGGAGACCTTCGGGGCCGACGTACCCATGGGGCGCCCCGGCCAGCCCGCCGAGGTGGCAACCTGCTTCGTCTTCCTCGCGTCGGACGATTCGAGCTACCTGAGCGGCCAGTTCCTCCACCCCAACGGCGGCGAGATCGTGAACGGCTGAGGGTTTCAGTTCAAGATGGGGGCGGCGAGATGGAATGCGCCGCCCTTCTCCCTGCTCCCAGCCACGTCTCCCCTCCCCCGAGGTCTGCCATGCACAAAACCCCCGACCACGCCCACGCCTCCCCCGCCGACCCGTACTGGCTGACGCTCGCGCTGATTGCCATCGGTGCCCATCAGGTCCAGAGCTTCGTGGGTTCGCCGGGGGAGCGGCCCCTGCGGGTGCTGTTCTCCGCCGTGCTCGCCGTCCTGCCGCTGAGCCGACGCTTGCCGCCGCGCTCGCGTGGGCTGCTGTGGGTCCTCGTGGGTGCCGGGCCGACCTTCGGCGCGTTCGCCGGGCACCTCGTCCCCCTCGTGCGCGAGCGTCGGGTGCCTCCCGGCTCGGAGACGGCCCCCCTCAACCTCGCGGGTGGGGCGCTCCTCATCGCGCTCGGCGCGGCGTTGATGCGGTCGCAGGGGAGTCGGAGGGAAGTTGACAGTTTGGGCGGCGCGGTATTTAGCTCCTCCCCCTTGACTCACAGAGCTGTGAAGCAGAAGGAGCGAAGCGGGCCTGGCATCAAAACCCCATAGGAATCTCTACTCCTCGCCGCCCAGCCGCGCCGCCAGCCAGTCCGCCGCCTCTTCCATCATGGACAGGGGAACCGCGTGCCCGCCGTTCCACCAGCGCAGTTCCTTCGGCTCGCTCGCGGCGGCGAAGAGGCGTTCGGCCTGATCGGGGCGGATCACCGGGTCCTGGCGACCGTTCACCATCAGCAGCGGGCGTCCGGCAAGCGAGCGGACGGAGCGCGGGGGGTCCACGATGGCGCGGGCGACCGTTGTCAACGGCGTGCCCAGCGGCAGGTCGCCGCCCGCCACGAGGACCACCGCGCCCACCTCGCGCCGCACCGCCGCCAGCCGCACCGCGAGGAACGAGCCGAGCGAGTATCCGACGACCGCCACCCGCGCCGGGTGCAGGGCCGGGTGGGAGCGCAGGAAGCCCACGCCCTCCTCCCCCTCGCGCAGGGCGAGCCGCCACAACCGGGCGACCTCCAGCGGATTTCGGAGCGACTGGAGTTCCAGCGGATTGCCGCGCGTCCCGTGCAGCGGCAGATCGGGGGCGAGCGAGGCTATCCCGCGCCGCAGCAGAGCACCACCGACCGAATCCGCCATCACCTCCCCGCGCGAGGAATAGCCGTGCAGGAGGAGGGCGGCGGGCGCTCGTCTCTCCGGGCGCGTGGTTGGAAGCTGGAGGATGGCGGGCACGGACGCTCCCCCGACGCGCAGTTCGAGCCGGGTACGCGTCCCGCCGGGCACTTGAGTTTCCTGAAGACTGGTGGGCGACATGGGGCCGAGGGTAGGGTGGACGGCCTCCACCTTCCGTAGCGCCCGTTCTAAAGGGGACCGGGCATTGCAACGGCGCGCGGGGCGGGGTCCAATGGGGACATGAACCTTAACGACTGCCGGAGTCACCTCCTCCTCGCCGGGTGGACCCAATGAGCCGCCGTCTCCGCATGGGCATGGTGGGGGGCGGCGCGGGGGCCTTCATCGGGGCCGTCCACCGCCACGCCGCCGCGCTGGACGGGCAGATCGACCTCGTGGCGGGGGCGCTGTCGAGCACGCCGGAAAAGGCGAGGGCGTCGGGCCGGGCGCTGGGTCTCCCCGAGGACCGCACCTACGGCAGTTGGGAGGAGATGCTGGAGCGTGAGCTATCGCGGGAGGACCGCATCGACTTCGTGTCGGTCGTCACGCCCAACCATATGCATTACCCGGTCGCGCGGGCCTTCGCGGCGGCGGGCATCCACGTCATCAGCGACAAGCCGCTCGTGACGAGCAGCGAGCAGGCGGCGGACCTGATGCGGGTGGTCGCCGAGACAGGGGTGGTCTTCGCCGTCACGTACAACTACACGGGCTACCCGATGGTGCGCCAGGCCCGCCAGATGGTCCGCTCGGGGCAACTCGGGGAGCTTCGCAAGGTGACGGTCGAGTACCACCAGGGCTGGCTCGCCGAGGAGCAGGACGAGGCCACGAACAAGCAGGCGGGCTGGCGCACCGACCCCGCCCGCAGCGGCCTCGGCGGGGCCATCGGCGACATCGGCTCGCACGCCGAGAACCTGATCTCCACCGTCACCGGGCTGGAGCTGGAGGCCGTGTGCGCCGACCTCACCGCCTTCGTGCCGGGGCGGCGGCTGGACGACGACGCCTCCGTGCTGCTGCGCTTCCGGGGCGGGGCGAGGGGCCTCCTCACCGTCTCGCAGGTGGAAATCGGGGCCGAGAACGACCTGCGGCTGCGCGTCCACGGCACACGCGGCAGCCTGCTGTGGCGGCAGGAGGACCCCAACCACCTCACCTACGACACGCTGGGCGGTCCACGTCAGGTCCTCACGCGCGGCGGCCCCGGCCTGAGCGAGGAGGCGCAGAGAGCAACCCGCCTTCCCGCCGGGCACCCCGAGGGCTTTCTGGAGGCCTTCGCCAACGTCTACCTCGGGGCCGCCGCCCACATCCGCGCGGGGCTGGAGGGCCAGGGCCACACGCCCGATTACCCCACCGTGGAGGACGGCGCGCGGGGCGTGCACTTCATCGAGCGCGTGGTGGAGAGCAGCCGGGGCGGGGAGAAGTGGACGGACGCGGTGTGGACGGGCGGGCAGGGTCAGATGGCGACAACGCGCCAGGAGTGAGGAGACTTCGTTCGGGCTGAGCCGTTCCCGCTGGTTCCTACAGACCTGTTCCCACCGGCGGACCGGGCGGAGCGTCGCGTGATGCCCCGCCCCGCCTCTCCCACGGACCCGGACTCTTCTCCACCCGGACAAATCGTCAGACCACCTCGCCCTGCCGCCGGGAGCTGGAGTCGTAGCCCGGCTGCCCGCGCCTGACCTTGTGTTGAGGACCACGCCGGGGAGCCTGGCCTGCGAGGTGCTGGCGGTCTGGGGGACGCGCCGCACCTCGGGGATCGAGGTCTCGTGCCCCTCAGCCTCATCCGCTCGTGGACGGCATTACGGCATTCAGGAATCCGCGCTCGGGTCGTCTCTGTGTCGCTTCACGGTGCCCGACGGTCCTGTCGTCCTCATGGAGACGGCGACCACCGCCCTTCCACAAAGACGGTTGGGAGCCGTCGTTGGCTTTCCTGTTCTGGACGGTTTGGACGCGCTCACACTCAGGGCGCTCGGGCATCTCACTCCGACAGCACGTCGCGGTCGTCACTCCCCGCGCAGCCACACGCGCATGTCCCCAGGTTCACGCTGGTCCCACAGCGCGTAGGGCACGGCGCACAGCGGGGCGGTGGCCTGACGAGGGGGAGCGGTCCGGTACAGCGTTCCCGTCCAGTCGCCGGACTCCTCGACCCGCGCCTCGCCACGAATGATGCTGATGCCGCCGAGCAACTCCGGCTCGAAGGTGGCGCTCAGGGCCGCGTCGCGCGGCAGGACGAGTCGGTGGGGGGAAACGCCCGCGTCGGTTCCCTCCACGCAGTACACGACGGGACCGCGTTGCAGGGCCACCAATCCCGCGTCCTGCCGAACGTCTGGGTGGGCATACACCCGCTCCACAGGCATGGGCAGGTGGAGGGCCACCCGGTCGCGCGCGTCCCACTCGCGGGTGAGATGGACGTAGCCGTCGCGGACGCCCGACAGGTCCACCGCCTCGCCATTCACCGAGAGCTGCGGATCACGGCACCACCCCGGCAGCCGCAGGGACAGGGTGAAGGGTGCGGGGCGTTCGAGGTCGAAGCTCAGCTCAACCCTTCCGTCCCAGGGGTAGGCGGTGTGCTGGTGGAGGGTGACGGGCTGGCCGCCCACCTCGAACCGGGCGGTGCCCTCCGCGTACAGGTGAACGGCGATTCCCCCTTCGTTCTGCCCATAGAAGTAATGCCCCAGCGAGGCGAGCAGGCGGGAGACATTCGGCGGGCAGCAGGGGCAGGCGTGCCACTCCCAGCGGTGCTTGTCCCCGCGACTCTCCAGCGGGTTGTCGTAGAAGAAGTGCCGCCCATCCCGCGCCACGCCGCCGAGCACGTTGTTGTACAGCGCACGTTCCATCACGTCGGCGTACCGGCCCTCGCCCGTCAGGTTCAGCATCCGCTGTGCCCAGAACACCAGCCCCACGGCGGCGCACGTCTCGGCGTAGGCCGTGTCGTTGGGGAGGTCGTAGTCGGTGGTCATGCCCTCGTTGTGCGCGGAGGGGCCGAGGCCGCCCGTGACGTACAGACGCCGGGTGGTGAGGTCCTCCCACAACCGCTCGCAGGCATGGCGCAGGGAGTCGTCCCCCAACTCGGCGGCGAGGTCGGCCATCGCGCTGTAGAGGTACATGGCGCGGACGGCGTGGCCCACCACCTTGTCCTGCTCGCGCACGGGTCGGTGAGCCTGCATGTACTCGTAGGGGAGCGCGTCGCCGTGGGAAAGGAGGGCGGGGTCGGGCGTCTCCCCCCGCGCCCGCGCCTCCTCGTCGAAGAAGTGCGGCTGCCGCCCGCGCTCGTCCACGAAATACCGGGCGAAGTCCAGATATTCGCGCTTGCCCGTGAGGCGATACAGTTTCACCAGCGCCAGCTCGATCTCCTCGTGGCCGGGGTAGCCGCGCCTCTGGCCGGGACCCTCGCCGTACACGCCCATCAGGAAGCGGGTGTACCGCTCCATCATGTCGAGAAAGGCGGTCTTGCCGGTCGCCTCGGCGTGGGCCACCGCCGCTTCGATCAGGTGCCCGGCGTTGTACAGCTCGTGCCAGTCGCGCTCGTTGGTGAGGCGGTTCTCCGGCTCCAGGGCCGTGAAGAAGGTGTTGAAGTACCCGCCGGGCTGCTGCGCCGCCACCATCCGCTCGATCAGGGCGTCCACCTGCGCTTCCAGCGCCGGGTCGGAGTGGGTGGCGAGGCAGGCGGCGGCGGTCTCGATCCACTTGGCGAGGTCCGAATCCCACCACATCTGCGGCGTGACGGCGCTGCCGGGGTGACGGGGGACGCGCAGGGGGCGCGGTCGCAGGTCGAGGGCATCGATGGTCCCCACCCGCTCCAGTTGCCCGTACAGGAAGGGCAGGGTGACGGTCCGGTTGGTCTCCAGCCGGGGCTTCCAGAACGCGTCGTCGAGGATCACGTCCCGAAGCGGCAGCGGCGTGAAGCGCGCGGGGTTGTTCACGGGGTCGGTCATGACGGATTTCCCTCGCTTCAGCCCACCCGCACCATCACCTTGATCACGCCGTCCTCGTAGCCCGCGTGGCGCTCGAAGGCGCGCTGCACCTGTTCGAGCGGGAACACGTCGCTCACCAGCCCGTCCACGTCTACCATCCCGCGCTCGACGAGGGCGATGGCCTCCGGGTAGGTGTGCGCCATGCGCCGCGAGAAGATCAAGGAGAGGCCCTTGCGCCGGGCCAGCGAGTGCTGCACCGTGCAGCGGTCGTCGCCGGGAATCCCGACGAGGACGACCTTCGCGCCGGGCCGGGCCAGCAGCGCCGAGGTCTGCACCGAATCGTCCGCCCACCCCGCCTCGAACACCACGTTGTAGCGCGAGTCCTCGGCGGGGTCGAAAGCCGGGGAGACGGAGGTCGCGCCGCTGCGGGTGGCGAACTCCCGCCGCCAGGCCAGCGGCTCGATGACGTGCAGGGCCGTCACGCCCGCGAGCTTGAGGAGCTGGACGAGCAGCAGCCCGATGGGTCCCGCCCCGACGACGGCGGCCCGGTCCCCGACGTTCACATGTCCCAGCCGCAACGCGTGGAGGGCTACCCCCAGCGGTTCGAGCATCGCGCCGCCGTTGTCCGTCACGCTGTCCGGCAGGACGAAGCAGTTGTGGGCGGGCGCGGTGAGGTACTTCTGCAAGGCCCCGTCGCGCGGGAACACGCCCATGAAGGTGTGGTGGGTGCAGAGGTTGGGATTCCCCTCCCGGCACTCCCGGCAGTGCCCGCAGGCGACGTGCGGCTCGACGGCCACCCGGTCCCCCACCCCCAGGGGCCGGTCGTCGCCGTCCAGCGTCCCCCCCGGTGCCTGCACCACCACGCCCATGAACTCGTGGCCGAGCACGAGGGGTTCGGCGATCTCGATGTTCCCGATGCGTCCGTCCGCGAACATGTGGATGTCGGAGCCGCACACGCCGACGGTGCGGATTTCGACCACCACCTCGCCGGGTCCGGGGGTGGGAAGGTCACGCTGGGTCAGGGCGAACTGGCCGGGGCCGGTCAACACGGCGGCGGGATGGCTCATGGCGGTCCTCCTTGAGGCAGGGGGTCGAGGGTGGGCCAGCCATCGGCCCCCCAGCGCAGGGTCGCGGTCTGGAGTTGGGGCGTGCCCCCCAGGTCCCCGTCGTAGTAGTGGTAGACGAGCAGGCCGCGCCCGCCGCCTTGCAACGCCTCCTGCCCGCCCGGCCCGATGAAGCGGCCCCAGGTGGCCTGAAGCTGACTGCCGCCGCCTCGCAGCATCGGCACGCCCTCCCTATCGACGTATGGCCCGGTCACATTCTTCGAGCGCCCGACCATGATGCGGTAGGTGCTCTCCAGCCCCGCGCAACAGCGGTCGAACGAGACGAAGAGGTAGTAGTGACCGCCGTGCCGCAGGATGGACGGCGCTTCGACAGCCCCGCCGCCGCGTGAGGCGAGGCTGTGGAGCTGCCCATTCTCCACCTTCAACTTGCCGCTCACGGGGTCGAGTTCCCGCATCTTGATGCCGTCCCAGAAGGACCCGAAGGCCAGCCACGCCCGCCCGTCCGGCGTGTCGATCCGCGCCGCATCGATGGCGTTGAAGTTGTCCCCCTCCCGGCTGGTGACGACCACGCCCTGATCCGTCCAACCCTTGCCCGGATTCCTGGGGTCGAGGTTCCTGTTGGTCATGAGTCCGATGGCGCTCGTGTTCTTGCCGAAGAGGGAGGCGGAGTAGTAGAGGTAGGTCGTCCCGCCGCGAGCGAAGAGGTGCGGTGCCCAGAGGTTCGGCGGAGTCGTCCCGAGCTGCTTCTCCACCCACGCCGGTTGCGTCTCCCCCAGCGTTCCGGCGTCCGTCCAAGAGATGCCATCCGGGGAAGTCTTGATCCTGAGCGTTCCGCCGTCCACGTTCTCGTAGCCGGTGCCGAGGGCGATGTAGGTAGTTCCAACCCTCAGCAGCGTGGGGTCGTGGATTTGCAGGTCGCCCGCCAAGACGGGCTGGGTGGGCCGCCCGCCCCCTCCCAGCGCGAGAGAACCCAGCGTGAGCAGGAAGAGGGGCGCGGCCCGTCTCCCCTTCCGGCTCTCCCTCACGCCCGCAGGCCCTGCGCCAGAACGTAATACAGGTCGTTCAGGCGCAGCCCTTCCCGGAACTCCCGCAGCCGCGTTTCCGGGTCGATCACCGCCAGCTCCACTCCAGCAATCGCCGCGAAGTCCTCGATCATCTCGGTCGTGACGGCGTAGCTGTAGCCCGTGTGGTGCGCCCCACCCGCGTGAATCCACGCCGCGCACGCCGTCTTGAAGTCCGGCTCGCACTCCCACACTGCGCGGGCGACGGGCAGGTTCGGCAACTCCGGGTGGTCTACCGCCTCCACCTCGTTCACGATGAAACGGAAACGGTTGCCCAGGTCGATGAGGGAGACGTTGATCGCCCGCCCCCGCTGAGAGTCGAACACCAGCCGCACCGGATCCTCCTTGCCGCCGATACCGAGGGGGTGGACTTCCAGCCGGGGCTTGTCTACGGCGATACTTGGGCAGACCTCCAGCATGTGCGCGCCCAGGACCTGATGGTTGCCGGGTTCGAGGTGGTACGTGTAGTCCTCCATGAAGGAGGTGCCGCCCTCCAGCCCCTGCGCCATCACCTTCATCGCGCGCACGAGGGCCGCCGTCTTCCAGTCGCCCTCCCCGCCGAAGCCGTACCCGTCCGCCATCAGCCGCTGGGTGGCGAGGCCGGGAAGCTGCTTGAGGCCGTGTAGGTCCTGAAAGTTGTCGGTGAAGCCCTTGAAGCCGCCCTCCTCCAGAAGGGAGCGCAGGCCGAGTTCGATGCGTGCCCCGTCCCGCAGGGAGGCGTGACGCTCACCGCCGGGCCGCAACTCGGGGGCGACCTCGTACTCCTGAAGATAGGTCTGGATCAGGGCGTCCACGTCCCCCTCGCTCGCCGCGTTCACCCGCTCGGCGAGGTCGCCCACCGGGTAGGCGTTCACCGAGAAGCCGAAGCGCACCTCCGCGCTCACCTTGTCGCCCTCGGTGACGGCCACGTCGCGCATGTTGTCGCCGAAGCGGGCGAACCGCGCTCCCTGGAGGTCGTGCCACGCCCACGCGGCCCGCGCCCACGCCCCCAGCCGTTCGTGAACTTCGGGGTCCGACCAGTGGCCCACCACGACCTTGCGTTCTAGCCGCAGCCGGGTGTGGAGGAAGCCCGCCTCCCGGTCGCCGTGCGCCGACTGGTTGAGGTTCATGTAGTCCATGTCCAGGGTGGCCCACGGCAGTTCCCGGTCAAACTGGGTGTGCAGGTGCGCGAAGGGCTTTTTCAGGGTGCTCAGTCCCAGAGTCCACATCTTCGACGGCGAGAAGGTGTGCATCCAGAGGATCAGCCCCGCGCACTGGGGGTCGCTGTCGGCCTCGCGGCACAGGCGGCGAATCTCCTCGGGGGTGGTGAGGACGCCCTTCGTGACGACTTCGAGGGGAATGCTCGTGCTCTGGTTCAGCGCTCCCCCGACGACGCGGGCGTGGTCGGCGACCTGTTCGAGGGCCTCCGAGCCGTAAAGGTGCTGGGAGCCGCAGACGAACCACACCTCCGCCGGGGCGAGGTGGACGGGGCGGACAACTCGTGGGGCGGTGCCGATCAGGGTCGTCATGGGGTTCCTTTCACGGGGGCGGCGGTCCTCTGCCCGTAAACGTTCGTGTAGCGGTCGTAGAGTTTGTCGATGTGTTCCTGAGCGATGGGCTGCACGTCTCCGAGCTGGAAGGCGAGGAACACCGTCCGCGCCACGTCCTCGCACATCACGGCGGCCTTGAGGGCGGCCCCCGGCGTCTTGCCGACCGTGAAGACCCCGTGGTTTTGCAGGATGATCGCGGGCGAGCGGTGACCGCGCAGCACCCGCACGACCTCCGCCCCGATCTCCTCCCCGCCGATCAGGGCGAAGCCGCCGCAGGGAATCGGCCCGCCGAACTCGTCGGCCATCGCGGTCAGGACACAGGGAATCTCGCGGGCGTTGGCGGCCCACGCGGTCGCGTAAGGGCTGTGGGTGTGGACGATGCCGCCCACGTCGGGCATGTGGCGGTAGATGTAGGCGTGCGTGGCGGTGTCGGACGAGGGGCTGAAGTTCCCCTCCACCACGTTCGCCTCCAGGTCGGTGACGACCATGCTCTCCGGGTTCAGGGCCTCGAAGGTGACGCCGCTGGGCTTGATAACCATATGCTCCCCGGCGCGGGCGCTGATGTTGCCGCTCGTCCAGGTCACGAGACCGTTTTTAGGGAGTTCCAGGTGCAGCCGGGTGAGGTCTGTTCTCAAGTCCTCGTACATCAGTCCGCCCTCCTCATCGCCTTCAGCCGGTGCATGACCTCGTTCGCCCCGCGCCCGAAGTAGTCGTGCAACCCGGTGTATTCGGCGTAGAGCCTGTCGTAGGTGCGCTGACTCCTCGCGTCCGGCACGAAGGCGTCCCGCCGCACCTTCCCCATGCACTTGGCGGCGGCGAAGATGTCGGGGTACTCGCCCGCCGCCACCGCCGCGTGCATCGCGCTCCCCACCGCCGGACCCTGCTCCACGTCGAGGACGCTCAGCGGGCGGCCCGTCACGTCGGCGTAAATCTGCATCAGCATCCGGTTGCGCTTCAACCCACCAGAAATCACGATTTCGTTCACCGGTACGCCGCTCTGCTCGAAGTTCTCGACGATCACCCGCGTCCCGTACGCCGTCGCCTCGATCAGCGCCCGGTAGATGTCCGGCGCGCGGGTGCCCAGCGTGAGGCCCAGGATCATGCCACTGAGGTTCGCATCCACGAGCACGCTGCGGTTGCCGTTGATCCAGTCGAGGGCGACGAGGCCGTGTGCGCCGGGTTTCTGCGTGGCAGCCTCACGTTCGAGCAGGGCGTGCAGGTCTAGGCCTTCCCGCCTCGCCTGCTCGTGGTACTCCGGGGGGACGCCGTTCTTCACGAACCACGCGAAGATGTCCCCCACCCCGCTCTGCCCCGCCTCGTACCCGTACAGCCCCGGCACGACGCCATCCGGCACCACGCCGCACATGCCCGGCACCTCGCGCAATTTGTCCCCGAGGAGGACGTGGCAGGTCGAGGTGCCCATGATCGCCACCAGTCGTCCCGGTTCCGTCACCCCGGCGGCGGGCAGCGTCACGTGCGCGTCCACGTTGGCGACGGCGACGGCGGTGCCTGGCTTGAGGCCCGTCCACGCGGCGGCCTGCGGGGTGAGTTCCCCGGCCTTGCCTCCGAGGGGCGCGAGGTCTTCCTTCAACCGCGTCTGCACCACGTCGGCAAAGTCTGGATGGAGCGCCGCGAAGTAGTCGGAACTCGGGAAACGCCCATCCTGATGAATCGCCTTGTACCCCGCCGTGCAGGCGTTGCGCGTCTCCACGCCCGTCAGTTGCCACACCACCCAGTCGGCGGCCTCGATGAAGCGTTCGCTCGCCGCGTAGACCTCGGGGTCCTCCTCCAGAATCTGCAAGGCTTTGGCGAAGAACCACTCCGAGGACTGCTTGCCGCCGTAGCGGGGGAGCCAGAACTCGCCGCGTTGTCCCGCTAGCGCGTTGATCCGGTCCGCCTGCGGTTGTGCGGCGTGATGCTTCCAGAGCTTGACCCAGGCGTGCGGGCGGCGCTCGTATTCGGGCAGGAAGCACAGCGGCGTCCCGTCCGCCAGCGTGGGCATCGGCGTGCAGGCGGTGAAGTCGATGCCAATGCCCACCACGTCGTCGGGGGAGACGCCGGACGCCCCCAGCGCGGCGGGAACGGCCTGCTGGAACACGTCCAGGTAGTCCTGCGGGTGTTGCAGCGCCCACTCCTTGCCCAACCGCTCCCCCGTCGGCAGGGCGTGGTCCATCACGACGTGGGCGTAGGGGGTCACGCCCTCCCCCATCACGGCACCGTCGGACACGCGGACGACCACGGCGCGGCCCGACTCGCTGCCGAAGTCCACCCCGACCGCGTAACGCTCAGCCATACGAACCTCCGAAAAAGGGCGGTGAAGACGACAAGGGAACCTCCGGGGTGTCCGGCCTTCCAGTCCCTCACGTCAACGTCGGGAGGACTGGGGCCGAGGGATGAATGGGACCTGGGCTTGACTGTGAACGATCACATCGTATGCTGGGGGGGTCAGCCTGTCAACGCTCGCCCCGGGCGAGGAGTTCCGCTTCCAGCACGTGTGGGGCGGGGTTTCCGCCCTATCGCTCCCGAAAGGACGCCCCTGCCGTGGATCAGACTCACGCGACCGTCTCCCTCAATACCCAGCGCGTCATCTCCGAGATTTCGCCCCTGATCTTCGGTGGATTCGCCGAGCACATGGGCCGCTGCATCTACGAGGGCATCTACGACCCCGGCTCACCGCTCGCCGACGAGAAGGGCATCCGGCAGGACGTGGTGGCGGCGCTGCGGGAGACGAACTACCGTATCATGCGTTATCCGGGCGGCAACTTCGTCTCCGGCTACCGCTGGACGGACGGCATCGGCCCGAAGGAGGACCGTCCACGTCGCCGCGCGCTGGCGTGGCGCTCCATCGAGACCAACCAGTTCGGGCCGGACGAGTTCATGGACTTCGCGCGGGAGATCAATACGGAGCCGATGTGGGCGGTGAACCTCGGGACGGGCACCATTCAGGAGGCCGCCGACCTCGTGGAGTACCTGAACCTGCCCACCGGCACGCTCTACAGCGACCTGCGCGCGAAGAACGGCCACCCCGAGCCGTACGGCGTGAAGTACTGGTGCCTGGGCAACGAGATGGACGGGCCGTGGCAGATCGGCCAGATGGACGCGGCGACGTACGCCGAAAAGGCCGTCCAGGCCGCCAAGCTGATGCGCTGGATGGACCCCACGATCAAGACCATCGCCTGCGGCTCGTCGGCCACCGCCATGCCCGGCTATCCCGACTGGGACCTGACCGTGCTGGGCCACGCCTACGACCACATCGACTACTTCTCGATGCACCACTACGCGGCCAACCCCTACCCGAGCGTCTCCAACACCGAGCGGCTGCCGGTCGACACCGACTCCTACCTGGCGAGCAGCGTCCATTTCGAGGAGCACGCCGACACCCTCGCCGCCGCCATCCGCGTGGCGAAGGCGAAGAAACGCTCGAAAAAGGACGTTCACCTCTGCTGGGACGAGTGGAACGTCTGGTACCGCGCCAAAGGCGGCGACGGCGAGTGGAGCGAGGCCCCGCACATTCTGGAGGAGGAGTACAACCTGGAAGACGCCCTCGTGGTGGCGACGTGGCTCAACACCTTCCTCCGCAAGGCCGACATCGTGAAGATCGCCTGCATCGCCCAGATCGTGAACGTGATCGCGCCCCTGATGACGAACAAGGACGGAATGTTCAAGCAGACGATCTTCTACCCGCTGACCCTCTTCAGCAACCACGCGAGCGGGTACGCCCTCGACGCCCTCGTGAAGGCCCCGCTCAGGGAGACCAACCGCCACGGCCCCGTCCCCCAGCTCGACGCCTCCGCCAGCTTCGACCCGGCCACCGGGCAGGGGGCCGTCTTCCTCGTCAACCGCTCGCAGACCCAGCCCCTCGTCACGCAGCTCTGCTGGGAGGACGAGGCCCCGCAGAGCGTCACCCGCGCGTGGCAGATGCACGGGGAGGACCCCTTCGCCGCCAACTCCTTCGAGCAGCCGGAGAACGTGGTGCCCCACGAGTTCACGCCGCCCCGCCTGGAGGGACGCGCCGTCACCCTGGAACTGCCCCCCCTCTCCTTCACGGCCCTGCTGACCCAGCACACTCTCAGTTGAGGGAACTTCCTCAAACCGCTTGACAGGAAGTTCAAGCCCTGCTTAAGATGTGATCGTTCACATCACCACAACTCAATCCGTCTCAGCGGCCCCTCTCGGTTCGGCTTCAGGCATCCGGTTCTCTCGTTCACGGCTTTTCCGCGTTCGAAGGCTCCTCCCTGTCCGCCGCCCCCATCCCCGCCCGTTCCACTTCCCCTCTGGAGGAATGTATGCGCCCGACCAAGCTGTTCGTGCTCGGCCTCTCGGTGTCCGCCGCCCTCTCCGTCAGCGCGCAGGCACAGACGCGGATCGTCTTCTGGGACTTCTTCGGCGGCGGCGACGGCATCCGCATGAAGCAGATCGTGGACGAGTTCAACGCGTCCCAGAAGGACATCGTGGTGCAGCGGACGACCCAGACGTGGGGCAACCCCTTCTACACGAAGGTCCACACCGCCGTCGTCTCGGGCCAGACGCCCGACGTGATGACCTACCACCTGTCGGCGCTGCCCGCCGGATTGCAGAAGAAGGACCTGCGCGTGATCTCCCCGGCGGAGCTGACCGGGGCGGGGCTGAGGCCCGCCGACTTCCAGACCAACCTCGTGAACACGATGGTGGGCGACGCCAGGGCGCAGGCCGGGCAGGCGAGCTGGTACGCCCTGCCGCTCGACACCCACACGGTCGTCCTGTACGTCAACAGGGACCTGCTGAAGAAGGCGGGCGTGCTGGGCGCGAACGGCCAGATCACGGGTGCCAACACCATCGCGGGCATGACGAACGTGCTGCGCCAGATCAAGGCCAAGACCGGCGTGACGCCCCTGGGCCTGAGCACCAACCAGGACCCCGCCAACGTCTGGCGGCTGTGGTACACCCTGTTCCTGCAACAGGGCGGCACGCTGGTCCGGAACGGCAAGCTCGACCTGACGGACCTCGACACGAAGGGCAAGGTCGCCCTCCAGGTCATGACGGACTGGGCGAAGGAGGGCCTGATCCCCAAGAACACCCAGTACCCGGCCAACGTGGCGCTGTTCACGGCGGGGCGCACCGCCATCATGATGAACGGTAACTGGGAAGTGCCGACGATGGTGGACGCGAAGGCGAAGGGGACGCTGAAGTTCGACTACGGGGTGGTGAGCTTCCCGAAGCTCTACGCGAACGGCAAGACCTGGGCCGACTCGCACATGCTGGCGATCCCGGCGAACGCCAAGAACCAGATCAGCCCCGAGAAACTGAAGGCCGTGCTCACCTTCGCCGCCTACGTCAACAAGCAGGGCGGCGTGGGCTGGGCGGGCGGGGGGCACATCCCGTCGTACGTGCCCACCCAGAACAGCGCGGGCTACAAGGCCCTCCAGCCCAACGTGCAGTACAGCGCCGCGTCGGCGCGGAACGCGACCCTGGAACCCACCCTGCCGATCTTCGGCGTGGGCGGTCCGATCTACGACGCGGTGGGCAACAACTTCACGCCTGTGCTGCTCGGCCAGCTCACGGTGGACCAGGGCCTGAGCAAGTTCAAGACCGCCCTGCAAAACCTCAACAAGTAAGGGGATGGGGGGAGGCGGAAGGCGGGGCTTCCCCTCCCCCTTTGAGCGTGTTTGAACAGTCGGGCGGGGTTCCTCATCCGGACGCGGAACCTGGGTGTGTTGCTCCTCCTCCCTTGCGAGGGAAGCCGGGTGGGGGGAACGCCAACGACTTCCCGGCGCACCTCACCGCCCGTGAGGACCCCCTCCGGACACGCTCTTTGAGCCGCCCCATCCGGGAAAGGAGACCAGAGACTCCATGCTCGACACCGCTTCCAAACCGGCCACCCTCGTCAGCCAGGAGAAGCGGGGACAACTGCGCCGACGCGGCCTCACCGCCCTGTTGATGGTCACGCCCTTCCTCCTGATCTACCTCGTGTTCCTGATCTTCCCCACCCTGCGGGTGCTGCAACTCAGCCTCACCGACGCCGACCTCACCGGGCAGGGCGGGTATATCGGGCTGGGCAACTACGTGCGGCTCTTCCAGGAGCCGACCTTCTGGACGGCGCTGCGGGGCACGCTGTACTTCATCCTGTTGACGGTCATTCCGAACACCGTCGTCGGGCTGGTGCTCGCCCTGCTGGTGACGCGCTTGAAGCGGCTCAAGGGGCTGGTGCTCGCGTGCTTCTTCCTGCCGTACGTGCTGCCCGTCAGCGTGGTGACGAACATCTGGAACTGGATGCTCGACTCGAACTTCGGCATCGTGAACACCCTGACTGGGAGCGCCGTCGCGTGGTTTCAGGACCCCGTATGGGCGATGCCCGCCGTCGCCCTCGTGACGATCTGGTGGACGGTGGGCTTCAACATCCTGCTGTTCATCGCCGGGCTTCAGAACATCTCGCCCGAGATTTACGAGGCCGCCGCGCTCGACGGGGCGTCCGGCTCCCGCCTCTTCTGGTCGATCACCTGGCCGAACCTCTGGCCGGTGACGAGCCTCGTGCTGCTGCTGCAACTGATCGCCCAGTTCAAGATTTTCGATCAGGTGTACCTGCTCACCCAGGGCGGCCCCTTCGACCGGACGCTCGTGCTGCTGCTGTACTCCTACCGCGAGGGCTTTCAGCAGCAGCACGGCGGCTACGCCTCGACCATCGGCGTGGTGCTGATGGTGGTCATCCTCGCCGCCTCGCTGCTTCAGTCGCGGGTGCTGAACAGAGGAGAACGCGCATGACCGTCACCGCTGCCTCAAGGAGCGCGCGTACCGTCTCCCCCTCCGTCCGGCTCGCCCGGCTGTGGGGCGGGGTGGTCACGGCCCTCACCGCCTTGCTCGCGGCCCTGTGGGTCTTCCCGGTCTACTGGGCGGCGGTCACGTCCATCAAGCCCGACGCGGACACCATCGTCACCCCGCCGACCTTCTGGCCGACCACCATCGACCTGAGCAGCTACACCTACATCCTCCAGAACAGCCCCCTGGTGCGCTGGTACTTCAACTCCATCCTGACCTCGCTGGCGATTACGGTGCTGGTGCTGCTGCTCTCGCTGCTGTGCGCCTACGCCCTGTCGCAGATCGACTTCCGGGGGAGAACGTGGCTGTACTGGCTGGTGCTGGTGGGCTTCATGCTGCCCTTCCAGGCGAGCCTGATTCCGCTCTTCATCCTGATCAACAACCTGGGGCTGGTGAACAACTTCGCCGGGCTGATCCTCCCGCAGCTCGCCGCGCCCCTCGCGGTGGTGATCTACAAGCAGTTCTTCGACCAGATTCCCCACGAACTCGGCGACGCCGCGCGCATCGACGGGGCGGGCGAGTGGCGGGTGCTCTTCAGCATCTTCCTGCCGCTGAACTGGAGCATCACCGTGGCGCTCGCCATCGTGACCTTCATCGCGGCGTGGAACAACTTCCTGTGGCCCTTCATCGTCCTCAACGACCCGCCCAAGCTCACCATCCCGGTCGGCATCACGCAGGTGCAGTCGGCCTATGGGGTGGCCTACGCGAAGACGATGGCGACGGCGATGACGGCGGCCCTGCCCACCATGATCGCCTACCTGATCTTCCAGCGCCGGGTGACGGAGGGCGTGATGGCGACGGCGGGCCTCAAGGGCTAGCGGGAGGCGCGGGCCTGCGGTGGGACGGGGGGAACGAGCTGGCCTCCCGTCCCGCCCCGTTTGGGGTCCCTTTCCTGAAAGCGGGCTTCAGACGACCCTCCCCGGCGCGCGTCCCCCCCGTGAGAAGATTTGCCCCGTTGTGGAGGATGCCGGATGACGCGAGGCCCAGTTCAGAAGTCCAGCCCAGAGGTGGAGGAGCGCGGGAGAACCCCCCTGTCGAGGGGAGCCGCCCGCAATACCACCATTCACGATGTCGCCCAGCGGGCGGGCGTGTCCTACCAGACCGTCTCGCGGGTGATCAACGACCATCCCAGCGTGGCCCCGGCGACCCGCGAGCGGGTGCAGGGCGCTATCGAGGACCTGGGCTACCGGCCCAGCCTGATCGCCAAGGGGCTGGTCACGCGCCGGTCGCAACTCATCGGGATCGTCGCCTCCGCGACCGACCAGTACGGCCCGGCCCAGATCGTCCAGCAGGTCGAGCAGTCGGCCCGGCTCTCGGGGTACGACAGCCTGCTTACCACGTTGCGCCGTTTCGAGGCGGCGGAGATGGTGCAGGCCGTCGCCCGATTGCAGCAGTTCGGGGTGGACGGGTTGGTGCTGCTGACCCCGTACGACGCGCATGAGATCGTGCCGGTGATCGGCGCGAAGGTCCCCTTCATCCTCATTGACGCCACCACGGAGGTGGAGGGTCCCAGCGTCAGCGTCGATCAGTTCGAGGGGGGGCGCGTCGCCACCGAACATCTCGCCCTCCTGGGACACCGCCGCATTCTGCACATCGGCGGCCCCGTGGAGTGGAGCGACGCGGACCTGCGCCACCGGGGGTACCGTCACGTCCTGGCCGCCCACGGCCTGCCCGAGCTGCCCCGGCTGAACGGGGACTGGAGCGCGCAGAGCGGCTTCCTGGCCCTGGAGGCGGCGCTGGCGGACGGACTGGAGTTCACCGCCGTGTTCGCCGGGAACGACCAGATGGCGCTGGGCGTGATGGCGGCCCTCGCCCGGATGGGGCGGCGGGTGCCGGAGGATGTCTCGGTCGTCGGGTTCGACGGTACGCCCGAATCCGCCTTCTACCAGCCGCCGCTCACCACGGTTCAGCAGAACTTCGCGCAGCTCGGACGCAAGAGCCTGGAGGAGCTGATCCGCCGCATCCGGGGGCAGCGGCTGGGCGCGTCGCATCACGTCTTCCAGCCACAGCTCCTCGTGCGGGCGACCACCGCGCCGCCGAGTGCCCGAACGTAGAGAACGCACGAGGAACGACCGTTTTCACCCATCCCCAGGAGTGAGTGTGAGTACACCGAACCCCAAAGCCCAGACCGCCGCCCTTCACCCCCGCCCCCAACTGACCCGCGAGCGTTGGGAGGACCTCTGCGGCACCTGGCAATTCGCCCACGACGACGGGGACCGTGGCGTGGAGGAGCGCTGGTTCGAGCGTGAGGACGTTTTCGACCAGAGAATCACCGTGCCGTTCCCACCCGAGAGCCGGGCGAGCGGCCTGCGCGCCACGGGCTACCACCGGGTCGTGTGGTACCGCCGCACCGTCCGCGTCGCGCCCGAGGACCGCGCAGGCCGGGTGCTGCTGCACTTCGGGGCAGTGGACTACCGCGCGAGCGTGTGGGTCAATGGCCGCCTCGTCGCCGAGCACGAGGGCGGGCACACGCCCTTCACCGCCGACCTGAGCGCGGTCCTCGTCGCGGACGAGACGCAGACCCTCGTCGTGCGCGCCGAGGACGACCCTTCGGACCTCGCGCAGCCGCGCGGCAAGCAGGACTGGGAGGAGGAGCCGCACGCGATCTGGTACCACCGCACAACCGGCCTCTGGCAGCCCGTCTGGCTGGAATACGTGCCGGGGACGTTCATCCAGAGCCTGCGCTGGACCCCGGACGTGGACCGTGGGCGGCTGGGCCTGTGCGTGCGGCTCAACCGTGCCCCCGCGCGGCCCCTGCGGGTGCGGGTGCGCCTCAGTCTGCGCGGCGAGCGGCTGGCGGACGACACCTACGCCCTGGAGGGTCAGGAGGTCCGGCGCGAGATCGACCTCGACCCCGCGCGGCTCCGGCGGGACCGCAAGAACCTCGTGTGGAGTCCCCGGCGGCCCAACCTGATCGACGCCCGCCTCACCCTCCTCGACGACGAGGACAACGTGGTGGACGAGGTGGGCAGCTACGCGGGACTCCGCAGCGTCGGCGTGCGCGACGGGCGGTTTCAGCTCAACGGCAGCGCGTACTACCTGCGGCTCGTGCTGGCGCAGAACTACTGGCCCGAGTCGCACCTCGCCGCGCCGAGCGCCGACGCCCTGCGCCGCGAGGTCGAACTCGTCAAGGAACTCGGCTTCAACGGGGTCCGCATCCACCAGAAGGTCGAGGACCCCCGTTTCCTGTACTGGTGCGACCGCCTGGGCCTGCTGGTCTGGGGCGAGATGGCGAACGCGTACGTCTTCACCCCGGAGGCGCAGCGCCGCCTCACCCGCGAGTGGCTGGACGTGCTGGAGCGGGACTACAACCACCCCTGCATCGTGACCTGGGTGCCCGTCAACGAGAGCTGGGGCGTGCCCAACCTGGAGGGCGACCCCGACCAGCGGGCCTTCGTGCGCGGGCTGTATCACCTCACGCGGTCGTTGGACGCCACCCGGCCCGTGATCGGCAACGACGGCTGGGAACTCGTGGAGGGCGACATCCTCGGCGTCCACGACTACGCGATGGACGGGGCGACCTTGCGCGAGCGGTACCACTCGGCGGAGGCGCTGGAGCATACCCTGAAGACCGTGCAGCCGTCCCGGCGCAACTTCTACCTGTCGGGGCACCACCGCCGGGACGAGCCGGTGATGCTCACCGAGTTCGGCGGCCTGAGCCACGCCCCCGGCGACCTGGACCGCTGGTGGGGCTACGGCACCCTGACGGACACGGACGCGCTGCTGGAACGGTACGGGGAGCTGGTGGGCGCGGTGCTCGACAGCCCCGTGATCTCCGGCTTCTGCTACACCCAGCTCACCGACACCGAACAGGAGACCAACGGCCTGCTGCGGGAGGACCGCACCCCCAAGCTCGATCCCGAGCGGGTGCGGGCCATCACCACCCGCTTCTCGCGCGCCGTGCAGAGCGATGTCCTCGAGGAAATCCACGCCCTCGCCGACGAGCGCCGCCTCGCCCAACTCCGCTCGAAGCAGGAGGAGGTCGCGGAGGGCGGGACTGCGCCCTGACCTCAGAAGACAGGGGGGACAATTTCCCAGTCACCGGGCGAGACCGCCTTCAACGACGCCGGGCGACGGACTCGCGCACCACCAGTTCGGTCTGGGGGGCGCTCACGTCGGGCGACTGGCCGCGCAGCCGGGCGAGCAGAAAGCGGGCCATCGCCAGGCCAGCCTCACGCATGGGCTGACGCACCGAGGTCAGGGGGGGCGTGGTGTAGGCCGACCCCGGCTGATCGTCGAAGCCCACGAGCGAGAGATCGTCCGGCACGCGCAGGCCCCGGCGGTACAGCGCGAGGCGCGCCCCGATGGCGGTCTGGTCGTTCGCGCAGAAGACGGCGGTGATCGGGCGGCCCAGGTCGAGCAGGCGACCCATGCCCAGCACCCCGGAGGGAACCCGGTAGTCGCCCTGCACGACGAGGGCGGGGTCGAAGGGCAGACCGGCGTCCTCCAGGCCGAGGCGGTAGCCGTGCAGGCGTTCGTGGGCGTCCTCGTGCGCGGGGTCGCCCATGATGTGCCCGATGACGCGGTGGCCGTGCTGAGTCAGGTGCCGGGTGGCGGCGCGTGCCCCGCCCACGTTGTCGAAACTCATGGCACCGCCGCCCAGGTCGGTCAGGTGGACGCGGCGACCGAGCACGACCGTCGGCACGTGGCCGGCGACGGCCCGCAGGTCGCCCTCGTCCAGGCTGCTGCCGAACACGATCAGGCCCTCGGCCTGGTGGCGCAGCAGCACGTCCAGCACCCGCTGCTCGTCGCGGCGGTTCCAGTGGCCGCTGCCGATCAGGGGGGAGTACGGACTGCCCTCCAGCCCCTCCTCGATGCCGCCCAGCACGTCGCTGTAGTAGGGGCTGGCGAGGTCAGGAGTGAGGACGCCCACGATGCCCGACGATCCCGTGACCAGACTGCGCGCCGCCGCGTTGGGCCGGTAGCCGAGCAGCGCGACGGCCTGCTCGACCGCCCGGCGCTTCTCAGCGTCCACGGCGGCGGTGCCGTTGAGGATGCGGGAGACCGTGGCCGGAGAAACCCCCGCCACCTGGGCGACCTGACGGACGGTGACGCGCCTTTTCGGGATGACGTTCAACTTCCACCCATCATACGTCTTCTGAAACTGTTTCAGGGGTGTGTTTGAGGTCTTCAACTCTGGAGTGCGTCGTGGGGCCGGAAAAGTAACTGGCCTTTCTAAACGACCGCCGCAACTTCGGTCTATAGCTTGAACACGTTTTCAAAAAGTGTTACGCTGCCCCCGCTCCACAAGTTCAGGGCGGGAGACGGATCGCGGCCCGGACGCGCCTCACGTCGGGCGCGCGGCGTCGCGGCGTCTCCACCGCCGGAGGTCATCGTGTGTCCACCGTGGCTGTCCTCCCCGTCGTGCCGTCACCAACCTCTGCCCTCCACGAGACGACGACCGCCCCAGTGACGTTCCGTTCGCCGTCCTGAAGTGCCGGAGGGTCCAAGCCCTGTCCGGTCCCAGTCCCTGATGGCCGTCCGGCGAAGTCCACCACCACATTCGGAGGCCGCGCTTCCGTCCGGCGTCATTCCCCGTTCCGGCGCGTTCTCTCCGTGTGGGCCAGTCGCCCGCACGTCCACGAAGGAGCCACGATGCAACCCACCAGAACGAAGCTCTCCGGCGTGATGGCGCTGCTGGCGCTCGGCGCGGCGGCGTGCGGCAGAACGGAACAGCAGCAGGCCAGCCAGCCGGGCGGAGCGCCCACCGTGAGGGCCACCGCGCTCCCCGCCGGGGCGCAGGGACCGTCGAACAATGTCGGTGCCCCGGTCGCCCCGAAGAGGACGGCCAACGTGCGCGGCCCGGTCCCCACGAACGACTGGTGGTCGTCGCTGGTCTTCCAGCGCTACCCGGACAACCCCTATTCCGAGAACATGCACGCCCAGCCGCTCTCGATGCGGGCGAAGGCCAGCGGCCTGGGCATCGCGTACCCCGCCACGCACGTCATCACGCCGGACAACCGCAAGTACGAACATACCTACACCGAGGACTTCACCCTGGGCGTCGCGGGGCTGAACTCGCCCGACGCCAAACTCGACGGCTATTCCGACTGGACCGTGCGCTCGTTCTGGAGCGGCGGCGGCGCGAGCCTCACCACCACCTTCGGCCACGGCCTGCCCTACGTGTACGCGACCAAGACGGGCGGCGACATCCGCATCGTTTTCAACGGGGCACCGGGCGTGTGGTCGAACGCGGGCAACGTCGTCGGCGTCTCCATTCGCGGGCACCACTACGGCCTGTTCGCCCCGAGCGGCGCGACGTGGCGGGTGGAGGGCAACACCCTGATCTCGAGCCTCGCGGGCAAGAACTACGTGTCTGTGGCCGCCCTGCCGGACAATGCCGGTGGCACGCTGAGCGAGTTTGCGCGCCACGCCTTCGCCTTCGTGACCGACACGCGGGTCAGCTACTCGGTCCAGAACGGCACGGTGAACACGACGTTTACGGCCACGACCACGCCGATGGAGGGCAGCGAGACCCGGCCCCTCATGGCGCTCTACCGCCACCAGTGGCTCAACTCCGGGGCGGTGAACACGGGCTACACCTACACCTCGGCGCGCGGGAGCATGAGGGTGCTGCGGGGCAACAGCTTCTCGACCTCGCTGCGCTTCGGGGGCGTGCTGCCCACCCTGCCCGACAGGGGCACGTATGACCGGAACCGGCTGGCGGGCTACCTCAACGAGGCGGCGGCCAGACCCGCCATCACCGGCACCGACACCTACTGGGTGGGCAAGAGCCTCGGGCGGGCGGCGGAACTGACGCATATCGCCTCCCAGCTCGGCAACACCGGGGCGCAGGGCGCGCTGCTGGGCAACATGAAGACCAAGCTGCAAGACTGGCTCACGCCGGGGGGTGAGAACTATTTCGCCTACGACGACGTGTGGGGCACATTGATCGGCTACCCGGCCTCCTACGGCTCGGACACCGAACTCAACGACCACCACTTCCATTACGGCTACTTCGTGCAGGCCGCCGCCGCCATCGCCATGTACGACCCGGCGTGGGCGAACACCTGGGCCGGGCAGATCAACGACCTGATCATGGACGCCGCCAACCCTGGGAGCGACACGCGCTTCCCACGGCTGCGGAACTTCGACCCCTACGCGGGCCACTCGTGGGCGTCGGGGCACGCGGGCTTCGCGTCGGGCAACAATAACGAGTCGTCCAGCGAGGCGATCAACTTCGCCACGGGTCTCATCCTGTGGGGGTCACTGACGAACAACGCGCAGGTGCGCGACCTGGGCATCTACCTGTACGCCACCGAGGTCAGCGCCATCGAGCAGTACTGGTTCGACGTGGACAACGCGGTGTACCCGAGCAACTTCATCCACCCGGCGGTCGGCATGAACTGGGGCGACGGCGGCTCATACTCGACGTGGTTCACCGCCGAACCCGAGATGATCCAGGGCATCAACTTCCTGCCGATTCAGCACGGCTCGCTGCACCTCGGCTCGCGGCCCGACTACATCAGGACGAACTACGCCCACATGACGGGCCAGAACGGCGGCGAACCCGGCGTGTGGCAGGACATCTGGTGGGGCTACCTCGCGCTCTCCGACCCGGCGGCGGCCATCCAGAAATTCGACGCGAACCAGGGCTACACGCCGGAGGAGGGCCAGTCGAAGGCGTTCACCTACCACTGGATTCACAACCTCAACGCGCTGGGCCGCCCGGACGTGGGCGTGACCTCGAACTCGGCGACCGCCGCCACCTTCAACAAGAACGGCACGCGCACCTACGTGGCCTACAACCCTGGGGGCGCGGCGACCACCGTGACCTTCTCCACGGGCGCGACGCTGAACGTGCCCGCCCGGTCGCTCGCCACGTCGAGCGGCGGCGTCATCACCAACCCGCCGCCCGCCCCGACCCTTCAGCCGGGTTCGTTCTACTCCCTCCGCACCGTGACGCCGGGCGTGACCCGCTACCTGCGCCATGCGGGGAGCCTCGCCTCCACCGAGGTCGTGGACGCGAACAGCGCCGCCGGTCTGAAGCAGGACGCCAGTTGGAAGGCCGCCCCCGGCCTCGCCGACGCGGGCTGCGTCTCGTTCGAGTCGGTGAACTTCCCCGGCTCGTACCTGCGTCACGCGGGGTCGCGCCTGCGGATCGACCCCAACAACACCACCGACCTCTTCCGGCAGGACGCGACCTTCTGCGTGAGGGCGGCCCTCGACCGCAGCGGCGGCAACGTGTCGCTGGCCTCCAAGAACTTCCCCAACAGCTACATTCGCCACCGGGGCGGCGAGGTCTGGCTCGACCCCAACGACAACAGCGCCGGATTCCGCGCCGACGCCTCGTGGGCACCCATGAGCGCCTGGAGCACCTCCGGCACCACGCCGCCGCCCCCCGCCGCCAGCGCGAACATCCCCGGCGTCGTGACGACGAACGCGGGAGCCATCGCCAATGGCGCGAGCAGAAGCTGGAACCTCAACGCCACGGGCGCGGCCAACCTGCGTCTGCGGCTGACCAGCAACAGCACGCAGAACAGCCGCTCGATCACCGTGGTCTTCGCCGGGCGGGAGATTCCGCTCTCCATCAACGCCGGGCAGACCGTCAACGTGGACTTCGCAGGCGTGGGCGCGGGCGCACAGACGCTCACCCTCCGCGCGGGGAATGACGCCGTATCCCTCGGCCAACTGGAGTTCGTGACGTACTGACCGCCCGCGAGGTTTTGCCGGGTCGCCAAGCCCTCGCGTCCAGATCAGGAGGTGGACCCCGCCGCCAGCCCCCGCCGTTCGTCCCGCACCCCCGCCCGAATCTCCCGAAAGGACGCCACCATGACCCACCACCGCGCCCTGCTGCCCGCCACCTTCGCCCTGCTGCTGGGAGCCTGTAGCCAGCCCGGCCAGCTCTCAGCGAATGAATCCGGGAGGGTGAGCGCCCAGGCCGCCTGCACCGCCTGGGTGGAGGGACCGACCTACACCGCCGGACAGGTCGTCACGTACGGGGGGGCGACGTACACGGCCATCCAGACCCACACGGCCTACGCGGGCGCGGGCTGGAATCCCAGGAGCACCCCCAGCCTGTGGAGGCCAGGCGGGACGTGCGACGGCACCCCCCCGCCCCCGCCACCCTCCGGCGACACCACCCCGCCGTCGAACGCCACGCTGAGCGCCTCCCCGACCAGCCTCACCGCAGCGGGCAGCGTCACCCTGAGCGCCACGGCGAGCGACAACGTGGGCGTGACGCGGGTGGAATTTCTCAAGAATGGGGCGCTGCTGTCCACCGATACCACGCCGGGCGACGGCTTCCGGGCGAGCGACGCCTTTTCGTCCAACACGCAAAACGGCACATACAGCTACGCGGCGAGGGCCTTTGACGCCGCCGGGAACAGCAGGACGAGTGCCGCCGTGAGCGTCAGCGTGAACATCCCCGGCGCTCCCCCGCCCCCGCCGCCAGCCACGGGCGGGTACAGGCGGGTGGGCTACTTCACCCAGTGGAGCATCTACTCGCGCAACTACCGGCTGGCGGACGTGCAGCGCAGCGGGGCCGCCGCCACCCTGACGCACCTGAACTACGCCTTCGGCGGCATCTCGCCGGACCTCACCTGCACGGTCACGGCGCAGGGCAAGAGTGACGCCTTTGCGGACTACGGCAAGGCCTTCACCGCCGCCGAGAGCGTGGACGGCGTGGGCGACACCTGGGACCAGCGGCTGCGCGGCAACTTCAACCAGCTCAGGGAACTCAAGGCGAGGAACCCCGGCCTGAGGGTGCTGATCTCGCTGGGCGGCTGGACGTGGAGCAGGGAGTTCAGCGACGTGGCCCTGACCGACGCCTCGCGCAGGAAGTTCGTGCAGAGCTGCGTTGACCTCTACATCAACGGCAACCTGCCCGTCAGCGACGGCGCGGGCGGTCCGGGCGCGGCGGCGGGCGTGTTCGACGGCATCGACATCGACTGGGAGTATCCGGCCAGTGAGGGGCTGCCCGGCAACATCGTGCGGCCCGAGGACACGCGCAACTTCACGCTGCTGCTGGAGGAGTTCCGGCGTCAGCTCGGGCCAGGCAGGCTGCTGACCGCCGCCCTGCCCGCCGCGCCCTCCAAGATCGCCAAACTGGAGGTGGCGAACATCGCGCGCAGCCTCGACCTGATGAACGTGATGACCTACGACTTCCGGGGGGCGTGGGCGGCCACCGGACCCACCAACTTCCACTCCAACCTCTATCCCAGCCCCGCTGACCCCGGCAGCGGCGAGGAGAGGACCTACAGCGTCGATACCGCCGTGACGGCCTACCTGCGGGCAGGAGCGCCTGCGGGCAAGCTCGTCGTGGGCCTTCCGTTCTACGGGCGCGGCTGGACCGGCGTGACGAACGCGAATGGCGGCCTGTACCAGCGGGCGACGGGGGCCGCCCGTGGCACCGTCGAGGCGGGCTACGAGGACTACAAGGTCCTGAAGAACGCGCCCGGCACGGTGTTCCGCGACCCCACGACGCGGCAGATGTGGAAGTTCGACGGCAGCACCTTCTGGAGCTACGACGACCCGCAGGTGATCGCGGACAAGACGGCGTACATCAAGCAAAGGGGCCTCGGCGGGGCCATGATCTGGTCGCTCGACGGGGACGACGCAACCGCCACGCTGTCCAAAGCTGTGGCGGCGGGCCTGCGGTAGCGGTCACACACGTCGGGGGGTGGAGTGCCAGGGGAAGGAGTCCTGGCACTTTCGCTGTGGTGGGGAGCCGTGCCCCGAGGACCTTTCAGGGGCCGGACCGCTCTCATGGTCGGTGCCCGGAGGATGCCGGGCAGACAATGCGCCCAGCCGGGTGAGGATGTCCCGTCACAAGGGGTAGAAGCGGCAAGAGCAGGGCGAGGAGGTTCATCACCCGTCGGATTGGCTCCGTGCCCGGAGTGTAGAGCAGTTGACATTGAAATTGTCATGCTGAGCGTCAGCGAAGCATCTCGGCACAGGATGGATGAGGCCCTTCGCTTTGCTCAGGGTGACAAATGTTCTTCTGTCAAAGGCTTGAGTGGTCGCCACCGGTGGTCCACAAGCGGTATAACCTGCGGGCACGCCCGTCACCCCCCAGACGCTCCCGACCCAGCGGAGGCCCCTTTCCATGCCGTCCGGTATTCACCCCGCTCCTGGTTTCGCCTCCCCGCTGCCGCCCGGCGAGATCGGCCCGTCCCCGTCCGCCATCCGGGGCGGCGCATGACCCGCGCGCCGAGGCTGCTCGGCCTGATGAACGGCACGAGCGTGGACGGCATCGACGCGGTGCTGATCGAGCTTCCGGGCTGGCCGGAGCTGGACGGGCCGGGCCTCCCGCCCGCGCTGGTCGGCCCCGCCCCCCGCGCCACCGTGCTGGAACACCGCTACACGCCCTTTGCCGACGACCTGCGCGCCGCGCTGCTCGCCGCCTGCCGGAACGAGGCGCGGACGAGCGACCTCACCCAACTGCACTTCTGGCTGGGCGAGGCGCTGGCGGAGGCGGCGGCGGACCTCGCGCCGGGGGCCGACCTGATCGCCAGTCACGGCCAGACGGTCCACCACATTCCGCAGCGGGACGAGGGACGGGGCTGGCACACGCGCTCCACCCTCCAGCTCGGCGAGGCGTCGGTGATCGTGGAGCGGACGGGCAGGCCGGTCGTGTCGGACTTCCGGCCCCCCGACCTCGCCGCCGGCGGGCAGGCCGCGCCCCTGGTCCCCTTCGCCGACCGCCTGCTGTACGCCGAGGCGGGCGTGCGGCGGGCTGTGCACAACCTCGGCGGGATCAGCAACCTCACGTACCTGCCCGGCCTGAGCGAGGCGGGCGTCCTCGCCTTCGACACGGGACCGGCCAACGCCCTGATCGACGAGGCCGCCGAACTCTTCCGGCGGCGCTACGACGAGGGGGGCCGCCTGGGGGCCGCCGGGGACGTGGCGGACAGCCTGGTGGAGACGTGGCGGCGGGACCCCTACCTGGAGGCACCCCCGCCCAAGTCCACCGGGCGCGAGCGCTGGAACCTCCGCGAGCTGCCGGGGGTGTACGAGCTGAACGCCCCCGACATCGCCGCGACCGTGACGGCCTTCAGCGCGCGGACCATCGCGGACGCCTACGCGCGCTTCGTGCTGCCCCTCGGCCTCGACGAGATCGTGGTGGCGGGCGGGGGCGCGTACAACCCCACCCTGATGGGGCACCTGCGCCGTCTCCTCGCCCCGGTCCCCGTCGTCACCTTCGAGGAGCGCGGCTGGAATTCCAGTGCGCGCGAGGCCGCCGCCTTCGCGGTCCTGGGGT